>NZ_JBSFKO010000014.1:139745-237489 GCF_053598575.1 Streptomyces sp. NPDC001100
CGGTGAACTGGCGTTCCGGACGCATCCACTCGCGGAGCTACCGTTCCCGGCGCATCCGCCCGCGGAGCTGCCGTCCCGGACGCGCCCGCCCGGTGAACTGGCGTTCCGGACGCATCCACTCGCGGAGCTACCGTTCCCGGCGCATCCACCGGCGGAGGCGCCAGTCCCGGCACGTCCCCTCGCTGAGTCGCCGTTCCCGGCGCATCGGCCCTGGGAGTCGCCGCTCCTGGCACATCCCCCTGGGGAATCGCCGCTCCAGGCACATCTCCCCGGGGAATCGCCGCTCCAGGCACACCCGCCCGGGAAGCCGCAGTCCGGGATGCTTCCGCTCGCGGCATAACCGTTCCCGGCGCCTCACCCAAGTGGCCCCCGGCCAAAGGCTCCTCGGCCCCTGGCCGCGCCGCAGACTCCTCGGCCCCTCTCCGCACCACCGGTGCCTCGCCCTCTCGCCGCACCACCGGGGCCTCGCTCCCTCGCCGCACCACCGACCCCTCAACCCCCCGTCGCCCCACCGCGATCAACAACGCGTCGAACGCCTCCGCCGCGTTGCCGGACCGCAGCGCGAACACCCCGTTCAGCGCGTCGCTGTCCGTCGCGGCGGCGAGTCTTCGGGCACGGTCGCCCTCACCGCACTGCCAGGCGTCACCGGCGGCGCGGTCGAGGAGGCGGGACTGTTCGCGGGGCTCGCGGGTGAGGGCTGCGGCTCGTTCCACCAAGGCGCAGGCGAGGGCGTGTTCGCCGTTCGCCCGTGCCTTGACCGCCGCCGTACGGAGTTCCGCGGTGAGCCGCACACTGGGGCCGAGGGCGCCCGCACCCCGGTGCCAGGAGCGCCGAGGCGTCTCGTCCTCCGTGCTCAACACCCGCGCCAGCAGCCGGTGGACGTCTCGCCGGTCCGCCGGAGACCCGGTCTCGTACGCTGCGATCCTCGTCCACGCGTCGCGGAACACGACCCCGGCGGCTGTCGCCTGCGCGACCCCTGCGGTCTCAGCGGCTTCCAGGGGGCGGGTGTCGAGCCGGCCCGCCGCGACGGCGCGGAGGAAGGCGTGGGTGGGGACGGGGTACTGGTCGGCGGCGGCGAGCAGGAGGAGCAGGCGGGTGTCGTCGGGCAGGGAGCGGATCTCCTGGCGGTGATGGCTGAGCAACTCCGGTGCCAGGGACGCCGGTTCGGTCGGGAGGGGGTCGAGGCCCGCGGCCTGGCGTGGGGTCAGGCGGGAGCGGAGTTCGGCGGCGGCGCGGGGGTCGCCGTAGGCCGCGCGGAGCAGTCGGATGCGGACACCCTCGGGGAGCGTGGGATCGGGGGTTCGCCACACGTCGGTGCGCGACGGTGGCCAAGTGCGGTCCAGAGGTGGGGGGTTCACTGGTGTCACCACACAACTGACGTTACTGGCGAGTTAATTCACACGTAAAGACCGGCGATTTCGCCGATGCGGCGCGCGTAGACCCCCGCTGACACTCCTGACAACCCCACCGGTATCAGGAGGCATCATGCAGCGCCACAAGCGTCGCATCGCCACGGCCCTGTCGGCCGTGGCCACCTCGCTCCTTCTGTCACTCTCCCTGGCCTCGACGCCCGCTCATGCGGCGAGCCACGATCCCATCGTCTTCGTGCACGGCCTGAGCGGTTCGGCGAGCGGCTGGAACGACTGGGTCGCGGACTTCGAGGCCGACGGCTACTCCTCGTCCGAGTTGTTCGCGTGGTCGTACGACTGGACGCAGTCGAACGTCACGACCGCCTCGCAGCTGGCCACCGAGGTCAAGAGCGTGCTCGCGCAGACCGGGGCGTCGAAGGTCGACATCGTCGGTCACTCCATGGGCACGCTCAGCTCCCGCTACTTCCTCAAGAACCTGGGCGGCACGTCGTACGTGGACCACTTCGTGTCCGTCGCCGGGGTCAACCACGGCACCGACATCGCCTCGCTGTGCGCCTGGCTGTACACGTCCTGCAAGGAGATGCAGACCGGGAGTTCCTTCCTCACCGCGCTCAACTCCGGTGACGAGACGCCCGGCAGTGTGTCGTACGCGGCCTACTGGTCGGACTGCGACGAGGCGATCAACCCGGACACCTCGGCCGAACTGAGCGGCGCGACCAATGTCGACGTCGGGTGCATCTCGCACACGAACATGAACAACGACCACGGCGTCTACGAGCAGGTCCGGGACTTCATCTCCTGACCCGGCCCCGCACCTTCCCCGGCGGCAGCGGGGGTGGTCAAGGGCGGCAGGGGGGACAATCCCGGTAGGGACCGGTTTCGGCCCGGTCCGGTCCGGGAGGTCGCCATGCCGCTACGGTCCGCAGGCTCCGGCACTGTGCCGCGGGACGCCGTCCACCACCCGCTGTTCGCCCGTTACTACGCCCGTTTCAGTGTGCGCGCCGAGTCACGGTTCGGCCTGGCCGGGATGCGGGAGAGGCTGCTCGCCGGGCTTTCCGGGCGGGTGATCGAGATCGGCGCCGGGAACGGGCTGAACTTCGCGCACTATCCGGGCACCGTCTCGGAGATCGTCGCGATCGAGCCCGAGCGGACTCTGCGGCAGCTGGCCGTGGAGTCCGCGCTCCGTTCCGGGGTGCCCGTCGACGTGGTGCCGGGTGCGGCGGAGAAGCTGCCCGTCAAGAGCGAGGCCTTCGACGCGGTCGTGCTCTCGCTGGTGCTGTGCAGTGTGCGCGATGTGCCGCGGGCGCTCGCGGAGGCACGGCGGGTGCTGCGGCCCGGCGGGGTCGTGCGGTTCTTCGAGCACGGCCGGGGCGGCGGGCCGACGATGGCGTTCACCCAGCGCGCCCTGGACCGCACGCTGTGGCCGCCGCTGAACGGCGGCTGTCATCTGGGCCGCGAACCGGTCGCCGCACTGCGCGACGCGAGGTTCGAACTCGGGCCGTACCGGCGGGTGTTGATCCCGGAGAATGGGCCCGCGCTGCCCACGTCGTACTGCGTTCTCGGCACGGCCTGGCGCCCGGTCACTGACGACTGATCACAGACTCCACTGGCGCAGTTCGTGCGCGATGTCGTCGACCGACGCCTCGCCGCTCTTCACCAACCGGGCCAGATCCCGGACCTGTTCGGGCGAGGTGATGACCTTCAGGCCGCTGGCGACGAGGTACGCGTAGGCGACGGCCGAGGCGAAGAGGGCGTTGGAACGCTCCAACGCGGGGACGTGGATGAGGAGTTGGAGTAAGGCGGCGGCACGCGCGTGCGGGCTGTCGTAGACGGGGACGTCGAATATGTCGGCCTGGTGGCGGGCGACGGCGGCGACGAGCGCGCCCCAGTCGGTGACCTGGGGGTCTCCGGGTGTGTTGTGTTCGGCGAGCATGAGCAGCCAGGCGAGGTCGATCCTGAGGTTGTTCAAGGGATCAGCGGCGACCTTCGCGGGTGCTCTTACCGTCGGTGCCGAACTCGTCGGCGAAGACGGACTCGTACTGCTTCATGAAGTCGGCGGCGGCCTCGACGAAGGTGTGGCCGACCTCCCCGGTGTCCTGTCTGACCAGTTCCTCTATGTAGCGGTTGACGCTCATGCCACGCGCCAGGGCACGCTCACGCGCCGCGCGGGCGGTGCCCTCGTCCACGCGTACGTTCAGCTGGGTCTTCGCCATACCCAAAAGCTAGCGCCGAATTGCTAGCAGCGGCAAGGGCTCATCCGGTGGGTGGAGAGTGCCCCTTACACCGGTATCGGGGGCCCGACCTGGGGCGGAGACCGCCTCGGCCGCACGGGGGATACCGGGTGTGCGCCGCGTCACACTAGGCTCGGCCGGAAGTACGGAGTCGGGCACGTCCACGAGCGAGGGAACTCCAGGAGGCCGTCTTGTCCACACCTGCAGCGGAGCACGCCCCGGGCCAGGCCTCGGCCGACCGGATCGCGGCCCGCGCCCGCGGTCTGACCAAGGCGTACGGCTCGGGCGAGACGACCGTGCTCGCCCTGGACGCGGTGGACGTGGACATCGCGCGCGGCCGTTTCACCGCCGTCATGGGGCCCTCGGGCTCCGGGAAGTCCACGCTGATGCACTGCCTGGCGGGGCTCGACACCGTCTCGGCCGGGCAGGTGTGGCTCGGCGACACCGAGATCACGGGGCTGAAGGACCGCGAGCTGACCCGGCTGCGCCGGGACCGGATCGGGTTCATGTTCCAGTCCTTCAACCTCATCCCGACCCTCACCGCGGCCGAGAACATCACGCTGCCCATGGACATCGCAGGCCAGAAGCCGGACCAGAAGTGGCTGGACCAGGTCATCGACGCGCTCGGGCTGCGGGACCGGCTCAAGCACCGGCCGGCAGAGCTCTCCGGGGGCCAGCAGCAGCGGGTGGCCTGCGCGCGGGCGCTCGCCTCCCGGCCCGAGCTGATCTTCGCCGACGAGCCGACCGGCAACCTCGACTCCCGGGCCGGTCTGGAGGTGCTCGGCTTCCTGCGCGACGCGGTCGACGAGCTCGGGCAGACCGTGGTCATGGTCACCCACGACCCGGGCGCCGCCGCCCACTCCGACCTGGTGCTCTTCCTCGGGGACGGACGGATCGTGGACGAGATGGAACGGCCGACCGCGGAGGCGGTGCTGGAACGGATGAAGCGGTTCGACCTCGTCCGCGGCCAGTCCGACGGCCCCGCCAAGGACGTGCCCGACGTAACCCTCGACAAGGACTGAACCCGTGCTGAAGGCGACCCTCCGGAGCTTCCTCGCGCACAAGGGACGGCTGCTGCTCTCGGCGCTGGCCGTGGTGCTGTCTGTCGCGTTCGTCGCGGGCAGCCTGATCTTCTCCGACACGGTGACCCGCACCTTCGACCGCCTCTTCGCGTCCACGTCCGCCGATGTGACCGTGGAGCCGAAGCAGGACCTGAAGTCCTCGGTGCCCACCGGCGCGACCGAGACCGTGCCCGCCGCGCTCGCCGGGCAGGTGGCGAAGGTGGCCGGGGTCGCCGCGACCCATGCCGACGTGTCCGTGCAGAACATCGTGGTCGTCGACAGCAAGAACAAGTCGGTCGGGCCGACCACGGGCGCGCCCACCATCGCCACCGACTGGTACCTCACCGACCGCAGCCCGGTGAAACTGACCTCGGGACACGCCCCGCAGGGCGCCGGCCAGGCCCTCCTGGACGCGGACACCGCCGACAACAAGCACGTGAAGATCGGCGACACGCTGACCGTGCAGGCCCAGCCCGGCAGCTTCAAGGTAGAGATCGTCGGCATCGCCACCTTCACCACCACCAACCCCGGTGCCGCGCTGGTCTTCCTCGACCCCGCCACCGCGAAGTCCCAACTGCTGGGCGCCTCCGACCGCGCCACGAGCATCTCGGTGGACGCGACCAAGGGCGTGTCCGACGCCGTGCTCAAGCAGCGGGTGACCGCCGCGATCGGTTCGTCCGGCTCCTACGACATCAAGACCGCCGACGAGCAGGCCAAGTCGGCCGCCGCCGACCTGGGCGGCTTCCTCGACGTCATCAAGTACGTGATGCTGGGCTTCGCGGGCATCGCCGTCCTCGTCGGTGTGTTCCTGATCGTCAACACGTTCTCGATGCTGATCGCCCAACGCACCCGCGAACTCGGCCTGTTGCGCGCCCTCGGCGCCGACCGCAAGCAGGTGCGGCGCTCGGTCCTCACCGAGGCGCTGCTGCTCGGCCTGATCGGTTCGACTCTCGGCCTTGCGGCCGGAATCGGGCTCGCGGCCGGGCTGATCAAGCTCATGACCGCGTTCGGCATGAACCTCAAGACCACCGAGATGGTGGTGAATTGGCCGACTCCCGTGGCGGCGTACGTCGTTGGCGTCGGCGTCACCTTCGTCGCCGCGTATCTCCCGGCCCGGCGGGCCGCGACGGTCTCGCCGATGGCGGCCCTCGCGGACGCCGAAGTCGCCGGTGTGGGACGGCCGTTGAGGGTGCGGGCGGTCGTGGGTTCGATCGTCGGCGTGATCGGTGTGGCCGCGCTCGCCGGCTGCGCAGCCGCGACGAAGACGGCCTCGTCCGCCTCCTTCCTCGGTCTCGGGATCGTGCTGACCCTGATCGCGACCGTGATCGCGGGCCCACTCCTGGTCCGCCCGATGATCCGGGTGCTGGGCGGCGCCTTCCCCGCCCTGTTCGGCTCGGTCGGCCGGATGAGCCAGCGCAACGCCCTGCGCAACCCGCGCCGCACGGGCGCCACCGCGGCGGCCCTGATGGTGGGCCTGGCGCTGGTCGGCGGGATGTCGGTGGCGAGCGCGTCGATGTCCAAGTCCTTCGACCAGCAGATCGACAGGACCCTGGGCGCCGACTTCGTGATCCAGAACGGCAGCTTCGTGCCGTTCTCCAAGGAGGTCACGGACCATGTGCGCGCCACCGACGGCGTCGGCCTCGTCGTACGCGCCCGCTTCGCACCCCTCGCGGTCCGGCTGCCGGACGGCAAGCGGGTGGAGACGACGGCCGCGGGGTACGACACCCCGCTCGACGACGTCGCCCACATCAAGTACGCGCAGGGGAACACGACTTCGGCGCTCGCCGCCGGACACATCGCCATGGACGTGACCTTCGCGAAGGACCACCACGTACGAGTCGGCAGCGTGCTCCCCGTCGAGTTCCCGGGCGGGCACACCACCCGGTTGACGGTGGGCGCCCTCAGCGACCAGGGCTCCTCGGGCGGGTTCGGGACGCAGGGCGGGCTGTTCTTCGGGATCGCCACGGTCGAGAAGTACGTCCCGAACGGCCAGGACTCGGCGCTGTACGTGAACGCCTCCTCCGGCACCGGCGCCGACCAGCTCCGCAAGGCGCTGGACACCACGCTGAAGCCCTATCCGCAGGTGCAGGTCCGCGACGAGGCCGACTACAAGAAGCTGATCCACGACCAGATCGCCGTACTGCTGTATCTCGTCTACGCGTTGCTCGGCCTGGCGATCGTGATCGCGGTCCTCGGTGTGGTCAACACCCTTGCCCTGTCGGTCGTGGAGCGCACCCGGGAGATCGGCCTGCTGCGCGCGATCGGCCTCGGTCGGCGTCAACTGCGGCGGATGATCCGGCTGGAGTCGGTGGTGATCGCGGTGTTCGGCGCGGTGCTGGGGCTCGGTCTCGGCCTCGTGTGGGGCGTGTGCGCGCAGCAGGTCCTGGCGCTCCAGGGCATGAAGGCGCTCGCGGTGCCGTGGACCACGATCGTCGCGGTGGTGATCGGCTCGGCGGTGGTGGGCATCGTCGCGGCGCTGCTGCCGGCGCTGCGCGCGTCGCGCATGAACGTGCTGGCGGCGATCGCGCACGAGTGATGGAATCGCGACGGTCGTTCTGAAGTCCCCTGCTGCCGAGGAGAGTTCATGTCGCGCCCGTTCCGCTTCGGGGCCAGTCTGCTGACGTCCGCGCCCGCCGACGAGTGGCGCGCGAGATGCCGACGCGTGGAGGAACTGGGCTACGACGTGATCCTGGTCCCCGACCATCTGGGCATGGTCGCGCCGTTCCCGGCACTGGTCGCGGCGGCCGACGCGACCGAGCGGCCGCAGGTGGGCACGTTCGTGCTCAACGCGGGCTTCTGGAACCCGGCTCTGCTGGCCCGCGAGGTCGCGACGACCCACGACCTGACCGGCGGGCGCCTCGAACTCGGCCTGGGCACCGGCTACATCCAGGCGGAGCACGACACGGCGGCGCTGCCCTTCGGTTCACCGGGCGAACGCGTGGACCATCTCCGGCGCACCGTCGAGGAGTTGGCGCGGCTGCTGAAGACCACGGAGACCCGGGTACCGCTCCTCCTGGGCGGCAACGGCGACCGCGTGCTGCGCCTGACCGCCGAGCACGCGGACATCGCGGCGTTCGCGGGGGCGAGCCTGGAGCCGGGCAGCACGACGGGCAGGCTGGCACCGGTCGACTCCACCGAGTTCGGTCAACGGGTCGCCCGCTACCGGGAGTTCGCGGCCGAGCGGGCGGAACCCGCCGAACTCAACCTGCTGATCCAGCTGGTGGCGGTGACGGACGACCCCGCGAGCGCGCTCGGCCCGCTGCTGGAACGCCGGCCGGACCTCACCCTGGAGCAGGTGCTCGACCTCCCCGTGATGCTGGTCGGCACCCTGGAGGAGATCACGGCGAAGCTGCGCGCGCTGCGCGACCGGTACGGGTTCTCCTATCTCACCGTGCTGGAGCCGTACCTGGAGGCGTTCGCGCCGGTCGTCGAGGAACTGCGCCGAAACCCGGTCGCCTCGCCCGCCCACCCTCTGCTTGGCTCGTCCCATGAGTGATCTTCATATCCGCAGCGCGGCCCTCACCGACATCGACGCCGTGCTGGCGTTCTGGCGCGAGGCCGCCGAAGGAACGAGCATCAGCGACGACCGCGACGGCGTGGCCCGGCTCATCGGCCGGGACCCGGACGCACTGATCCTCGCAGAACGCGAGGGGCGTCTCGTCGGGTCCGTGATCGCCGGTTTCGACGGCTGGCGCTGTCACCTCTACCGGCTGGCCGTGCACCCGGAGCAGCGCCGCCGGGGCATCGGCTCGGCGCTGCTCACGGCGGCCGAGGAGCGGTTCGTGGCGCTGGGCGGGCGGCGCGGGGACGCGATGGTGCTGGAACGCAACGAGACCGGGCAGCATGCGTGGCGCGCTGCGGGGTACGTACGCGAGGACCACTGGCGGCGCTGGGTGAAACACCTCACCACCTGAACGCTTTGCTCATCCTTTACCATTGGTGGACGACCCGGAACTTCTGCATCTCCTCGAAAGGTGTGAGCGTCCGCCCATGGGCGAGCCTCCCAGTACGCGACATCGCGCGAACCTCCCTGCCCTGTCCGATCATGGGACGGAGGTGACCCGATGACCGAAGTGCTTCTGCTGCTGGTGGCGATCCTGCTCTCGCTCCTCTGCGGCGCCTTCGTCGCGGCCGAGTTCTCGCTGACCACCGTGGAGCGCGGCGAGCTGGAGCGCGCGGTCGAGCGCGGCGAGCGGGGCGCCTCCGGTGCCCTGAAGGCCGTACGGAATCTGACCTTCCAGCTCTCCGGCGCCCAGCTCGGCATCACGGTCACCAACCTGGTCGTCGGCATGCTCTCCGAGCCGTCGATCGCCGCGCTCATCGCGGGCCCCCTGGAGTCGCTGGGCATCTCGCACTCCGCGTCGAAGTCCGTCGCGCTGGTGCTGGGGACGGCGCTGTCGACGGTGTTCCTGATGGTCGTCGGCGAGCTGGTGCCGAAGAACTGGGCGATCTCCTCACCGCTGGCCGTGGCCAAACGGGTGGGCAACGCGCAGCGCTGGTTCAGTGCCGCGTTCCGTCCGTTCATCAGCCATCTGAACAACACGGCGAACCACATGGTGCGGGCCTTCGGCCTGGAGCCGGCCGAGGAGCTGGCCTCCGCACGCGGGCCGCAGGAGCTGGCCGCGCTGGCCCGGCACTCCGCCAAGCAGGGCGCCCTGGAGCCGGACACCGCCGAGCTGTTCGTCCGGACCCTGAACCTAGCCGACCTCACCGCGGAGAACGTGATGACGCCCCGCGTCCAGGTCGTCGCCCTCGACGCCCAGGCGACCTGCGAGG
Source organism: Streptomyces sp. NPDC001100 (assembly GCF_053598575.1). Lineage (NCBI taxonomy): Bacteria > Bacillati > Actinomycetota > Actinomycetes > Kitasatosporales > Streptomycetaceae > Streptomyces > Streptomyces sp. NPDC001100. The sequence continues at coordinate 149,184 of NZ_JBSFKO010000014.1, forward strand.
ACGTGGCCAACGCGACCCGGGCGACCGGGCTGTCCCGCTTCCCGGTCTACCGCGGCAGCCTCGACGACGTCGTCGGCACCGTGCACATCAAGGACGTCCTGGCGGTACCGGCGGACCAGCGGGCGCGCTTCCCGCTCTCCGACGTGCTGCGCGAGCCCCTCCTCGTCCCGGAATCCCTCACCGTCGACCGCCTGCTGGACCGGCTGTCCGGCAAGCGCACGATGGCCGTCGTCATCGACGAGTACGGCGGTACGGCGGGAGTCGCGACCCTGGAGGACATCGTCGAGGAGGTCGTGGGAGAGGTGCGGGACGAGCACGACCCGCACGAGACGCCCGACCTGGCCCCGGCCGGGACGGACGACGAGGGCCGGGCGCTGTACTCGGCCGACGGCGCCGCCCGCATGGACCAGCTCGCGCGGGTCGGACTGCGGGCGCCCGAGGGGCCGTACGAGACGCTGGCCGGTCTGGTCGCCACCGAGCTGGGGCGGATTCCGGAGGTCGGGGACACCGTCGAGGTCGCCGGGTGGCGGATCGACGTCGTGGACGCGTCGGGGCGGCGGGCCGCGCGGCTGCTGCTGCATGCGCCGCCCGCCGCATCCGGTCCTGACTCCGATTCCGACTCCGCGAAGGGGGAGCTGTGACCGCCGTACAACTGCTGATCGGGTTGGCGACGCTGGTCGTCAACGCCTTCTTCGTGGGGGCCGAGTTCGCGTTGATCTCGGTGCGCCGCAGTCAGATCGAGCCGCACGCCGAGCAGGGCGACCGGCGCGCGAAGAGCGTGGTGTGGGGTCTGGAGCACGTGTCGGTGCTGCTGGCCGCGGCCCAGCTCGGCATCACGCTGTGCACGCTGGTCCTCGGTATCGTCGCCGAGCCGGCGATCGCGCATCTGCTGGAGCCGGTGTTCCACGCGGTCGGCGTCCCGGAGAGCGCGGGCCACGCGGTCTCCTTCGTGATCGCGCTGGCCATGGCGACCTATCTGCACATGCTGCTCGGCGAGATGGTGCCCAAGAACATCGCGCTCGCCGAGCCGGTACGCAGCGCGCTGCTGCTGGGACCGCCGCTGGTGACCCTCTCCCGGGCGCTGCGCCCGGTGATCTTCACGATCAACGCGTTCGCCAACACGCTGCTCAAGCTGCTGCGCGTCGAGGTCAAGGCCGAGGTCACGGCGACCTTCTCGGACGCCGAACTCGCCCGGATCGTCCGGGACTCCGGCGCGGCCGGCCTCATCGACGAGCGCGCCCGGGAGCGGCTGAACGACGCCCTGGAGCTCGGCAGCAGGCCCGTGCGGGACGTCGTACTCCCCCTCGAACGCGTCGACTACGTGGTCGCCGGCATCACACCGGCCGAGCTGGAGGTGCTGTCGGCCGAGTCCGGCTTCTCCCGCTTCCCGGTGGTGGACGCCGAGCGCCGGATCATCGGCTACCTCCACGTCAAGGACGCGCTCGACGCGTCGCCGCGCGACGAGCCGTTCAAGGTGGAGGACATGCGCTCCATCGCGAACATCCGGGAGAGCACCCCCATGGACGACGTGCTCACGGCGATGCGCAGCGGCCGTACGCACCTCGCGGCGGTCCTCGACGAAGAGGGCCGGCTGACCGGCCTGGTGACCATGGAGGACGTGCTGCGGGAGCTGTTCGGGCAGCGGGCGTAGGGCCGGTCCCTGATCGGGGAGGGGGACCGACCGGCGGGTATGGACGCGGGATATCATCTTCGTCGCCATGCAGACGAATCCCACGCACACCAGCCTGGTCGCGATCGGCGACTCCTTCACCGAGGGCATGTCGGACCTGCTCCCGGACGGCACCTACCGGGGCTGGGCCGACCTCCTCGCCGGGCGGATGGCCGCCCGGACGCCCGGCTTCCGCTACGCCAACCTCGCCGTGCGCGGCAAACTGATCGCGCAGATCGTGGACGAGCAGGTCGGCCCGGCGGCCGCCATGCAGCCCGACGTGATCACGCTGGTCGGCGGCCTGAACGACACCCTGCGCCCCAAGTGCGACATGGGCCGGGTGCGCGCCCTGCTGGAGGAGGCCGTGGAGCGCCTCACGCCCGCCTGCAAGCACCTGGTGCTGATGCGCAGCCCCGGCCGCGAGGGCCCGGTCCAGCAGCGCTTCCGGCCGCGCATGGAGGAGCTCTTCTCCTACGTCGACGACCTCGCCGACCGGCACGGCGCCCTGGTCGTCGACCTGTACAGCGCGCCCTCGCTCGCCGACCAGCGCGCGTGGGACGTCGACCGCCTCCACCTCACGGCCGAGGGGCACCGCCGCGTCGCCGAGGCGGTGTGGCAGACCCTGGGCTACGAGGCGGAGGACCATGAGTGGCGCACCCCGATGCCGCCGACCCCACCCCCGAACTGGACCGCCCGCCGCGTGGAGGACGTCCGCTTCACCCGCCAGTACCTGCTCCCCTGGATAGGCCGCCGCCTCACCGGCCGCTCCTCCGGCGACGGCCTCTCCCCCAAGCGCCCGGACCTCCTCCCCTACGAGGGCCCGGCGGCGTAACTCTCCATGACCACGCGGGTGATCAACGTCAGGGGCCGGATTCACGAGTACGGCCCCCAGTTGGAACTCGCCCCCAAGGACCTCGTCTACGTCGGTCGCCGCTGGACCCTCGGCGGCTGGGACCTCCCCCACCACCCGCTCCGCAACCCCTTCGCCTACGACACCCCCACGCGCCGTCGGGACGGCACGCGCGCGGAGGTGATGGCGAAGTACCGGGCGTATCTGCTGGAGCGCCCCGACCTGCTGGCCCTGGTACCGGAGCTCCGCGGACGGACGCTGGCCTGCTGGTGCGCCCCGCTGCTTTGTCATGCGGGAGTGCTGGCCGAGCTGGCGGACTCGGAGTGGTGACGGAGGTCTCGTAGCTTCCGACGAAGGGGACTGTGGCGCTGGCCTGCACGAATCGCCAGTAGAATCCGTACACGTGACTTCCGCTGCCGCCAAGCCCCGCATCCCGAACGTCCTCGCCGGACGTTACGCCTCCACCGAGCTCGCCACGCTCTGGTCCCCCGAGCAGAAGGTGAAGCTGGAGCGGCAGCTCTGGCTCGCTGTGCTGCGGGCCCAGAAGGACCTCGGGATCGAGGTGCCGGACGCGGCGATCGCGGACTACGAGCGCGTCCTCGACCAGGTCGACCTGGCCTCGATCGCCGAGCGCGAGAAGGTCACGCGGCACGACGTGAAGGCGCGGATCGAGGAGTTCAACGACCTCGCCGGGCACGAGCAGGTGCACAAGGGCATGACGTCCCGGGACCTGACCGAGAACGTCGAGCAGTTGCAGATCCGGCTCTCGCTGGAGCTGATGCGCGACCGTACGGTGGCCGTCCTGGCCCGGCTCGGCAAGCTGGCCGGTGAGTACGGCGAGTTGGTCATGGCCGGCCGCTCGCACAACGTGGCCGCCCAGGCCACCACCCTCGGCAAGCGTTTCGCGACCGCGGCCGACGAGCTGCTCGTGGCCTACGGCCGGGTCGAGGAGCTGCTCGGCCGCTACCCGCTGCGCGGCATCAAGGGCCCGGTGGGCACGGCCCAGGACATGCTGGACCTGCTCGGGGGCGACGCGGCGAAGCTCGCGGAGCTGGAGCAGCGGATCGCCTCCCACCTCGGTTTCTCGCAGGCGTTCACCTCGGTCGGCCAGGTGTACCCGCGCTCGCTCGACTACGAGGTCGTGACGGCCCTGGTGCAGGTCGCGGCGGCGCCCTCCTCACTCGCGAAGACCATCCGGCTGATGGCCGGGCACGAGCTGGTCACCGAGGGCTTCAAGCCGGGCCAGGTCGGTTCCTCCGCGATGCCGCACAAGATGAACACCCGCTCCTGCGAACGCGTCAACGGCCTGATGGTCATCCTGCGCGGCTACGCGTCGATGACCGGTGAGCTGGCGGGCGACCAGTGGAACGAGGGCGACGTCTCCTGCTCGGTGGTGCGCCGGGTGGCCCTCCCGGACGCGTTCTTCGCGCTGGACGGCCTCTTGGAGACGTTCCTGACCGTGCTCGACGAGTTCGGCGCCTTCCCGGCGGTCGTGGCGCGTGAGCTGGACCGCTATCTGCCGTTCCTCGCGACGACCAAGGTGCTGATGGCCGCCGTCCGCGCGGGTGTCGGCCGCGAGGTCGCGCACGAGGCCATCAAGGAGAACGCCGTCGCCTCCGCGCTCGCGATGCGTGAGCAGGGCGCCGAGCGCAACGAGCTGCTGGACAAGCTGGCCGCCGACGAGCGCATCCCGCTGGACCGCGCCCAGTTGGACGCGCTGATGGCCGACAAGCTGTCCTTCACCGGCGCCGCCGCCGACCAGGTCGCCGCCGTGGTCGCCCGCGTCGAGGAGATCGCGAAGCAGCACCCGGAGGCCGCGGGTTACACCCCGGGGGCGATCCTCTGACGCCTCCGACTCCTCCGAAGCGCTTCACCCAGGCCGAGCTGGAGGCCGCCCGCGACCGTCTCGTACCGGACGTCGTCGCGGACGGCCTCGGTGTCCTGTTCTGCGGGATCAACCCGGGTCTGATGACGGCGGCCACGGGCCACCACTTCGCCCGCCCCGGCAACCGCTTCTGGCCGGTGCTGCATCTGTCCGGCTTCACACCGAGGCTCATGAAGCCCTCGGAGCAGGGCGAGTTGCTGTCGTACGGACTCGGCATCACGAATGTGGTGGCTCGGGCGACGGCACGGGCCGACGAGCTGAGCGCGGAGGAGTACCGGGAGGGCGGGCAGTCGCTCGCGTCGAAACTGGCGGGATGGCAGCCACGGTGGCTGGCGGTCCTGGGCGTCACGGCCTACCGGGCCGCATTCGACGACCGTCGGGCTCAAGTAGGGCCGCAGGAGCGGGTGTTCGGGGACACGCGGGTGTGGGTGCTGCCCAATCCGAGCGGGCTGAACGCGCATTGGACGGCCGCGACGATGGCGGAGGAGTTCGGACGGCTGCGGGAAGCCGCGCGGGGCTAGGCCGAGTCCGGCGGCTCACGGTGGGGCTGTCTCCGTGACGACGGCGAGGAGTTGGAACGGGAGTTCCTTGTCCCACTGGGATATGCCGAGAGCGACTGACAATCGACGGGACGTCGCTGGCTTCCCCAGATCAGCGGCTTCCTCAGATCAGTGACTTTCCCGGATCAGTGACTTTCCGGGATCAGGCGTCCCGGCGCCGCACGCTCCACGCGCCCGCCGCCAACGCGGCCGCCGTCCACAGCGCTGTCACCGCGAGCCCGGTCCAGGGACCCATCGCGCCGTCCCAGGTCGCGTGCAGCGCCACCTGGCCGGCCCGGTCGGGCAGCAGGTCCGCGATGTTGTTCGACATGTCGCCGATGACGAAGGACACGATCAGCAGGAACGGGATGAGGATGCCCAGCGTCGCCGCACCGCTGCGCAGCAGTGCCGTGAGACCGGCCGCGAACAGCGCCATCAGCGTGAGATAGACCGCGCAGCCGACGACACCGCGCGCCTGCACCGCCCAGCCGAGCCCGTCGGCCTTGGCGCCGAGCACCGCCTTGCCCACCAGCAGGGTCACGACGCCGGTGACCAGGCCGACGGCCAGCACGGGTACGGCGATCGCCGTCGCCTTGGCCGCGAACCAGCGCCCCCGGCGCGGCGCCGCGGCCAGCGACAGCCGTAGCGCTCCGCCCTGGAACTCGGAGGACACGGCGGCCGTGCCGAAGGCGATCGCCGCGATCTGTCCGAAGCTCACGCCGAAGAAGACCGCGAAGAGGGGGTCGAAGTCGTCTCCCCCGGTGTCGGACGAGGCGAGCGCGGAGAAGAGGGCCGTCACCGCGGGGATCGTGGCGAGGGACGCGAGCTGGGAGCGCAGGGAACGGATCTTGATCCACTCGGAGTGGAACACGGGCGCGAATACCATGGTCAGGCCTCCTGGTGCGGTGCGGTGAACTCGGTCTCGGTGGCGGTCAGATCGAGATAGGCCTGTTCCAACGTGCCTTCTGCGGAGGCGAGTTCGAGGATCGGTACGCCCGCCGCCGACAGCAGGGTTCCGATCTCGTCCACGCGGGCCTGCGTCACGATCCAGTGCCCGTCCTCGTGTTCCACGGCGTCGTGCCCGTGCCCGGCGAGCGCGGCCTTCAGAGCGCCGGCGTCTGTCGTACGGATGCGTACGTGGGGCTGCACACGCGCGTCGATGAAGTCCCGCATGGGAGTGTCGGCGAGGAGCCGACCGCGTCCGAGGACGACCAGATGGTCGGCGAAGGAGGCGGTCTCGTTCATGAGGTGGCTGGAGACCAGGACCGTGCGGCCCTCCGCCGCCAGCCGGCGCAGCAACTCCCGGATCCAGACGATGCCTTCGGGGTCGAGACCGTTCGACGGCTCATCCAGCAGGATGACTCCGGGGTCGCCCAGGAGAGCACCGGCGATACCCAGCCGCTGCCGCATGCCCAGGGAGTACGTCTTCACCCGGCGTCGCGCCACCGACGCGAGTCCCGTCTCCTCCAGCACCGCGTCGGCCCGGGTGGCCGGGATGCGGTTGCTCGCGGCCAGGGCACGCAGGTGGTCGCGGCCGGTACGGGAGCCGTGGGCGGCCTGGGCGTCGAGCAGGGCGCCCACATGGCGCAGCGGCTCGGTGAGTTCGGCGTAGGGGCGGCCTCCGACGGTGGCGGTTCCGGAGGTGGGCCGGTCGAGGCCGAGGACGAGGCGCATGGTGGTGGACTTTCCGGCGCCGTTGGGGCCTAGAAAGCCGGTCACTTTGCCGGGGCGGACGCCGAAGGTGACGTGGTCCACGGCCCGCCGGGTGCCGTACTCCTTGGTGAGGTCTCGTACGTCGATGCTGGTCATGGCCAACATCCTTGCTCTTCAAGGGAGTTGGGGCCTCCCCCGCCAGCGGTGATCGTCTCCCCCGCCCGGGGGAGGCCGATGGTCGGTGCCGGCTGTCACGATGTCGGAATGGCCCGCTTCCTGCGCCCGCTGCTCCGGGGGACGACGTACACGCGTCTGCTGCACCTCTGGGTGCCGATGCTGATCACCAGCGTGTGGATCTTCATCAGCCCGGGGACTCCGTACGCACCCGCGATCGCGCTGCTCCCGGTCGGCCTGATCCCGGCCGTGCGGATGGGCGAGGGGGTGCAGGCGCAGCTGCTGCTGACGCCGGGCAAGGAGGACTCGGGGATCTCCGTGGCGCCGTCGGCGACCTGGCGGGACCGGGGCCGGACGGTGCTGTGGCTGGAGGCCCGGATGGCGCTGGGCTGGGTGACCACGTTCGCCTGCGTCTGGCTCCCGGTCATCTCCTACCAGCTGATCGAGATCGCACGCGGGCGCGTACCCGACGACGTATGGGTCCTCAAGGAGGCGTCACCGAGCGGGTGGTACGCCTGGCTGGCACCGCTCCCCGTGATCGCGTTGTACGGCGCCGTCGTCGGCCTCGGCAAGGTGGCCACGTCGACGGCCCGCGTGTTGCTCGGTCCCTCGCGCGCGGAGCAGCTCGCCGCCCTGGAGGAGCGCACCGAGCAGTTGCTGGAGCGCAACCGCATCGCCCGGGAGTTGCACGACTCCATCGGGCACGCGCTGACGGTGGCGGTGGTGCAGGCGGGCGCCGCGCGGGCGGCGGGCGACCCGGAGTTCACCGAGCGCGCGCTGGGTGCCATCGAGGAGACCGGCCGGGCCGCGCTGGAGGACCTGGAGCGGGTGTTGGGCGTGCTGCGGGAGGCGGAGCGGCCGGTGAGCAGTCGGCCGACGCTGGTGGACGCCGATCGGCTGTGGGAGTCCGCGCGGGCCTCCGGGGCGAAGGTCGACGCGGAGGTGACCGGGCCGTTGGAGACGGTGCCGGGGCCGGTCTCCCGGGAGGGGTACCGGATTCTTCAGGAGGCGCTGACGAATGTGCTGCGGCACGCGGGGTCGGTGCCCGTCCGGGTCCGTATCCGGGTCGCGGACGGCACGCTCGATCTGGAGGTGCGCAATCCGCTGACGGCGGCGACAGCCGGGCCGGGCAGGGGCAGTGGGCTGCGGGGCATACGCGAGCGGGCCGCGCTGCTGGGGGGCCGGGCGCACACGGGGCCGGACGAGGGTGACTGGCAGGTGCATGCGGAGCTTCCGCTGGGCTGATCTAGGGTGGCCGGATGCCGGTCACCGTTCTCCTGGTCGATGACGAACCCCTCGTACGCGCGGGCTTGCGGGCCGTGCTGGAGGCGCAGCCGGACATCGAGGTGGTCGGGGAGGCCGCCGACGGGGCGGCGGTGATCCCGCTGGTGCGGCAGCTGCGGCCCGACGTGGTCGCCATGGACGTGCGGATGCCGCTCCTGGACGGCATCGAGGCCACGCGCGCGGTGCTGCGCACGGTCGAGGACCCGCCGAAGATCCTGGTCATCACGACCTTCGAGAACGACGAGTACGTGTACGAGGCGCTGCGGGCCGGTGCCGACGGGTTCCTGCTGAAGCGGGCCCGGCCGGCCGAGATCGTGCACGCGGTGCGACTGGTGGCCGAGGGCGAGTCCCTGCTGTTCCCGGCGTCTGTACGGCAGCTGGCGGCGGAGTACGGCGACGGCGGCGGGAACCGGGCGGCACGCGCGGTGATGGAGCGGGCCCGGCTGACCGAGCGCGAGGCCGAGGTGCTGCGGCTGATGGCCAGGGGGTTGTCGAACGCGGAGATCGCCGCCCGGCTGGTCGTCGGCACCGAGACGGTGAAGTCGCACGTGAGCGCCGTACTGGCGAAGTTGGGGGCCCGAGACCGTACGCAGGCGGTGATCGCGGCGTACGAGTCGGGGTTCGTGGCGCCCGGGTGATCCGGTGGGGCTCGTGAGTCGGGGGCGCCCGGCACTCGCCGGGGTCCGCCGCGCCGAGTACGATCCGCCCAACACGCGCACGAGCTGGGAGGACAGACCTTGGCGGGGCTGACCGGCGGGGACCCCTCGCTGCTGCGGAGAATCAACTCCGCGGTGGTGCTGCACGCGTTGCGTGCCACGGACTGCGCCACGCTGACGGAGATCACCCGGGTGACCGGTCTGTCCCGGCCGACCGTCGAGGGTGTCGTCGAGGGACTGATCGAGGCCGGGCTCGTCGTCGAGAAGGCGGCCGACGAGAGCGTTGTACGGCGCCAGGGGCGGCCCGCGCGGCGGTTCAGGTTCCGGGCCGAAGCCGGGCATCTGCTGGGCCTGGAGATCGGCGCACATCGCGTCGCCGTCCTCCTCGCCGACCTGGACGGCCGGGTGCTCGGCGCGATCGCCAAGGACGTCGACGAGACGGCGTCGGCGGACGAGCGCCTGGAGCGGCTGCGCACGGCGGTCGCCGAGCTGCTGCGCCGGGCCGGAGTGGCACGCGGCTCGCTGCGTGCGGTCGGGGTCGCCACACCGGGCATCGTCGAGGCGGACGGCACGGTACGGCTGGGCACCGCGCTGCCCCAGTGGACGGGACTGCACCTGGGCGAGCGGCTGAGCCGCTCCTTCAAGTGCCCTGTCCTGGTCGAGAACGACGCGAACGCGGCGGCGGTCGCCGAGCACTGGAAGGGCGCCGCGACCGAGTCCGACGACATGGTGATGGTGCTGGCGGGGCTGAGCCCCGGCGCCGGTTCACTGATCGGCGGGCGGCTGCACCGGGGGTATCGCGGGGCGGCCGGTGAGATCGGCGCGCTGCATCTGCTGGGCCGGGACGTGACTCCGGAGACGCTGCTGTCCACGACGGACGAACCGCTGCACCCCCTGGACGAACAGGCGGTCGCGCAGGTCTTCGCACTGGCCCGCGACGGCGACCAGCGGGCCCGCGCGGCGGTCGACCGCTTCATACAGCGCCTGGTGCACGATGTCGCCGCGCTCGTCCTGGCCCTCGATCCGGAACTGGTCGTCGTGGGCGGCTGGGCCGCGGGGCTGGACGGTGTACTGGAGCCGCTGCGGCGGGAGCTGGCGCGGTACTGCCTGCGGCCGCCGAAGGTTGCCCTGTCGTTGCTCGGGGAGGCGGCTGCGGCAACTGGCGCGCTGCGGTTGGCCCTTGACCATGTCGAGGAGCAACTGTTCGCGGTCGAGGGCACGGTGACGCGGCGCTAGCTTGGCGGTGGGTTCGCGTGTCGGCGGCGCCGTCGTGGCTGGGTGCGCTGGTGTTGTTTGTCGGCTGCGGCGCCGTTGTGGCCGGGCGCGCCCACGCGGCGGAGCCGCAAATCGACACAGCCCCGCGCCCCTGAAGGGGCGCTGCCATCGCCGGCGTTGAGAACAAAACGCCTAGCGCCCCGGTGGAGTTCCGGGGCGCTACGGGTGAGCTGGTACTGCCGTCAGGAAGCCTGGCGTTCCGGGCCGTGGTGTATTTCTACGCCGCCCGAGTCGGCGAAGGTCAGGCGGCAGGTGTCCGCGCGATAGGTCGCGACGGAGACCGCGGCGGTGCGGCCCTCGGCGAAGAAGCGGGTCGTGACGACGAGGACCGGTGCCCCGGGGAGGCGGTCCAGCTCCTTGGCGTCGTCCGCGCGGGCCGAGCCGAGCTCGACGGCGCGGTCCTGGCCCTCCAGTTCGAGGCGCTGCAGCTCACGCAGCACGGCACGCGCGCGTGCCGTCGCGGACGGAGTGTCTATCGCGGAGAGGTCGGGCACCGACGACTCCGGGATGTAGAGCAGCTCGGCGGCGACCGGCTGGCCGTGGCTCACCCGGGAGCGCCGCACGGTGTGCACCGGTTCCTCGGAAGCGGTCTCCAGGACGTCGGCCACGGCCGCCGGCGGAGCCGCCAGGACGCAGTCGACGGACTGCCAGGCGTCCTCCGCCGCGCCCGGCCAGGTGTGCTGTTGGGTGCCGACGGCGACACCCACGCGCGGCGGCGCGACGGTCGTACCGACACCGCGGCGGCGCTGCAACCTGCCTTCGAGTTCGAGTTGCTCCAGAGCCTGCCGGAGTGTGGCCCGGGCGACGCCGAAGCGGGCTGCCAGGTCTCGCTCGTTGGGCAGGATCTCGCCCACGGAGAACTCGGAGTCCAGTGCCTCACTCAGCACTGTCTTGAGATGCCAGTACTTCGGCTCCGGCACCGATTCCAACTGCGTGGTCCCCACCCTGTCCTCCGCAATCGCCGTGGTCCGGCCGCGTTTTAGCGCCCTTGTTTATTAAAGGTTGTTTCACTTATCAGTGACCATAGGACGGCCCACACCCTTGGTCAAGACCAATCCTCGATCCCACAGGGAACACAGAGAGCGGTTGCCATGGAGCGTTCACGGGGAGTTCGTAAAGGGCGCGTTTCGTGACACGCCGTCAAAGCCCCCGTCGCGAAACGGGGGCCCTGTCGGCGGCTGGGCTAAGCGGAAACCAGCGATCGGAGCTTGTCGGGGTTGCGGACGATATACACGGATCGGATGCGGCCGGCGGACACGTCCACTTGGAAGACGCTGTCGGGCTTGTCACCCGAAAGGATCAGCACCGCGGGTCCGCCGTTCAGCTCAAGGAAGCGGAACGAGAGTTCCGGGATGCCCTTGCCCGCGACGGCGATCAGGAAGCGGCCCACATTGTCCGCAGTCTCCAGGATCCGCAGCGGCGCCTTGGCCTTGCCGCCGCTGTCGCCCACCAGTCGGACGTCCGGCGCGAGCAGCTCCATCAGGCCCGCCAGGTCGCCGTCCGCCGCCGCGGCGAGGAACCGCTCGGTCAGGTCGCGGCGTTGGGCCGGGTCGACCTCGTAGCGCGGGCGTCCTTCGTCGACGTGTCTGCGGGCCCGTCCGGCGAGTTGGCGCACGGCGGGCTCACCGCGGTCCAGCATGGCCGCGATCTCGGCGTACGGGTAGCCGAACGCCTCCCTGAGGACGAACACGGCGCGCTCCAGCGGCGACAGCGACTCCAGGACCACGAGTACGGCGAGGGACACGGAGTCGGCGAGGACGGCCCGTTCGGCGGCGTCCGGGACGGTGTTCCCGAAGTCGGTGGCGTACGGCTCCGGCAGCCAGGGGCCGACGTAGGTCTCGCCGCGCGCCTTGATCTGGCGCAGCCGGTCGATCGCGAGGCGGGTGGTGACGCGCACCAGGTAGGCGCGTGGTTCGCGGACCGCGCGGTGGTCGGCTCCGGACCAGCGCAGCCAGGCTTCCTGGACCACGTCCTCGGCGTCGGCCACGCGCCCGAGCATGCGGTAGGCGACTCCCATGAGGACGGGGCGGTGGTCTTCGAAGACGTCGGTCGGCGTGTCGGTGGTCACGGTCCTATCCCATGCGAAGCGTGCGGCCCTGTCCAGGAGATAACCGTGTGTGCCGGAGCAGAATGGGCCAAGGGCCGACGACGTCCGGCGGCCCCTTACGGAGGTGGCGATGCGGTACGCGGTGCTGGGTACGGGCGAGGTCGGCCAGGCGCTGGGCGGCAAGCTGGTCGAGCTGGGGCACCAGGTGATCCTGGGCTCGCGCACGAAGGACAATCCGGCCGCCGCGAAGTGGGCCGAGAGCGCGGGTGCCGGAGCGGGTGCCGGTACGTTCGCGGAGGCCGCCGCGGCGGGCGAGGTGATCGTGAACGCGGTGGGCGGCCGGGTGGCGCTCGCCGCGCTGGAGGCGGCCGGGGCGGAGCATCTCGACGGCAAGGTCGTCCTCGATGTCTCCAATCCCCTGGCGTTCGAGGACGGCCGGCTCAGGCTGTCGCCGGTGGAGTCGGACAGTGTGGGTGAGCAGATCCAGCGCGCCTTCCCGCACGCGCGCGTGGTGAAGTCCCTCAACACCGTGAACTGCCAGGTGATGGTGGACCCTTCACTCGTGCCGGGCGAGCACCAGGTGTTCGTGTGCGGCGAGGACGCGGACGCCAAGGCGCGGGTGACGGCGCTGCTCGGGGAGTTCGGCTGGCCCGCGCACCGGGTACTGGACCTGGGCGGCATCGAGTCGGCGCGCGCCGTGGAGATGATGCTGCCGCTGTGGGTGAACCTGTTCCGGACCCTCGGTCACGGCGAGTTCAACCTTGAGGTGCGCAGCGCCCGTTGAGGTCCGCGAGGTCTGGCGATGGGGGCTACCAGTCGGTAGCTTTTGCTGACAAGCTGTCTACACGGCCTGTACGGCGTCTGTCAGCGAGTCCAGACGAGGAGCATCCCCATGTCCGCCACCGTCTCCTTCCCGGTCCCCTCTCCGCACGGCCCGCGGACCGTGACGCTGTCCTACGCGCGTGTGGGCAGCGGCGAACCGCTGCTCCTGCTGCACGGCATCGGTCATCACCGGCAGGCGTGGGACCCGGTGGTGGGCATCCTGGCGACCGAGCGGGACGTGATCGCCGTGGACCTCCCCGGGTTCGGCGCCTCCCCCGCGCTGCCGGAGGGGTTGGCGTACGACCTGTCCACGACGGCCGCCGTCTTCAGCGCGTTCTGCGAGGCGCTGGGGCTCGACCGTCCGCACATCGCGGGCAACTCGCTCGGCGGTCTGCTGGCCCTGGAGCTGGGCCGCGAGAAGGTCGTGCGGTCCGTCACGGCGCTCTCTCCCGCCGGGTTCTGGTCCCAGGCCGAGCGCCGCTACGCCTTCGGGGTGCTGCTCACCATGCGGCAGATCGCCCGCCGGATGCCGCTTCCGGTGGTCGAGCGCCTGTCGCGCACGGTGGCCGGCCGCACCGCCCTGACGAGCACCATCTACGCCCGCCCCGGCCGCCGTTCACCCGAGGCCGTGGTCGCCGAGACGCTCGCGCTGGTCAACGCCCCCGGGTTCGACGACACGCTCCGGGCCGGCACGACCGTCCGGTTCACCGACGACCTCCCCGGTCTGCCGGTCACCGTGGCCTGGGGCACCCAGGACCGTCTGCTGCTGCGCCGCCAGGGCGTCCGGGCCAAGCACTTGATCCCGCGTGCGCGGCTAGTGCGACTGCCCGGCTGCGGGCACTGCCCGATGAGCGACGACCCGGCGCTGGTCGCGCGCGTCATCCTCGACGGCAGCCGCTGACCGGCGCGGGAACCGCGTCGACGCACCCGATCCCAGGGCCACTCCGGCGCCGACGAGGGCGCTGCCGACGGCCTGGGCGGCCCCGTAGGCGCCCGTTCCGACGAGCGGCGCGGTTGCGGCCGCCGCGACCGGGATGAGGCCGGAGAAGAGCGTGGCGCGCTCCGCGCCGATCCGCTGCAGGCCCATGTACCAGCACACGAAGCCGACGACCGTGACGACCGCCGCCTGCCACAGCAGTGCGGCGGCCTCGGTGGCATCGGGGCGCCGCAGCCAACCGGTCCCGTCGAGGAGCGGCCCGGCCGCCGCGGCCTCGATCGCGGCCACACCGCACACGGTGGCCGACAACAACCACGGCCCCAGGGGCCGCAGTACGGGCACCGCGAGCACCGCGAAGCCCACCTCTCCCGCGAGCGCGCACCCGGAGAAGGCGATTCCGGCGGCGTCCGTACGGCCCCACCCCTGGACGGCGAACGCGCCGACGGCGACGAGCGAGGCCCCGTAGAGCACGATCCTGCGGGGACGGCGTCCCTCCATAAGCGGGACGAGGGTCGCGACGACCACGGGGGCGCAGCCCACGAAGACACCCGGGACGGCCGGTTCGGCGCTGTGTTCGGCGGCGATGACCGCCAGGTTGAAGCCGACCATGCCGATGGCCGCGAGCAGTGCGAGTCGGACCCATTGACGTGGTGTGAGGGCGCACAGTCGGGCCGTCGCGTCCCTGCCCGTGAAGGGGAGCAGCAGCAGGCAGGCGAGGCCGTACCGCAGGAACTGGCCGCCCGCGTACGGATAGTGGCCGAGAACGCTGTTCGCGGTGAAGGACGCGCCGACGAGGACGCAGGCGAGGGCGGCGAGCGGGGCGCCGCGGGCGGCGGTTGCGGTCATGGCGGCGACGCTAGGGAGCGTGGCGGCCCGGATTAAGGTCCACTTCCATGACGTCATCGCGGACCAATCCGGAGGGGCCGACCGACCCGGAGAAGCTGACAGGTTCCGCCGCGTGGGAGCTGCTGCTGCCCGCCGTCTCGGCACCGGCACGCGCGCGTGGCCGTTCGCTCCAGGCCGCCTTGCGCGAGGCGGTGCGTTCGGGGCGGCTGGCGCCGGGCACGCGGTTGCCGTCGAGCCGGGACCTGGCGGGCGACCTCGGGGTGTCGCGGGGGCTGGTCACCGAGGCGTACGAGCAGTTGACGGCGGAGGGGTATCTGCGCAGCGGCAGGGGTGCGGGCACCTGGGTGGGCGGTGCCGTGCGGGCGGCGCGGCCACGCGCGCGTGATCTCGCACCGCGCTCCCCCGGCGCCCGGGTCGACTTCGTGCCCGGCACACCGGACCTGTCGCTGTTCCCCCGTTCCGCCTGGGCCGCCGCGCAGCGGGGTGTGCTGGCGGAGTCGCCGCACGACCTGCTCGGTTATCCCGATCCGCGCGGGCTGCCCCGGTTGCGTACGGCTCTCGCGGAACTGCTGGCGCGCCGCCGGGGTGTCGTCGCCGATCCGGAGCGGCTGGTCGTGGTCTCCGGAGTGGCGCAGGCGACGACGCTGCTCGGATTCGTGCTCCACGCGCGCGGGATGCGCACCGTCGGCGTCGAGGACCCCGGCAGCCCCCAGCACGACGCCCTGTACGCGTCCGCGGGCGTCGGCACCGTACCGCTGCCCCTGGACGACGAAGGACTGGCCATCGGGCCACTACAGACGTCCGGCGTGCGGGCCGTGGTGGTGACGCCCGCCCATCAGTTCCCCACCGGCATCGCGTACTCCGCGCGGCGGCGCGCCCAACTCCTCGACTGGGCGCGGTCGGTGGACGGTCTGGTCTTCGAGGACGACTACGACGGCGACTTCCGCTACGACCGGGCCCCGGTGGGCGCGCTCCAGGGCCTCGATCCGGAGCATGTCGCCTACGCGGGCTCGGTCAGCAAATCGCTCGCCCCGGGGCTGCGGCTCGGCTGGCTGCTGGTGCCCGGGTCGCTGGCCGACGAGGTCGTCGAGCGCAAGCGGACCATGGACCTCGGCCACCCGACCCTCGACCAGGCGCTGTTCGCCCGCTTTCTGGAACGCGGCGACTACGACCGCCAGTTGCGCCGCTGCCAGCGTGCCTACCGGCAGCGGCGTGACACCCTCGTCGCCGCCCTGGAGGAACACTTCCCCGGAGCGGAGGTCACCGGGATCGCGGCGGGACTGCACGTCATCGCCGAACTCCCGGAGAAGTACGGCCCCCAGGACGACTTCCTGGAACGCGCGGCCTCCGCCGGTGTCGCGGTGCGCCCGCTCACCGCCTACGCACACGCGCGTGCCGACGACGCGGTCGTACGGCTGGTCCTCGGGTACGCGCATCTGTCTCCGGGGCGGATCCGCGCGGGTGTCCGTCTGATGGCCGGCGGCCGGCACCCGGACGGCCTCTGATGTCACGCGTTCTGTTGTTCACCCGTGGTTTCCGTGCGCGCTGCGGCGCACCAGTAGTTGTGGCGGTGCACCCTGACCGCATCCCGTCCGTGGAGGCGCAACCCCATGTCGCATCGCCCGTTCCCCGCCCGCCGCAGCGTCCTGCGCGGCACCCTGGCCGCGTCGGCGGCCCTGACCGTGCCCGCCGCCCTCGGCGCCGCGCCGGCCTTCGCCCTGTCCGGACGTCCCAAGGCGGGCTGGGGTGTGCAGGCGGGGGACGTGACCTCCGACTCCGGTCTGGTGTGGGTGCGTTCGGACCGCCCGGCCCGGATGATCGTGGAGACCTCCGCCACCGAGTCGTTCCGCAATCCGCACCGGTGGCACGGTCCGCTGCTCGGCCCGGACACCGACTTCACCGGCACCACCCGGCTGCGCGGCCTGCCCTCGGGGCAGCAGATCCACTACCGCGTCCTGCTCGCCGACCCCGACGATCCGCGCCGCACCGGCGAACCGGTCGCCGGCACGTTCCGCACGGTGCCGACCGGGCGGCGCGGTGTGCGCTTCCTGTGGTCCGGGGACCTGGCGGGCCAGGGCTGGGGCATCAACCCGGACCTCGGCGGCTACCGCATCTACGACGCGATGGCCAAGCTGGACCCGGACTTCTTCGTGTGCAGCGGCGACAACATCTACGCCGACGGTCCGATCACGGCGACGCAGGCCCTGCCCGACGGCAGCCTGTACCGGAACGTCACCACGGAGGAGAAGTCCAAGGTCGCCGAGACCCTGGCCGAGTTCCGCGGCAACTTCCGCTACAACCTGCTCGACGAGAACCTCAAGCGATTCAACGCGCAGGTCCCGTCGATCATCCAGTGGGACGACCACGAGGTCCGCAACAACTGGTACCCGGGCGAGGTGATCGCCGCCACGGACACCCGCTACACGGAGAAGAGCGTCGACGCCCTGGCGGTGCGCGCACGGCGCGCGTTCAGCGAGTACTTCCCGGTCTCGACGCTGCGGCCGGGCGCGAAGGAGGGCCGGGTGCAGCGCGTGATGCGGCACGGTCCGCTGCTCGACGTGTTCGTCCTGGACATGCGGACCTACCGCAACGCCAACTCGCCCGACAATCAGACCGTGGACCCGCAGGGCATCCTCGGCAGCGAGCAACTGGATTGGCTCAAGCGGGAGTTGTCGCGCTCGCGCGCCGTGTGGAAGGTGATCGCCGCCGACATGCCGCTCGGCCTGGTCGTGCCCGACGCCACCGAGGGCAAGGCGAACATCGAGGCGGTCGCGCAGGGCGACCCGGGCGCGCCGCTGGGGCGTGAGCTGCAGATCGCCGAGCTGCTGCGGTACATCAAGCACCGGCGGATCACCGGCACCGTGTGGCTGACGGCGGACGTGCACCACACCTCCGCCCAGCACTACCAGCCCTCGCGGGCCGCGTTCACCGACTTCGAGCCGTTCTGGGAGTTCGTCTCCGGTCCGCTGAACGCGGGCGCCTTCCCGGCCAACGACCTCGACAACACCTTCGGTCCCGAGCGGGTGTTCGTGAAGGCGCCGACCGTGGCGAACGTGTCACCGGCCGAGGGCTACCAGTTCTTCGGCGAGGTCGACATCGACGGCCACAGCGGGGAACTGACGGTGCGTCTGCGCGAGTCGGACGGCACCGTGCTGTTCACGCAGACACTTCAGCCGGGACGCGTCGGTCAGTAACTCCACTACCCTCGAACCTGTACCGCGCACCGGCGTCATCCCCCGGTGCGCGGTGCCTTCCGCGGCGCACCGAACTTCCGCGCACAGACCGCGTTTTCGCAGGTCAGGCCGATTGTCAGTGGCAGCCTCTACGGTTTTTCCATGACGCGATCTTTGCAGGCCGTGACCTATCGCCGACCCTCCGCGCTGGAGTCGTCGGAGAGTGGGCGGCGCCTCGGGCTGGAGACCTCACAGGGGGCGACTCCCTCGGGTGTCACCGACCATCCGCGCTTCTTCGCGGGCTTCCTGACCTCGCCTCAGGTGGCCTCGGCGGCGCTGCTGGCGGTGGCCGACGTGGCGGGCGCACGGTACTACCAGCGCCAACTGGCCGCCTCGCTCGACCCGGTGGTGACGGCGGGCGGTGACCGGCTGCGCTTCGAGTCCTTCTCCGGCTGCGGCGGGGTGTACGCACGACTGGACGTCCTCGGCCCCGGTCTCGACGGCGGCGAGGTGGGCCACGGCACGACGAACGTCGACGTCAACAACCCCCTGCGCGAGGCCCTGTCCCGTATCGGCTCGGACGATCCGCTCCATCTCCGGGTCGGTCCCGAGGAGTTGGCCGTGACGACACTGGACGGCCCGGTGCTGGAGAAGAAGGTGCCGCTCCCGGACCGCTGGCTGCGCGGCTTCGCGGAGGCGCAGGTCATAGCGGCCGGCTTCGACCTGCGGGCCGAACTGCCCGCGGCGGAGGCGGTGCGCTTCCTGCGCTCGCTTCCGAAGGCCGGCGCGCGCGGCACCACGAGCGGCCCCCGCTGGGTCGTACCGGCGGGCCGCGGCCTGCGCCCCACCACCCGCCCCGTCCCTGGCGCGGTGTGCCTGCCGGGCCCGGAGCGGCTGATCGCTCTGCAAAGGGTCCTGCGCCACGCGACGGCCCTGCGGATCTACGGCCCCTCCGTCATCGGAACCGCCGCCACGGCCAGTGCGTGGGAGGCCGTCCTGCCGGGGATGCGGCTGACCCTCACGCTGTCGCCGGACGCGTCGCGCGGTTTCTCCGGCGAGGGCGGGGTCCTGGACGCGCTCGCGGCCGACGAGGCCGGTGAGGACGCCGAGTTGATCGCCGTGCTGCTGGCCTGGGAGCCCCGTATCGACGTCGTGGACCTGGCCGCCGCCTCGGGGCTCACCCCCGAGCGGGTCCGCGCCGCGCTGATCCGGCTGGGCACTTCCGGACGGGTCGGGTACGACACCGCGGAGGCGGCCTACTTCCACCGTGAACTGCCGTACGACGCCCAGCGGGTGGAGCGTCACAATCCGCGGCTGCGCTCGGCCCTCGCTCTGGTGGCCGCGGGTGCGGTGCGGCTGGAGGGCGCGCTCGGCACGGTGACGGCCGAGGACGGTCATGTGCACCGGGTGCGTGACGAGGCGGGGGTGCTGAGCTGCAGCTGTGTGTGGTGGGCGAAGTACCGGGGCGGGCGCGGGCCGTGCAAGCACGCGCTGGCGGTGCGGATGGTGCGGCGGGGTGCCGCGGTGGAGCGGGACATGGTGCGGGGCGACGGGGGTGTGCGATGAGTGCGTTGATGGAAGCGGTGCGGGCGGGGCGGACCGCCGAGGTGGTGGGGTTGCTCGACGGGCTGACGGATGCCGAACGGCGGGCGTTCCTGCCGGAGTTGAAGGATCTCCGCAAGGAGTTGCGCACGGCGCCGTGGGGGCATCCGTCCCGCCATGCCTATCTCACGCTGCACGCGGCCGGTGCCGCCTGTGAGACGGGGGCGGCCGCCGCGGTGAGCTGGATCGCCGGGAGCGACATGCGCTGGTCGCAGTCGTCGGCGGCCCTGTTGATCCACATCCTGGGTGACCGCGATGCCTCCTGGCTGGCCGATGTGACGCACCGCCTCGCCGGGCGTCCGGCCTCCGCCGGCGTGTCGTACGAGCTGATGGCCGGTCTGGTCCGGCTCTCCGGTTGTCCGGTGCCGACGACGGAGACCTATGTGCAGGCCTGGGTGTCGCACATCGGTCAGCTGTGGCAGCTCGGGGACACCCTGTTCGAGCGGCTGCGCAGGGATCCTCACCTCGCGGAGCTGACGGCCGCGCTGTTCGAGACGAACGACGTCGTCGGACCCATGGAGTGGTCCTCGAAGGAGAGCGTGGACGGCTGGGTCGACGCGATCGCCCGGCTCACCGTCGAAGGCGCCCTGGACCGGAAGCGGACGGTGGACGCCTGTGTGGCCCGGCTGCTGCGGGGCGGGGCGACGCTCGATCAGCGGGCGTTCCTGCGCGCGTTGAAGGCGCTCGCCCTCACCCGCGAGGAGGAGCGGGAGCACATCGCCGACTGGCTGGCGCTGGCCTCGGACGCGGTGCCCACCGTGGCCTCGCACGCCCAGGCGGTGCTCGGCTCGCCGGCTCTGGACGGGGAGTTGACGCCACGCCGGCTGGCGGAGATGTCCGACGCGGTGTTGTTCAGGCCCGAGAAGAAGCTCGTCCGGGCACAGCTCGTGCTGCTGGGGAAGGTGTTGGCACGGGACGCGTCGGCCGCCGCCGAGGTGCTGCCCGCCGTCGCCCAGGCCTTCGGGCACGAGGACACGGACGTGCAGGAGCGGGCGCTGAAACTGGTCGAGCGGCACGTCAAGAAGGTCGACTCCCCCGAGGTGCGGGCCGAACTCGCGGCGGCTGCCGACCAGTTGGTCCCTGCCCTGCGCGCACGCGCGGTCGAGTCGCTGGGGGCAGCGCCGGTGACAGCGGCTGCGGCGGTTCACGAGGAAGTGCTTCCGCCGCCCCCGGTGCCGGCCCGCCTCGCGCCGGCACCCGAGTCGGCGGTCGAACTCGCCGAGGAGGTGGGGGCGTTGCTGGCGTCCAACGGCTCCAATGGCTCCAATGGCTCCAACACCGAGGTGACGGCGTTCGAGCGCGTGTTGGACGGACTCGTCCGTCATGCCTACCAGGACCGGGACGCTCTGTTGGAGGCGTTGGGGCCGGTATGTGCGCGCCGCTGGTGGAACAGTCCCGATCCAGGGAGCGTCCATGCGGACAACCACTTCAGCCGGAAACACAACGGACTCAACAGCGTGGCGGAGAGTCTCGACCTCCTGCTGGCCACCCTCCGGGACAGGGTGCACACCGCCACACTCCACGACGCCGTCCAGCACGACGGCTCCCGGTCCCGGGTGTGCGGACACAGCCCCCTGTCCCGGGCCTTCGAGGCGCGCGTCTGGGAGGTGGCGTACCGCATCCGCGCGGAGCCGCTGCCGTTCCTGCTGTCGACCCCCAGCTGGAGTACCGGCCTGCTGGAGCCGGACGAGCTGGTGGCCAGGCTCGACACCTGTCGGCGCCTGGGCGTGCGGGTCTCGGCGGCGGACTTCGCGCAGGCGCTGCTGCGAGTGCGTCGCGGGGACCGGGCGACGGCGGTGGCCGCGGCCGAGCGCGCGGCGGCGCTCGGCACGGCCGAGGGCGTCCGGCTCGCCCGATGGCTGTCGTCCGGCGGGCCGGTGCTGCCCACGAGCAGACGACGCTCCGCCGGGGCCCGCGTCCAGCTCGAATTCGGTGAACTCGTCTCGCTGCAGGCCGACTTCCCGGCGGGCTTCCGGGAGCTGGGGCGGCCGACGACGGTCTATGGCGAGCGCTGGTACTGCTACCACTGGAACCGGGACATACAGCAGCACTGGCTCGCGATACTTCCCGAGCTGCGCGAGCTGGTGGCGGTGCGGATAGTGCGGGAGGTGTCCACCGCGGCCGTGGACGACGCCCGGGGCGCGGCCGCCGCTCTCCCGGCGCTGGCCGAGTCCGACGGCGAGGCCGGTGAGGCGACGCACCTGTGTCTGGCGTACGGGCTCGGTGCCCGACACCCCGGGGACCGGCTCGCCGCGGTGGACGCGCTGCTCGTGCTCGCGGCACGGGGACAGCTGGACACGGACCGGCTGGGCACGGATCTCGGGCAGTTGGTGCGGAACGGGGCGGTGAAACCCTCGCGGCTCGCCGAGTCGATGCGGACGGGGGCCGCCACCGGGGCGAACACGAGCATATGGGGGATCCTCCGGCACACCCTGAGCACGCTGCTCGCCGACCTCGACGGGGACATCAAACCCGCGCAGGCGCGAGGGCTCGGGGACCTGCTCGCCGTGGCCGCCGAGTGCGCGGAGCGGTCCGGGGCGCGGGGCGAGCTGCCGTATCTGGCGCAGACGGCGGACCGGACAGGCTCGTCCCGACTGGTCAGGCAGGCACGTCGGCTGCGCACCGCGCTGGTGGCGGGGGTGGCCGCCTGACGTAGGGCGCCGGTGCTGACCTTCAGGGCAGCCCACTCGTAAAAAGAACGGCAAAAGGTACAGAACCATGCTTTTACCGGTCGGTCACAGAGCGTTCGTGATCACGCAACACCCTTCCTTCACAGTGGTTGCATGAGTCGAGACATGTCTGATGTGACGCGTGCCAGGCACGGGCGTCCGGTGCACCACTGGCGGCGCGATCTGGTCGAGCTGGCGGCGCTGTTCACGGCGGTCGCGGTGGCGGACGTCGTGGCGAATCTGGTGGGGCACGGGCCCGAGGGCCCGGTACTGCTGACGATCTCCGCGCTGGCGCTGATCGCCACCGCGGGATTCCACACATGGTGGTCACGCCGCCACGGTCATGCGCCTCCTACGGGCGATACCGGTGCCCGGCCGGCCGCGCGGGTGCGGCAGGCCGGGCCCTCCGAACCGCCGTCCCCCAGCGGGTCCGAGTCGGAGCCCCAGCAGTCGTCCATGGCGCCCGACGGTGTCGCCGAGCCGGCCACCCTGTGGCGCATGCGGACCACGGTGCGGGACGCGCCCGGATCGCTGGCCGCGCTGTGCACGGCGCTGGCCGGACGGCAGGTCGACATCCTGAGCCTGCAGACGCATCCGCTGGCCGAGGGCACGGTGGACGAGTTCCTGCTGCGGGCGCCGGGGGAGGTCGCGGCCTCCGAGATCACCCGGGTGGTGGCGTCGGCCGGCGGTTCGAGCACCTGGATCGAGCGGGCCGACGCCCACGATCTGGTGGACGCGCCGACCCGGGTCCTGGGCCTGGCCACCCGCACGGCCCTGGACGCGGCGGAACTGCCGCTGGCGCTGCGGCAGTTGCTGGGCCGGTGCACCATCCGTTCGCTGCCCGCGACCACTGCGGGCAAGGGACACGAACCGGAGTCGGTGCCGATGGGAGGGGCATTGGAGGACACGGTCATGCGCCTGCGGGCGCCGGAAGGCGGAGTGATCACCGTGGAGCGGCCGTATCTGCCGTTCACGCCCACCGAGTTCGCCCGGGCGCGGGCGCTGGTGGAGCTGGACTCCCGGCTCGGTCCGCGCATCCCGCGCAGCCAGGACGTACTGACGCTGCCCGAGGGAAACGCGATCACCGTGCGGCGCGCGGACACCGGCGATCTGGAGGCGGCACGGGAGATGCACGAGCGCTGCTCCGCGCGCACGCTCGGCATGCGGTACCACGGGCCGGTCGGTGACGCCGACCGCTATCTGAACCACCTGCTCTCCCCGCGCTTCGGGCGGACGCTCGCCGTGCAGACGGCCTCGGGACGGATCGTCGGACTCGGTCACCTCCTGTGGGACGGGGACGAGACGGAGGTCGCGCTGCTGGTCGAGGACGACTGGCAACGGCGGGGCATCGGAAGCGAGTTGCTGGGGCGGCTGGTGGGGATGGCCGTCGAGGCCGGGTGCGAGAGCGTGTATGCCGTGACGCAGGCGTCCAACACGGGGATGGTGGCGGCGATGCGGGGGCTTGAGCTGCCGCTCGACTATCAGATCGAGGAAGGGACGTTGGTGGTCACGGCTCGGTTGGACGCGGCGGTGAGTGCCGTCGAGGTTACGGAGTTCGGGAAGGCCGAAGCGCCGTAGGGGCTGCGGGTTCGTTGGCGGGTGCGGGTGCACTGTGGCTGGTCGCGCAGTTCCCCGTGCCCCTTGAGAGGGGCGCGAGCGCCCCATCCAAATCTGCCCACACGTCCTCCACGTCTTCCAGGCCCACCGACAGCCTCAGCAAACGATCACTCACGCCCGCGCCCCGCCGGTCCGTCTCCCCCACCACCCGATGGCTGATCGACGCCGGATGTTGGATCAGGCTGTCCACGCTGCCGAGGCTCACCGCAGGGGTGATGAGGCGGACCGCGGCGATGACCTCGTGGGGGTCGCCAGGCACCTCGAAGGCGATCATCGCGCCGCCGATGCGCGGGTAGTGGACGTGGGTCACGCGCGGGTCGGCGGAGAGGCGGCGGGCGAGTTCGGCGGCGGTGGCGGATGCGGCCCGTACGCGGATCGGCAGGGTCGCGAGGCCGCGCAGCAGCAGATAGCCGGCCAGGGGATGCAGTACGCCGCCGGTCGCGAAGCGGATCTGGCGCAGTCGGCCGGCGAACTCCTCGTCGCAGGCCACCACGCCCGCCATCACATCGCCGTGCCCGCCCAAATACTTGGTGGCGCTGTGCAGGACGAGGCGTGCGCCGTGTTCGGCGGGGCGTTGCAGGACGGGAGTGGCGAAGGTGTTGTCCGCGAGGAGGGGCACCGAGCCGCAGGAGTGGGCGATGGCACGCAGGTCGAGTTCGGCGAGGGTCGGGTTGGCCGGTGACTCGACGACGACCAGACCGGTGTCGGGGCGCAGCGCGTCGGCGATGCCGGCCGGGTCGGTCCAGGTCACCTCGGAGCCGAGCAGCCCGGCGGTGAGCAGGTGGTCGCTGCAGCCGTAGAGGGGTCGTACCGCCACTACATGGCGCAGCCCCGTCGAGGCGCGCGCCAGCAGGACGGCGCTCAGGGCCGCCATGCCGCTGGCGAACGCGACCGCGCTGTCGGTGCCTTCGAGGCGGGCGAGGGCGGTTTCGAAGCGGGCGACGGTCGGATTGCCGAGGCGGCCGTAGACGGGCGGGCCGTCGGGTTCGGCGCCTGTGGTGGCGAAGGCGTCGATGCGGGCGGCCTCGCCACGGCTGTCGTACGACGGGTAGGTGGTCGACAGGTCGATGGGCGGGGCGTGCAGGCCCTGCCGGGCAAGGTCGTCACGGCCGGCGTGCACGGCTTCGGTGTCCAGTGCCCGCCGGGCCGGGGAGGAGTGCAGGCGCGTTGAGTCCATGGGGAGAAGGGTGAACATCCACCGGGTTCACGTGGCAAACCTCCGTGTTACGTTCGGCCGATGAGTGAAAGTGTCGTACTGGATCCGGTGGATCTTCATCTGCTGCGGTTGCTGCAGAACGACGCCCGGGCGACGTATCGCGAGCTCGCGGCGCAGGTCGGGGTCGCGCCGTCGACGTGTCTGGACCGGGTGACGCGGTTGCGCCGGGCCGGTGTGATCCTCGGGCATCAACTGCGGCTCGATCCGGCGAAGTTGGGGCGCGGTCTGGAGGCGCTGTTGTCGGTGCAGGTCAGGCCGCACCGGCGGGAGTTGGTGGGGCCGTTCGTGGAGCGGGTGCGGGCGTTGCCGGAGTCGCGGACCGTGTTCCATCTGACCGGGCCGGACGACTATCTCGTCCATGTGGCCGTCGCGGACATGGCGGACCTGCAGCGGCTGGTCCTGGACGAGTTCACATCACAGCGGGAAGTGGCGCGGGTGGAGACCCGGTTGATCTTCCAGCAGTGGGACTGCGGGCCCTTGCTCCCGCTTGCCACGCCCGTAGCTGAATCGGGGTGACGGGGAGAAGTCCCAGGTACGAGGATGGTCCCCATGTCGCAGACCCCCACTCCGCTGCCCCGGCAGGTCGCCGACGCCTACGTCGACGACCTCATCGCCCTCAATCCGGTCATCGGTACGTATCTCGGCGTGAAGGAGAGTTCGAGCAGGCTGCCCGACCTCTCCCCCGCAGGTCAGGAACGACTCGCGGAGCTTCAGCGGGCGACCCTCGCGAAGCTCGACGAGGCAGAGCGCCGACCCGGCGCGGACAGTGGTGTCGAGCGCCGGTGCGCGCGCCTGCTGCGCGAACGGCTGACCGCCGCACTCGGTGTGCACGAGACGGAGGAGGGTCTGCGCGAGGTGGGCAACATCCACACCCCCGCGCACTCCGTGCGTGATGTGTTCACGGTGACTCCGGCCCAGACCGAAGAGGACTGGGCGGCGATCGCCGAGCGGCTGCGCGCGGTGCCCACCGCGCTGGCCGGCTACCGCGAGTCCCTCCAACTGGGCCTGGATCGGAAGCTGTTCGCGGGCCCGCGCCCGACGGCCACGTTCATCGGCCAGCTCACCGAGTGGTCGGACCCGGGCGGCGAGGGGCGCGGCTGGTACGAGGACTTCGCCGCGGCCGGACCCGAGTCCCTGCGTGCCGAGCTGGACGAGGCCGCCCGCGGGGCGACCGCGGCCCTGGTGGAGCTGCGGGACTGGCTGCGAGACGTGTACGCGCCGGCGATCGAGGGCGCGCCGAACACGGTGGGCCGCGAGCGGTACGCGCGCTGGGCGCGCTACTACAACGGCACGGAGCTGAACCTCGACGAGGCGTACGCGTACGGCTGGTCCGAGTACCACCGGCTGCTCGCGGAGATGAAGCGGGAGGCCGAGAAGATCCTGCCCGGCGCCGAGACCCCTTGGGTGGCGCTGGCCCACCTCGACGAGCACGGGCGGCACATCGAGGGTGTCGACGAGGTCCGTGACTGGCTCCAGGGTGTGATGGACCGGGCGATCGAGGAGTTGGACGGCACCCACTTCGAACTCGCCGAGCGGGTACGGCGGGTGGAGTCGCGGATCGCGCCACCGGGCAGTGCGGCGGCGCCGTACTACACGCAGCCTTCGCAGGACTTCTCGCGGCCTGGCCGCACCTGGCTGCCGACCATGGGACAGACCCGGTTCCCGGTCTACGACCTCGTCTCGACCTGGTACCACGAGGGCGTCCCCGGCCATCACCTCCAGCTCGCCCAGTGGGCGCATGTCGCCGAGGACCTGTCCCGCTACCAGGCGTCCGTCGGCATGGTCAGCGCCAACGCCGAGGGCTGGGCGCTGTACGCGGAGCAACTGATGGACGAGCTGGGCTACTTGGCCGACGCGGAGGAGCGACTCGGCTTCCTGGACGGGCAGATGATGCGGGCCACCCGGATCATCGTCGACATCGGCATGCATCTGGAGCTGGAGATCCCGGCGGGCTCGCCGTTCCACCCCGGTGAGCGGTGGACGCCCGAGCTGGCGCAGGAGTTCTTCGGATCGCACAGCAGCCGTCCGGCGGACTTCGTGGAGAGCGAGCTGACCCGCTATCTCACGATCCCGGGCCAGGCCATCGGCTACAAACTCGGCCAGCGGGCCTGGTTGTTGGGCCGGGAGAACGCGCGTCAGCGGCACGGCGACGACTTCGACCTGAAGGCGTGGCACATGGCCGCGCTGTCACAGGGTTCGCTCGGCCTTGACGACCTGGTGGACGAGTTGTCGCAGCTCTGACGCCGACGCCTGGGGCGGACGTCCCGTCGGCCCCGGGCCAGTTGGCATCTGGGGCCGAAGTCCTTTCAGCCCCAGGTCAGTTGGAAAGTCGTCGTAGCTGCACAAGGCCCAGCCAGGTCTCCGGGCCCGGCTGGGCGCGGCCCGCGCGGACGGTGTAGCGGCCCGGTTCCAGGTCGACCTTGAGATGCTCGGTGCCTTCCGAATCCCGCCCGGGCCACGCCGAGTCGAAGAGGACCAGCGGTCCGGGTACGTCCCACCGCACCTCGTACTCCCAGGTCGCGTCGGCGAGCGCGGCGGGCACACCGGCCAGCACCTCGTCCTCGGAGTCCGCGGCACACCACCGTACGAAGGTGCCGTGCTCCGGCAGGAAGGCCGTCGAGGCGGGTTCGTCGCCCAGGACCAGGGCCGCACTGTCCCCCACCGGCAGCAGGCCGACGCAGCCGCCGACCTCGCACGCCCGGTCGTAGTCCGAGGCCGTCTCGTCGCCGTCGGCTCCCGTCCAGAACGGCAGTACCGTCTCCGGTACCGCGATGAGCGGCCCGCCGCCCGATTCCACCCACTGCACCGCCGTGTCCGGCTCCGCGTATCGCGCCATGGGCAGAACCTAACGCACAGCGAGCCCACATGTTCATGGTTCGAGCCCCTGCGCGCCGCCAACTCGCCTGCGGGTACTGCCCGTTCACGGTCGGCCCCGGTTTCAGCAGCCGCAGGCGCCCACACCCACCGGGGCGGTCAGCGGGTCGGCCGCACGTCGTTCCCGCCCCGGCCAGGTCTCGAACTCGAAGCCCTCGCGCACCCAGTACTCGAAGCCGCCGAGCATCTCCCGTACCTGGTAACCGAGTTCGGCGAGGGCGAGGGCCGCGCGGGTGGCGCCGTTGCAGCCCGGGCCCCAGCAGTACGTCACCACCGGCACGGACCTGTCGAGGAGTTGCCCGGCCTGTTCGGGGATGAGCGCGGTGGGGAGGTGGACCGCTCCGGGGATGTGGCCCTGGTCCCAGGACTCGGTGGAGCGTGAGTCCAGGAGGACGAAGGCGGGGTCGCCGGCAGCGAGCGCGGCGGCGACGTCGGAGACGTCGGTGTGGAAGGCGAGGCTCGCGCGGAAGTGGGCGGCGGCGGCCGCGGGGGTGGTGCTGCTCATGGATGACCGGCCTTTCACCGAGGTGTCCTGACACCCGGAAATCTACGGTCGGCGACCCGGCCCCTGAAGTGATGATTCCCGGCGTACCGCTTGATCCGCCGGGGATTCCCCTGCTATTTCTCAAGAATGACCGCTTATTCCCCGGACGCCACCGACTGGCGCATCCTCGACGTCCTCCAGAGGGAGGGCCGGGCAGGTTTCGCCGAGCTGGCCCGAGCCGTGTCCATGTCCGCGAGCGCGGTCACCGAGCGGGTCCGGCGGCTGGAGGAGGCGGGGGTGATCCAGGGGTACACGGCGGTCGTGGACCCGGAGCGGCTCGGTCTGCCGATCCTGGCGTTCGTGCGGCTGCGCTATCCGAACGGCAACTACAAGCCGTTCCACGACCTGGTCGCGGTGACGCCGGAGATCCTGGAGGCGCATCACATCACGGGCGACGACTGCTTCATGATCAAGGTCGCGGCCCGCTCGATGCGCCACCTGGAGGAGGTCTCGGGGCGGATCGGCGCGCTGGGCTCGGTCACCACCAGCGTCGTCTACTCCTCACCGCTCCCCCGCCGGCCACTCGGTCACTGACCTCACTGACCTCACTGGCCTCGCTGCCGTACGGCCGACCCGGCCCGCCCCTTCACGACCTCCAGCTGCGCGTGGATGCGCCGCCGCAGGTCGGCGACATGGCTGACGATGCCGACGCTGCGGTCCCGTTCGCGCAGGGAGTCGAGGACGTCGAGGACCTCGTCGAGGGTCTGTTCGTCGAGGCTGCCGAAGCCCTCGTCGATGAAGAGGGTGTCGAGCCGGACCCCGCCGGCCTCGTCGGTGACCACGTCCGCGAGTCCGAGCGCGAGGGCGAGCGAGGCGAAGAATGTCTCGCCTCCGGACAGTGTCGCCGTGTCCCGCTCCCGCCCGGTCCACGCGTCGACGACGTGCAGCCCGAGTCCGCTGCGGCCGCGCCCGGCCCGGTCGTCGGAGTGGACGAGGGTGTAGCGGCCGGACGACATGCGCCGAAGCCGTACGGTCGCGGCGGCGGCGACCTGTTCCAGGCGGGCGGCGAGGACGTACGACTCCAGGCGCATCCGGCGTTCGTTGTCCGCCGAGGTGCCCGCGGTGAGGGCGGCGAGGCGGGCCACCCGGTCGTACTCCTCGCGCAGCGGCGCCAGTTGACGGGCCCCGGCCGCCGACCGGGCGGAGAGCCGGTCGAGCTCGGTGCAGCGCCGGGCCGCCGCGTCGCGCGCCGAGGCCGCGTCCCGGGTCCGCCGCTCGGCCGCGCTCGCGGCCCGCTCCGCCGCGTCCGGGTCGGCGGACGGCTGCTGGGCGGCTGCGGCGGTGTCGGCCTCCGCGAGGACCGCCCGTACGGCGGCCTCCTCCGACTGCCAGGCGTCCAGGCGCCGTTGGAGTTCGCGATGGGCACCGTCGTCCAGGAGTGCGTCGGCAGCCGCCTGCGGGGTCTCGAACCCGGCGCGGAAGGCGGCGTCGGCCAGCCGTGCGTCGGCGTCCTTGAGGCGCTGCGCGGTGTCCTCGGCGACCCGTGCGGTATCGGCGGCGTCGGTGAGGAGCGCGGCCTGCCGCTCCAGTTGGGCGGCGCGCGCCGCCACACTGTCCGCGGTGCCCCGCGTCTGCACCAACTCCTCCTCCAGCAAGGCGCGTTCGCGGTCCAGGGTGTCGCGAAGGGCCGCACGGGAGGCGGCTCTGAGGGCGGCCTCCTGCTGGATCGTGGTCCGCCGGTCGTGCTCCTGCTCGGCCCGCCGCAGTTCCTCGGTCGCGGGGTGCAGCCAGGAGGCGTCCCGGCGCGCCTGCTCGTACAGCCGCTCCAACTCTGCCACTTCGTCGGCGAGTTGACCGGTCGGTGTGTCCCCCGCCTCCGCCGTGGCGGCGGCGAGGGCTTCCCGTACGACACCGAGGCGGCGCTCGGCCTCGGTGCGCTGTTCCTCGGCGTGCTGGTGGGCGGTGAAGGCCTGTTCCTCGGCCGCGCGGTCGACGTGTCCTGTCGACTTGCGTGCGGGCGCGGGGTGTTCGGAGGCACCGCAGACCGCGCAGGGTTCGCCGTCGGTGAGGTGGGCGGCGAGTTCGGCGGCGATGCCGTTCAGCCGCTGTTCCTTGAGGTCGAGCCAGTGGGCGCGGGCCCCGACGGCGCGTTCGGCAAGGGCGAGCACCTGCTGCTGGGCGTCCTCCGTGTCAGCGGCGAACTGGTCCCGCTGCCGGGCCGCCCGGAGCCTGCGCTCGGCGGGCTCGCGGCGCACGGCGAGCTGTTCGGCCCGGTTGGCCGCCTCCTGGGCGGACTCGATCCGCGTCCGCAGCTCCGCGCGGTTGGTGTCCCACCCGGCGAGCCAGGCCTCGGCCTCCTGCCGTACGTCCTCGTCGGCGCGCTCCTGCCGGTCCAACTCGGTGCGCTCCAGGCCGAGTTCGGTCAGGCGCTGTTCGGCCCGGCGGGCCGACTCCAGGCCGCCCAGCTCCTCGGCGGCCCGGCGGGCGGCAGCGGTGAGTCCGGCCGCTCCGGCGTCCGCGAAGGTCTCCGGCAACAGGTCACGCGCGCGCGCCTCGGCCCGGGCGGCTTCCCGGTGCTCGGTGTCGGCCGCCTCCCGCAGCTCCAGCGCCGGCGCCACCGCCGCCGCCTTGCGCGCCCGCTCCATCCGGGCCTGCGCCTGCCGATAGCCGTCGGCGCGCTCCTCCAGGAGCGCGGCCCGCTCCCGGGCCTGCGCGAACCGCTTTTGCAGGCGCGCCAGTTCGCGTACGTCGGCAAGCTCGCGGTCGGCGGCCGTCTGGGCGGACTCGGCGGCGCCGAGGCGGCTGTGCGCGATGGTCAGCTGCTCGCGCGCGGTGCTGCGGGCGACGGCCGCCGCGCCCAACACCTCGGCGGCTAGGCCGGGCTCGCCCGGTGCGAGGTCAGGCAGCTCCATGGCGTCCCCGGCGGCCTGCTGCATGCGGTGCGCGTCGGCCAGCAACTCGGCGTCGCCCTGGCGGACTTGGGCCTCGGTGGCGCGCCGCCGCTCGGCGAGCCGCTTCTCGACCTCGGCGAAGCGGTGGGTGTCGAAGAGCCGGCCGAGCAGCTTGCCACGCGCCTCCGCGTCGGAGCGCAAAAACCGCGCGAACTCGCCCTGGGGCAACAGCACGACCTGGCAGAACTGCTCCCGGCTCATCCCGAGCAGCTGGGTGATCTCCTCGCCGATCTCCTGGTGCGAGCGGCTGAGGTCCTTCCAGGTGCCGGCCGTCGCGTCGTACTCGCGCAGCCAGCTCTGTGCCTTGTCCAGTGTGCTGCCGGTGCCGCGCTTCTTGGGGCGGGCCCAGGGCGGCTGCCGGGTGAGTTCCAACCGCCGCCCGGCGACGGTCAGTTCGAGCCGGACCTCGGTGCGGGTGGCGGGCGCCGCGTGGTCACTGCGCAGGGTGAGCCCCTGGCCGCTCTGGCGGACGCCGGGCACCGAGCCGTAGAGCGCGTAGCAGACGGCGTCCAGGACGGAGGTCTTGCCGGCGCCGGTCGGGCCGTGCAGGAGGAAGAGACCGGCGGAGGACAGTTCGTCGAAGTCGACGGTCTGCGAGCCGCCGAAGGGCCCGAAGGCGGTGATGTCGAGCCGGTGCAGCCTCATCGCACGCCCCCTCCTGCCGAGAACCGCACGCTCGCTCGCGCCGAAGGCCGCCCGTTCACGGCGTCACCTCCCGCACCACCGAGTCCGCGCGCACCGCGTCGAACGCTTCCTGGAGCACGGTCTGTTCGTCCTCGTCGGGTCCGGCGCCGCGCACATGGGCCACGAAGTCGTCGGCGATCTCCTGGTCGCTGCGGCCCGCGAGGCGCCTGGCGTAGGACACGTCGGGGTCGTCCGGGGACCGCTCGGGGTCGAAGACCAGGCTGAGGGTGTGCGGGAAGCGTTCGGTGAGCCGGGCCATGGGGTCGGCCGGGCGCACCGGGTCGGTGAGCGTCGCCTCGACCCACGCCTCCTCGTGCCGCGCGAGCTCCGGATCGTCGAGCAGGTCCTCCAACGCGCCCCGGATCCGGGCCAGTTCACGCGGCACCGGGCAGTCGACGCGCTCGGCGCCGATGGTCCCGTCGGCGTCCAGGTCGACGAGCCACATGCTCTTGCGGTGGTCGGACTCGGAGAAGGAGTACGGCAGCGGGGAGCCCGAGTAGCGCACGCGCCCGGTGATGGTCTGCGCGCCGTGCAGATGCCCCAGCGCCACATAGTCGACGCCGTCGAAGACCCCGGCCGGTACGGCGGCGACCCCGCCGACGGTGATGTCCCGCTCGCTGTCGCTGGCCTCGCCGCCGGTGACGAAGGCGTGCGCGAGGACCACGGACCGGGTGCCGGGCGCCCGGCCGGCGAGGTCGGCGCGGACGCGTTCCATGGCGGCGGCCAGCACCGCCTCGTGCCCGGCCTTCTCCACCCCGAACTCGGCCTTGACCAGAGCGGGTTCGAGATACGGCAGCCCGTAGAAGGCCACGTCCCCGAACGCGTCCGGAATCACCACGGGCGTCCCGCAGGCCGAGGGCTCGGTGCGCAGATGGATGCCCGCGCGGTCGATCAGTCCCGCGCCCACGCCGAGGCGGCGGGCCGAGTCGTGGTTCCCGGAGATCATCACCGTGGGCACGCCCAGGTCCGCGAGCCGGTGCAGGGTGTCGTCGAAGAGCTCGACGGCGGCCAGCGGCGGAACCGCACGGTCGTACACGTCTCCCGACACGACCACGGCGTCCACCGCGCGCTCGCGCACGGTGGCGACGAGGTGGGTCACGAAGTCGGCCTGGGCCCCGAGCATGTTCACTCGGTGGAACGCCCGGCCCAGGTGCCAGTCGGAGGTGTGCAGCAGTTTCATGGAGCCACCACGCTAGCGCCTGTGGCCACCCTGCTTCACCACGGCCACACTCTTCCGCCTGCCCCACCGAGCGGAACGCCACAAATATCCCTTATGCCAGCACTCAACACCCCTTATGTCATGGCCTGGTACACGAGGTCGCGCAACTGGCGGCGGATCGGCGTGCGGTGCTTGCCCCAGGTGACGACCTGGGTGCAGAAACCGCCGTGACGCCGCCGGCATGGGCGATGTCCTCGCCGCCGAACAGGATCGTGCCCTGGGTGACGGCCGTCAGCCCGAGCACGGCACGGCCAGCCAGGTGTCGTCGGACTCCGGCGCCTCGGCGGCGGCTGTCACGGCGGCAACCGCCTTACGGCTCCGGGCCGTTGTCGTGTGCGACGTGCCGGACCAGGCGCCCCCGTCGGATGAACCGCGGACCAGCGCAAACCGGCTCTCCCGCCCACCGCCCCGCTAACGCAGCAACCACCGCTCCGCCCGGCGTGCCGTGGCGCGGACGGTGCGGCTCGTGTCGGTCGGGAGGCGGCGCAGGATCTCGCGGGCGCCGTGGCGGAGGCGGTGGTCGGCGGCGGTGCGCAGCAGGAGTCGGCGGGTGGTGCCGATCCGGCCGGGGGCGCCGACGGCGAGCCGGAGCTGGCCGCCGGGGCCCGCCCAGGTCGGGGAGACCAGGCGCGCGGGTGCTCCTACGGCGACGGTGCCGAGGATGATCCGGGAGCCGCCCGGGGTCGGGGTCAGCCGGGGGCGGCGGCCGACTCCCAGCAGCTGGGCGCTGGCCCAGACCTGGTAGGCGCCGGGGGACATCGGCTCGTCTCCGGTGAGGGTCAGCGGGTCGATGACCGTCTCGCCGGTGACGACGACCCGGTGGCGGTCTCCGCCGAGCGGTTCCAGGACCGGGGTCAGCTCCCCGTGGGGGTACCACCAGTGATTGCCCGCTGTGTCGTGGACGATGAGTTCCCCGTGCGCGGAGGTGAACGGGTCGGGGACCTCCCAGTCCTCGGCTCCGCCGATGCCGTCGAGGAGTTCGGGGTCGAGCAGTGTGCGTCCGCCGCGCTCCACGACGGTCAGCGGTTCGCCGTCGCCGCGGACCATCCCGATCCGGGTCCGGATCACCAGTCTGCCGTTGCGCCAGCGCATGTCGTCGACCTCGACGTGCGCCCTGATCTGTTCGGTACGGCGGGCGAGTTCGACCAGGGAGTCGAGTCGGCCGCGCACCAGCAACTCCGCGCGCAGCCGGCTGATCGCCGGGAGCCCCTCGCTCACCCCGGCCGGATAGCTCGTCATCGCCATCCGGCGGACGGTGGTGAAGTACGCCTCCAGTTCCTTGCCGCTGCGCCGCAGCACGCGGGGTTCGCTCACCGGCCGCAGCAGTTCCACCCGGTACGAACGGCGCAGCAGCCGGTCCTGGAGGTCGCCCGGCGGTGTGCCCTCCTTGATCGCCTCGACGACCTTGCCGAGGTGGCCGTAGTAGTCGTCGGGGGTGATCCGGCGGCTGCTGTTGTTGCCGCCGTCCTCCCGCCGGTTCCACCGATAGCAGGGGTAACTGCCCAGTATCGACACGGTCTTGGCCCGCACATAGGTGCGCGCCATGAACAGCTGGTCCTCCAGCCTGACCCGGCCCTCCGGGAAGCGGATCCCGTGCTCGTGCAGGAAGTCCCGGCGGAACATCTTGTGCGGCGTCAGGCTCTCGAAGAGCGGTGCGTCGGCGGCGGTGCACCGCTCGACGGTCCGCTTGAACACATTGCTGGGTCCCTGCATCGTCCCGTGCACCTTGCCGAGCACGATGTCCGACCCGTTGCGCTCCGCCAGGGCGTACAGCCGCTCCAGCGCCTCGTACGACAACTCGTCGTCCTGGTCCACGAATTGGACGTACTTCCCCCTGGACAGATCGATGCCGACGTTCCGCGGTCTGCCCGGCCAGCCGGAGTTCTCCTGCCGGTGGACCCGCACATGCGCGTACGCCCCGGCCAGCCGCCCGAGCCGTTCGGCCGAGTCGTCCGTCGACCCGTCGTCGACGTACACGACCTCGTAGGCGTCCGCTCCGAGGCTCTGGTTGACGAGTGACGGCGCACAACGCTCGATGTAGGAACCGGCGTTGTACACCGGCACGACAACGCTCACCTTGATCAAGACATCCCCCCCGGGACAAGTGGTGTTGCCGTACCAGACACTTGCTGTTGGGGAGAAGTTGTACGTCCCTTGGTACGGGGGTTACGAAATGGTGGGCGGATCCTTGAGGTACCGGCGTACCGCGAACGCGGTGTAGGCCAGGCCGATGAACCAGCCGACGGGTACGGCCCAGATGACGCCGTCCAGACCGAGCGGCCCCTTCAGGAGGGACGCGGTGGGGACCCGGGCGACCAGCAACGACAGCATCGTGCAGACCAGGGGGAAGACGGTCCGGCCGATACCGTTCAGGAAGCCGTGGACGACCGCCATCGCCGAGTAGAGGAGGAGGAGAAGAACGGACAGGTCATGAGGATGTAGGAGCCGACGATCGCGCGGACCGGCTCGTCGGTGGTGAACGCGGCGGCGATGTCGTGCCGCGGCAGGATCAGGAGCAGTGACTCCGCCACCGTCGCCCACAGGCGGATCCGCAGCGCGACGAGCAGGACCCGCCGGGCGCGTTCGGCGTCCCCGGCGCCGGTCCAACGGCCCATCAGCACACCCCTGTTCATCCGCTCCCCCGCCGCATGCCGGTCTCCCGGCGTCTCAATTACCCCACTCCGCAGGGC
Source organism: Streptomyces sp. NPDC001100 (assembly GCF_053598575.1). Classification (NCBI taxonomy): domain Bacteria; kingdom Bacillati; phylum Actinomycetota; class Actinomycetes; order Kitasatosporales; family Streptomycetaceae; genus Streptomyces; species Streptomyces sp. NPDC001100. The sequence goes on from NZ_JBSFKO010000014.1 coordinate 185,000, forward strand.
ATTGATGCATGCCACACTCACTTCATGCCAGGTCCCATCCAGTCGCTGTCCCGAGGCGCCGCGCTGTTACGGCTGCTGGCCGCCGGTGAGGGACGGCTCGGTCTCTCCGACGCCGCCGCCTCGCTCGGTCTGCCGAAGGGCACGGTGTACGGCATCCTGCGCACCCTGCGGCAGGAGGGCCTCGTCGAGCAGGATCCGGTGTCCGGCAAGTACGGGCTGGGCGCCGAGCTGGCACGGCTGGGCGGCAGGTACCTCCAGACCCACGAGCTGCGCACCCATGCCCTGGCGTGGGCCGACGACCTGGCCCGGGACACCGGGGAAGCGGTGCACGTGGGCGTGCCGCACCTGTCGGGTGTACTGATCGTCCATCACGTCTTCCGCTGCGACAACACACCACAGACCCTGGAGACCGGCACGGTCGTGCCACTTGAGGGAACGGCGCTGGGCGCGGTCCTGGGCGCCTACGCGTCCGATTCGCCCGAGCCGCCCGCGAGTTCGACGGCTCACGGCGGTTCGCCGGCTTTCACCGACAGCCCGGAGGCCGTCAGGGATCGCGGCTGGGCCTGCGTTCCCGGACCGGCCCGGGACGGCACGGCGTCGATCGCGGTGCCGATCCGTGACCGGCGGCGCGCCGCCGTCGCGGCGGTGAGCGTCACGGGGTCCGCCGACCGGGTCTGCGCGGACGGCCCGGTGCGCACCTCCCTGGTCTCCGCGGCGCGGACCTGCGCCCGCTCGATCTCGCGCAGCTTCGGCGACACGGATCGTCCCTGAGGCGACCGCCCCCACAGGGAACCCTCAACTCCCCTGCCCCATAAGGGAGCTGCGCTAATCTCACGTCACACGCACCACGCGAGAGACACAGGGTTCCCATGCCAGTCGAGTACCGCGGTCGGTCCGAAACGATGGCCTATGCGGCGGCGGGGATGGAACCGCCGCCCGTGGTCCCGTTGCGGAAGAGCGATCCCCGGCAGGCGGGCCCGTACCGGTTGCTGTCGGTACTGGGCAGCGGCGGGATGGGCCGGGTCTATCTCGGCCGCGACGCCACCGGCTCCACCGGCCCGGCCGCCGTGAAGGTGATCCGTCCCGAGTACGCGGAGGACCCGCAGTTCCGCAGGCGCTTCGAGCGCGAGGTCGGCGCCCTGGACAGCATCCAAGGGGCGCACATCGTACGGCTGTTGGGCAGCGGCTGCGACGAGGACCTGGTGTGGGTCGCCACCGAGTACATACCCGGGCCCACGCTGGACCAGCTGGTCGACGCGCGAGGACCGGTCGACGCGGCGGCGGCCTGGCGGCTGATGGGTGACGTGGGACGGGCGATCGAGGCGATCTGGCGCGCGGGGCTGGTGCACCGCGACCTCAAGCCGTCCAACGTCATCCTGGGCGCCGACGGCGCCCGCGTCATCGACTTCGGGGTCGTCCAGGCCACCGACGGCACCTCGATCACCACCACGGGTCAGAATGTGGGCACCCCCGCCTACATGTCCCCGGAGCAGGTCCGCGGCCAGGAGGTCACCGCCGCCTCGGACGTCTTCTCTCTGGCCTCCACGCTCACCTACGCGGTCGCCGGGGAGGCGCCGTTCGGCGAGGGCACGGGCGTCGACGTGCTGCACCGGGTGGCCTTCGACCCGCCCCGGGAGGAGACCCTCGACAAGGTGGCGGCCGTCGACGCGGACCTGGCCGCGTTCATCCGCGTCTGCCTGGACAAGGACCCCGAGCAACGGCCGTTGCCCGAAGCCGTGTTCAGGACCGCCATCGGGCATCAGCTGTCCGGGCCGGTCGGGGACCCGCCACGTGCGGCTGCTCCCGAGCGCGTGGCCTCCCCCGGGCTCACGATCTCTCCGTCCGTACTTCCCGTGACGACGCCTGCGGAGCCGTCACCCGAGCCCGGTAAGCCTCAAGTCGCGCCCGGGAAACGGGGGTTCGCGCCCAAAAGACGCGGAAAGCTGATCGTGGGAGCCGTGGCCGCCGCTGCCGTCCTGGTCGCCGGCAGCGGCACGACGCTGCTGCTGCACCACGACAGCGGGACGTCGGCCGGTGCAGGGCCGGAGGCGGCGACGGACGTACCGGAGAACTCGCCCTCGGCGACGAGCGGTTCACCGACCCCGGACACGACCCTGCCGGGGACGGAGAACGGGGCGTCGCAGAGTCCGACGAGGGCGCCGGCCACCCACGATCCCGCGACCCTCGACATCCGGATCGCCTCCTGCGTCGCCGAGATCGCCTCGCACTCCCACGGCGACTGCGTCAAGGCCCTCCAACTCCTCCTCGCCGGCTACGGGTTGCACGTCACGGTCGACGGCGACTACGGGGCGGCGACCAGCGACGCGGTGAAGGCGTTCCAGACCGAGGCCGGAACCACCCCGAGCGGGACGGTCGACGCGCAGACCGCGAGACTGCTGTACGGCACGGAGCGCGGACCGGTCAGGGCCGGTTCGGTGACCGTCACCGAGAACGTGCACGCCGTCGATGTCGCCCGGTGCCTCGACGCCCGCGTCTCCGCGGTGCAGGTGTGGGGGTGCAACGGCACGGCGGCCCAGAAGTGGGCGCTGTACCGGGTGCCCGGTCACGCGTCCCAGTACCTCGTCGTCAATCAGGGCAACCACTCCTGCCTGGACGCCGACGCCGGCACGGTCGGCCAGAACTTCTCGAAGATCCGGGCCAGGAGCTGCGACGGGCTGAGCGCGCAACGGTGGCGACTGGGCGGCGCCGGAACCCTGGTCAGCGCCCCGGACGGCCTCTGTCTGGACGCGGATGCCTCCGAGTCGGGGCAGGACGGTCAGCCCGTCCAGACCTTCGGCTGCGCGGGCAGCTCCAACCAGGTCTGGAACTGGCACTCCTGACGCACCGTCACACCCCGTTGGGGTCAGGCGTCCCCGTACGCCTCGCCACCCAGCTCCAGCGCCGCCGTCCCCGCCGTCGCATCGGCCAGCCAGACCCGGAAGGCGTCCACGTCGGCGTCCGGCAGCCCGATCTCGATGGTGACCGCCTCGCCGTAGCGGACGTCCCGGACCTCGCGGCCGGTGGCGCGCAGATCGTTCTGGATCTTGCCGGCCCGCTGGTGGTCGACGGTCACGGTGACCAGCCGGAAGCGGCGGCGGGTGAGGGTGCCGAGGGCGTCGAGCGCTTCGCCGACCGAGCCGCCGTAGGCCCTGATGAGGCCGCCCGCGCCGAGCTTGACGCCGCCGTAGTAGCGGGTGACGACGGCGACGACGTACCGCATGTCGCGGCGCAGCAGCATCTGGAGCATGGGGACCCCGGCCGTGCCGCCCGGTTCTCCGTCGTCGCTCGCCTTCTGGATCGCCGCGTCGGCGCCGATGACGTAGGCGAAGCAGTTGTGCGAGGCGTCGGCGTGCTCCTTGCGGACCCGGGCGACGAAGTCCTGGGCCTCCTGCTCGGTGCCCGCCGGGGCGAGGGCGCACAGGAAACGGGAGCGGTTGACCTCGGTCTCGTGCACGCCCGGGCGGGCCACTGTGCGGTACTCGTCCTGCATCCGGCCAGCCTAGTTCGCCGCCAACGCTCCCAGGGCCGCCGCGTGACCGACGACGCTGTCCTGCGGACCGTTCGCGAAACGCCTCGTCGAGCGCCGCACCGGCCGCACGACAGATCCGTCGGGGAGCCTGAGCCGAATGGCCCGGTGGCCGGAGCTGTCGAGAGCGCGGGCGATCCATTCCGCGCTGGTGCGCACGTCGTCGAGGAGAGAGGTCATCAGGAGATCATCGCGCGATTCCGTAACGGACTGTGGGTCGCCCCCGGTCCGGGTGAGGGTGACGATGTGGTGGATACTCGCTCCTCGTTGCCCGGGTACCGGGCACGGTCGTCCGATCGCAGGGAGTTCTCAGCATGACCGGCGCACAGGTGGACAGTACGGAGAGCACGGAGTCCGGTGGTTCCGGGTCCGCCGCCGACCGCTGCCGGGCCTGGCTCCTGGACGGGCTGAGCGAGCAGAGCGCCCGGCACCCGGGGCCGCACGCGACGCCGAACCCGGAGCACGAGGGGCACCGGTGGTGGCGGGTCATGTGTCTGACCGGCGTCGACTACTTCTCCACGCTGGGCTATCAGCCGGGCATCGCCGCGCTCGCGGCCGGGCTGCTGTCACCGCTGGCGACGGTCGTACTGATCGGGCTGACGCTGCTGGGGGCACTGCCGGTGTACCGGCGGGTGGCGCACGAATCTCCGCACGGCGAGGGGTCGATCGCCATGCTGGAGCGGCTGCTGCCGTGGTGGTCGGGGAAGATCTTCGTGCTGGTGCTGCTGGGCTTCGCGGCGACGGACTTCATGATCACGGTCACTCTGTCGGCGGCGGACGCGGCGGCGCACGTCGTGGAGAACCCGTTCGCGCCGGGCTGGCTGCACGGCGAGAACACCTGGATCACGCTGGTGCTGGTCGGCGCGCTGGGCGCGGTCTTCCTCAAGGGGTTCCGGGAGGCCATCGGGATCGCCGTGGTGCTGGTGGGCACGTATCTCACCCTCAATCTCGTGGTCCTCGCGGTGTCCGCGTGGGAGGTGCTGAGCCATCCGGTGAAGATCGGCGACTGGACGGACGCGATGACGGCCGCGCACTCCTCGCCGCTCGCGATGGTCGGTGTCGCCCTGCTCGTGTTCCCGAAGCTCGCGCTCGGCATGTCCGGCTTCGAGACGGGTGTGGCGGTGATGCCGCAGGTCAAGGGCGATCCGACGGACACCTGGGCGAAGCCCACGGGCCGTATCCGGGAGACCCGCAAGCTGCTCACCACGGCCGCCGTGATCATGTCCGGTTTCCTGCTGCTGTCCAGCCTGGCGACGACGATCCTCATCCCGCAGAGCGCCTTCAAGACCGGCGGCCCGGCGAACGGACGCGCCCTCGCCTACCTCGCGCACCAGCACCTGGGCCAGGTCTTCGGCACGATCTACGACATGTCGACGATCGCCATCCTGTGGTTCGCGGGCGCCTCCGCGCTCGCCGGGCTGCTGAACCTCGTCCCCCGCTATCTGCCGCGCTACGGCATGGCCCCGGAGTGGACGCGGGCGGTGCGTCCGCTGGTGCTCGTGTTCATGGTGGCGGCCGTCCTGATCACCCTGTGGTTCCACGCGAGCGTCGACGCGCAGAGCGGCGCGTACGCGACGGGTGTGCTGGTGCTGATGCTCTCGGCCGCCTTCGCCTCCACGGTCACCGTGCACAAGCGGGGGCATCGGAAGGCGACGCTCGGGTTCGGCGCGATCACGGCCGTGTTCGCCTACACGCTGGTCGCGAACGTCGTCGAACGGCCCGACGGCATCAAGATCGCCGGGATCTTCATCGTGCTGATCCTGACGACGTCGTTCGGCTCCCGCATCCACCGCGCCTTCGAACTCCGCGCCGCCGAGGTCACGTTCGACGACACGGCGGCCCGGTTCATCGACGAGGCGGCCCGCTCCGGCCCCCTGCGGCTGATCGCCAACGAGCCGCAGGAGCACAGCAGTCGGGAGTACCGCGCCAAGGAGTACAGCCAGCGCGAGCACACCCATATCCCGGACGGCGGCCCGGTGCTCTTCGTGGAGGTCATCGTGCGCGACTCCTCGGACTTCACCGCGGACATCGCCGTGCACGGCGACAAGAAGTACGGGGTACGGCGGCTCCGGGTCGAGGGCCCCACGGTGCCCAACTCGATCGCCGCGGTCCTGCTGGCCCTGCGGGACCGCACCGGGGAGGTCCCGCACGCCTACTTCGACTGGACCGAGGGCAACCCGTTCAGTCATCTGATCCGTTTCCTGGTCTTCGGCGACGGCGAGGTCGCACCGGTCACCCGCGAGGTACTGCGCCGCGCGGAACCGGACCGGCACCGGCGGCCCCGCGTCCACGTCGGCTGACCGCCGTGCGGGTCCTTGTCGTCGGCGCCAGCGGCTTCCTGGGCACAGAACTCGTCCGCCGGGCGAGCGCGGCGGGCTGGTCCACGGCGGCGACGTACTGCTCCTCGCGCCCCGACGGTCACGCACCCGGTGTCTCCTGGCACCGGGTCGACCTTCGCGCGCCCGCTCAACTCGACGACCTCCTGGCCGAGTTGACCCCGGACGCGATCATCAACGCGACCAGCGGACTGAGCGACTGGGCGGTCACCGCCGACGGTTCGGTCCGCGTGGCGATGGCCGCGGCTCGCCACGGCCGCCGGCTGATCCATGTCTCCAGCGACGCCGTGTTCTCCGGTTCGCGGGTCTCCTACGACGAGTCGTGCCCGCCCGACCCGGTCACCCCGTACGGCGCGGCGAAGGCCGCCGCGGAGACCGCCGTACGCCTTCTGACACCGGCCGCCGCTGTCGCGCGCACCTCGCTGATCATCGGACACGGCGGCTCCGCGCACGAGCGCATGGTGCACGAACTGGCCGCGGGTGCCCGCGAAGGCGTCCTGTTCACGGATGTCGTCCGCTGCCCGGTCCACGTCGGGGATCTGGCCGCCGCCCTGCTGGAACTCGCCCGGTCCGACGCTTCGGGCATGTTCCACCTGGCCGGTCCGGACGCCCTGAGCCGCCACGAACTCGGTGTGCTCATCGCCCGACGCGACGGCCTCGACGCGCGCCGGCTCCCCGCCGGGCGCGGAGCGGGCACGTCCATGGCCCTCGACGTCCGCCTCGACGGCCGAGCCACCCGGGAGCGGCTGGGCACACCCCTGCGCGGAGCCCGGGAGTTCCTCCAACTCCCCTAGAACCGGGCCTACTTCTTCCTGCCCCTCGGCACGGTCAGGCCCGTCAGCAGGGCGGTGCCCGGGGCGAGGTCCTGCCAGGTGCGGCCGTGCCAGGCCAGGACCGCGATCGCCGAGGTCGGGAACTTCACCCGGACCTCGTCGAGCGTGTCGTCGAGACTGTCGCCGGCGAGTTCGAGGACCAGTTCCTCCAGGCCGGGGTTGTGCCCGACGAGGAGCAACGTCTCGATCTCGTGCGGCACTTGGTGCACGACGTCGAGCAGATCCTCCACGTCGGCCGCGTAGAGCCGCGGTTCGTACCGCACCGGTGGCGGGGTGCCCCACTGCGCCGACGCCAACTCCCAGGTCCGGCGCGCCCGTACGGCCGTGGAGCACAGCGCGAGGTCCGGCAGGGAGTCCGCCTCGGCGAGCGCGATCCCGGCGGCCGGGGCGTCGCGGAGACCGCGCGGGGCGAGCGGCCGCAGCTGGTCGGGAACGCCCGCGGGCCAGGCGGACTTGGCATGCCGCAGCACCACCAGTCGGCGCAGCGGGCGGGCCCCGGCACGGGCGCTCACGTCAACGACCCGATGTCACGGGTGAGTTCGAGCCCGAGCAGCCGATCGGCGTAGGCGTAGGTTTCGAAGCGGGCACCGTCCGGCAGTTCGGGCCAGGTCTCCACCCGCCGCAGCACCCCCAGCACGGCAGGCACGTCGAGGTCGTTCTCCCAGGCGCTCCGCAGCTCGACGCGCACCTCGTCGGGCACCGGCCGCGAGGGCCGCCGCGCCCAGTCGGCGACCGACGCCCGCCAGTGCGCGAGGGTCCGCCGCGCCTCGTCCAGCCCGTCCGCGTCGAGCCGCAGCGGCAGGTCCCGTCGCTGCGAGAGCAGGGCGAGCCGGAACGCACCCGGGTCGGAGAGGTCCGGGGCAGCGGTCGTAGGAGATTCGACGGGCGCTACGGCGACCAGGGCTCCCCCGGGTGTCGCGCCGCTCCCGGCGGCCACGTGGAGGACCTGGGCCTCTCCCAGTCCGGAGCCGAGGTCTCCGCCGTCCTCGAACGGGCGGATGCCCAACGCCACGGCGGCGGCACGGAGTTCGGCCTGCTCGTGGTCGCCGGTGAGCAGGGCCCACACGGGTGTGCCGCCGAGTTCGAGGGCGCGCACGAGGAGGTCGGCGACGAGGAGGACACGTAGTGCCGTGTGATCGAGGCCCGACGCATGCGCCTCGACCCTGGTCAGGCCACGGCGGGCGGGGGCGGCTTCGGTGGAGTCGCCGGTTCGGGCGTCGATGATGCGCAGCACGGCCCGAGCGTAGGCGGGTGGAGGGCCGTACGCACGCATGTTCGCTCTGTTCAGGCCGGAGTCGCGGGGTTCACGCGAGGTTGTCCGGCACATGGATCCGTACCTGGTCCAGGGTCGCGACGGCCGCGGTCTCTCCCAACACGTCGGCCACGCACGGCAGAAACGAACGCAGCCGTCGCTCGTCGTCCACGATGATCACCAGGCAGGGCCCGTGATCGCGGAGGTGCCGGGCCTTGGGGTCGCCCGCGCCGAACCCCGTCACGCCGTGGAAGACGCTCGCTCCGGCGAGGCCCTCGCGGTGGGCGCGGTGGACGAGTTCGGCGTAGGCCGGCCTGTGGTGCCAGAGCGCGGCCGCGTCGAGATGGATGGTGAGACGTGCGGCGAGCGGGTCGGGCGCGGGCATCGGGCACCCCCTGCCGTAGGGACTGTCCCGACGGTACTGCGCGGGTCGGAAAGGGGGAACGCGGTCAGCGGGCGAGCAGGTCCCGCAGTGCCTTGGCCACGTCGGCGGGTGCCTCCTCCGCCATGAAGTGGCCGCAGGTCACGGTGGAGTGCCGCAGGTCCGGCGCCCAGGCGCGCCACAGGGCCGCCGCGTCGAAGCCGAGGGCGGCGCCCCAGTCCTGCTGGAGCACGGCGACCGGCATCCGCAGCCGGTTTCCGGCGTCCCGGTCGGCCCGGTCGTGGGCGAGGTCGACGCCGGCGGAGGCGCGGTAGTCGGCGACGATCGAGGGGACCGCGGCGCGACAGGCGTCCAGGTAGGCGGTGCGGACGTCGGCGGGGATCACGTGCGGGTCGTTGGTCCAGAGGTCGAGGAAGTGGCCGAAGAACGCGTCGGGCGCGGCGGCGATCAACTCCTCTGGCAGGCCCGGCGGTTGGGCCATGAGGTAGAGGTGGAAGCCGACGGCTGCGGTGACGCCGTGCAGCACGTCCCACATGTCGAGGGTGGGGAGTACGTCGAGACAGGCCAGGTGCGTGATCCTGTCCGGGTGGTCGAGTCCGGCGCGGAAGGCGACGAGGGCGCCGCGGTCGTGGCCGGCGAGTGCGAAGCGGTCGTGTCCCAGGGCCTGGGCGAGGGCCACGATGTCGCCGGCCATGGTGCGCTTGGCGTAGCCGGAGCCGTCGGTGTCGGCGGGCTTGTCGCTCGCGCCGTAGCCGCGCAGGTCGGGGCAGATGACGGTGTGGTCGGCCGCGAGGTCGGCGGCGACCTCGCGCCACATGAGGTGGGTCTGCGGGAAGCCGTGCAGCAGCACGAGCGGGCTGCCCGAACCGGACACGGCCGCGTTCAGGGAGACGCCGTCCGCGACGGGAACGCGGTGGTAGGTGAAGCCGGGGATGGTCGGTGGCATGGTGCGCCCTGCTTTCGTCCGTGCTGTGAGTGCTTTCTCCGAGCCTGCCGCGCGCCGATGAGCAACGGGTGAGCGCGCTACCGTGACCTGGGGCGATGCCCCCGGAAAGGGTGGTCGGTGATGGAGGTCGCGTTCGGGGTGCTGGGGCCGGTGACGGCCTGGGACGGTGCCGGGGACGTGATCGCCCTGCGGGGACCTCGGCACCGGGCGGTGCTGGCCCGGCTGCTCGTGGCCCGGCGCCGGGTCGTCCCGGTCGGGCGGCTGGTCGAGGATCTGTGGGCGGGCCGTGCGGAGCCGCCCGCCGACGCCGTGGGCGCGGTGCGCACCTTCGTAGCCGCGCTGCGCCGGGCCCTGGAACCGGAGCGCCCGCCGCGCGCACCGGCCCGGCTGCTGGTCACCGAGGGGCCGGGGTACGCGCTGCGGGCCGCGCCGGATGCCGTGGACGCCTGGCGCTTCGAGCGAGCGGTGACCGCCGCCGGTGCCCTGCCGGAGGAGCGGGCACTGGCCCGGCTGGAGGAGGCGCTCGGCTGGTGGCGGGGCCCGGCCTACGCCGACTTCGGCACCGAGACCTGGGCCCGCACGGAACGCTCACGCCTCGCCGAGCTGCGCCTGCACGCCGTCGAACGCCGGGCCGAGACCCAACTCGCCCTGGGCCGGGCCGCGGAGGCGGTGCCCGACCTGGACGAGCATGCGGCCGAACACCCGTGGCGCGAGAACGCCTGGCGACTGCTGGCACTGTCCCTGTACCGCACCGGCCGCCAGGGCGACGCACTCGCGGTACTGCGCCGGGCCCGCGCCCTCCTCGTGGAACAACTCGGAGCGGACCCCGGGCCGGCCCTGCGCCGCTTGGAGGCGGACGTCCTGGCGCATGCTCCGCACCTGGACACCGGGCCCGGCAGTCCTCGGAAGCAGGCACAGGTATCCAGCGGCCCGCACGAACAAAGCCGGTCGCAAGCGGACAGTGGTCCCGCCGAGCAGGTATGGTCCGCCGCCACCGCCGCCTACGACCGGACCGTGGCGGCCGGTGCCCGGGTGCGGCTGGAGTCGGCGGTGGGGCTGTTGCGGGATCTCGCGGTGACCGGTGGTGGCGGGCTGGAGGCGGCCCGTGGGCACCGGCTCGCGGCGATCGCGGCGGCGGCGGAACTGGGCGACCCGGTGCTCACCGCCCGGGTGATCGGCGCCTACGACGTCCCGGCGATCTGGACCCGTGCCGACGACCCCGGGCTGGCGGCGGAGACCGTGGCCGCCGCCGAGCGCACCCTTGCCGAACTTCCGCCGGACGCCCATCTCGCGGTGCGGGCCCGCCTGTTGGCGACGATCGCTCTGGAGTCGCGCGGTACGCGTTCCGCGCGCGGGCCCCAGGCCGCCCGCCAGGCGGAGGACATCGCCCGCCGGCTCAACGACCCCGCGCTTGTGGTCTTCGCCCTCAACGGGGTGTTCATGCAGACCTTCCAGCGCGCCGGTCTGGCCCCGCAACGGGACCGGATCGGGGCCGAGTTGGTCGCGATCTCCGCCCGGCACGGCCTCGTCACCCACGAGGTGCTCGGCCGTCTCGTCCGGCTCCAGGCCCGTAGCGCCCTCGCCGACTTCGGCGGAGCGGACCGGCACGCGGCAGCCGCCGAGGAGCTGGCGGAGCGTCATGAACTGCCGCTGGTGGGCGTGTTCACCCAGTGGTATCGGGTGCTGCGGCTCGCCGAGGCCGGGAGTGCGCGGCCCGTGGACGTGGAGGCGGCCTACCAGGATGCGGCGCGGCGGCTGGACGGAGCCGGAATGCCCGGGCTGGAGGACGGGCTGCTGCCGCTGGCCCTGCTGTGTCTGCGGGTGCGGTACGGGCGGCCCGCGCAGACCGGCGGGCACATCGACTGGGGGCCGTACGAACCGTGGGCCCGCCCGCTCGTGTCGCTGGCCCAGGGGCGGCCCGACGACGCCCGGGACGCGCTGCGTTCGCTTCCGGAGCCGCCGCGCGACCTGCTGTTCGAGGCACTGTGGTGCCTGGCCGCGCGGGCGGCGCTCGCCGTGGGCGACCGGGGCACGATGGAGCGGGCGAGGGACGAACTGGCGCCCGCCGCAGCCGAGTTGGCCGGGGCGGGCAGCGGTCTGCTCTCGCTGGGCCCCGTCGCGCGGTACCTCGACGATCTCGCCGACGCGCTACGGGGCCCTCGGTGAGCGGGAGTTCGCGTCAGTCGCCGACCTGCACGACCGTCGTCGCCCCGGCCCGGACCGTCGGTGTCGCGTAGGTGCAGGTCACGCCGTGGACCGTCTTCACCCGCACGTGCTGTGCGACGCCGTCGACCTTGATCTTCTTGTGGACGCCGGGGAAGCGGGCCTCCCAACTGTAGGAGCCCTTGCGGGAGTTGTTCGTCAGCTTGGTAGCCGGGCCCGAACACCCTCACCCTCGACTACGAGCACCCGTAGACCGCCGGGTTCCCACAGTTCGCCCCGGGCGACGAGGTCGAGTTCACCACCCAGCGCACGATGACCCCGGTGGCCGACCCGCACGCGAAGGTCACGGCCGTGGACGGCCCCAGCGGCATGGACCACGACAAGCCGCTCACCACGATGAACGTCACCTTCGACCGGCCGGTGCCCGCCGCGGTGCAGATCGGCGGCACGGTCGTCGAGAACATCACGGCCACCCCGTCGGTCGTCATCTCCGGCAACACCTTCCGCAACGTCCCGACCCGCGGCATCCTGGTCACCACCCGCAAGCCCGTCCTGATCAGCGGCAACCGCTTCGACGCGATGTCCATGGCGAGCATCTACGTCTCCGCCGACGCCTACCAGTGGTACGAGTCCGGCCCGGTCGCCGACCTGACGATCCGCGACAACACGTTCACCCGGCCCACCGGCCCGGTCATCTTCGTCGAACCGACCAACCAGGTCGTCGACCCGGCGAACCCGGTGCACCACGACATCAAGGTCGAGCACAACTCCTTCGACATCGGTGACGTGACGGTCGTCAACGCCAAGAGCGTCGGCGGCTTCACCTTCACCGGCAACACGGTCCGCCGCCTGGCCACCCCGGACGAGCCGCCGTAGACCTCCTCGCTCTTCGTCTTCCACGGCAGCACGGGGATCAAGATCGCCGACAACCACTACGACAAGGGCCGCAACACCTCGGTGGTCTCCGACCGAGGGAATCCCCGCCCGCCGTGCGCCGTTGTGCCACGCGTCAGACTCCGCACGCACACCAAGGAGGCCGAGCGTGTACGGCGACTCAGCAACGGTCCGCAAGATCCTCACCGAGTCCGGTGACACCTGGGCGGTCGTGGGCCTGTCCTCGAACCGGTCCCGTGCCGCTTACGGCGTGGCGGAGGTTCTGCAGATCTTCGGCAAGCGCGTCGTCCCCGTCCACCCCAAGGCGGAGACGGTGCACGGCGAGCAGGGGTACGCCTCGCTCGCGGACATCCCCTTCGAGGTCGACGTCGTCGACGTGTTCGTCAACAGCGACCTCGCCGGGGCGGTCGCGGACGAGGCGGTCACCCAGGGGGCGAAGGCCGTCTGGTTCCAGTTGGGCGTGATCGACGAGGCCGCGTACGAGCGGACCCGGGCAGCGGGCCTGGAGATGGTGATGGACCGCTGCCCGGCGATCGAGATCCCGAGGCTCGGCCGCGGCTGAGACCGGCACAGCATGAGGACACCGTAAGAAGCCTGTGGGCATGTCAAAGAAGACCTCGAAGACAAGTAAAATTTCAGGCAACGGACTTCTGTAAGAATTCATTCATTCCTAGCCTGAGGCCTCCCGTCCGTTAAGCATCCGTGCTGACTTCGAGAGGCCCCTTGACATGGTGAGTGTTGACAAACTCGTCCCGGAGGCCACCAGGGATCCGAGCGGTTTGCGGCGGGACGTCGGTCTGATCGGGCTGACGTGGGCATCGGTCGGCTCGATCATCGGCTCCGGGTGGCTGTACGGCGCGCACGACGCCGTCATCCAGGCCGGTCCCTCGGCGATCATCTCGTGGGTGATCGGCGCGGTCGCGATCGTGCTGCTGGCGCTGGTGCACGCCGAACTCGGCGGCATGTTCCCGGTCGCGGGCGGTACGGCCCGCTACCCGCACTACGCCTTCGGCGGCCTTGCGGGCATGTCCTTCGGCTGGTTCTCCTGGCTCCAGGCCGCGACCGTGGCGCCGATCGAGGTCGAGGCCATGATCGGCTACGCCGGCCACTGGTCGTGGGCGAAGCACTTCCAGCACGCCGACAAGACCCTGACGGCCAGCGGACTGCTGGTGGCGGTCGTGCTCATGGCCGTCTTCGTCGCGGTGAACTTCTTCGGCGTACGAGTGCTCGCGCACACCAACAGCGCCGCGACCTGGTGGAAGATCGCCGTTCCGCTGGGCGCGATCTTCATCGTCGCCGCGAGCAACTTCCACCCCGCCAACTTCCACTCGGAGGGCTTCGCGCCCTTCGGCGCCAAGGGCGTCCTCACCGCGATCAGCACCAGCGGCATCATCTTCGCGCTGCTCGGCTTCGAGCAGGCCATCCAGCTGGCGGGCGAGAGCCGCAACCCGAAGCGGGACCTGCCGCGCGCCACGCTCGGCTCGGTCGCGATCGGTGCCGTCATCTACGTCCTGCTCCAGGTGGTGTTCATCGCCGCACTGCCGCACAGCAGCTTCGCCAACGGCTGGGGCCACCTCGCGTTCAAGGGCGACAGCGGCCCGTGGGCCGGCCTGACGACTCTGATCGGTCTCGGCTGGCTGGCCTGGATCCTCTACCTGGACGCGATCATCTCCCCCGGCGGCACCGGCCTGATCTACACCACGGCCACCTCACGGGTCTCCTACGGCCTGGCGAAGAACGGCTACGCCCCCAAGCTCTTCACGAAGACCGACGCGCGCGGTGTGCCGTGGTTCGGCCTGATCATGTCCTTCATCACCGGCGTGATCTGCTTCCTGCCGTTCCCCAGCTGGCACAAGCTGGTCGGCTTCATCACCTCGGCGAGCGTGCTGATGTACGCGGGCGCTCCGCTGGCCTACGGCGTCTTCGCCGACAAGCTGCCGCGCCTGGAACGCCCGTACCGGCTGCCGGCCGGCAAGGTGCTCTCCCCGCTGTCGTTCGTGGTCGCCAACCTGATCATCTACTGGGCGGGCTGGGACACCCTGTGGCGGCTCGGCCTGGCGATCCTGCTCGGCTATCTGCTGCTCGGCGGCTACGCCTACTACGCCCACAGCAACAACCTGCCGGACGCGCCCCGATTGGACTTCAAGGCGGCGCAGTGGCTGCCGGTCTACCTGCTGGGCATGGGCCTGATCTCCTGGCAGGGCGGCTTCGGCGGCCAGGGCAACATCCCCTTGTGGTGGGACATCCTGGTCATCGCCGTCTTCTCCCTCGGCATCTACTACTGGGCCAAGGCGACGTCGTCCACGGTCGAGGACATCGAGCGCAGCATCGACGAGGTCGTGATCACGGACGCGCCCGCGCACTGATCCGTCCCTCCTCACCCGGCAACACGAATCCGGCCGCCTGGTCCAGGCGGCCGGATTCGTGTTGTCGGGACGCCGTCATACTGGGCCGGTGACTTCTGCCTCCCCCCACCCCAACTCGCCGTCCGCTCCCCGCTTTCCGGTCGTCGTCGTGGGTGCCGGTCCCGCCGGGCTCACCGTCGGCTGCATCCTGCGCGCGGCCGGAGTCGACTGTCTGGTCCTGGAGACCGAGACCAGGGAGTTCATCGAACAGCGGCCACGGGCCGGGGTGATCGAGGAGTGGGCCGTCCGCGGCCTTGAGCAACGGGGCCTCGCGCACAACCTGTTGGAGCGGGCGCAGCGGCACACCCAGTGCGAGTTCCGCTTCGGCGGGCAGCGGCACCGGTTCTCCTACACGGAGTTGACGGGGCATCACCACTACGTCTATCCGCAGCCGTTGCTGGTGACGGACCTGGTGCGGGAGTACGCGGACGTGCGCGGCGGCGAGATCCGCTTCGGCGTGCGGGACGTCGAGCTGCACGACCTGGACACCGACCGCCCGGCGGTCTCGTACACCGACCCCGAGTCCGGTCAACGGCAGCTCGTGCACGGGGACTTCGTCGCGGGCTGCGACGGTGCGCGCGGGGTGAGCCGGGCCGCGATACCCGCGGAGCGGGCCCGCACCGCGCGGCACGACTACGGCATCGGCTGGCTCGCGCTGCTCGCCGAGGCGCCGCCGTCCTCGGACTGCGTCCTGTTCGGTGTCCATCCGCGCGGCTTCGCCGGGCACATGGCGCGCAGCCCCGAGGTCACCCGCTACTACCTGGAGTGCCCGCCCGGCGACGACCCCGCCGACTGGCCGGACGAACGTGTCTGGTCCGAGCTGCAGCACCGGCTCGCCGCGACCGGCGCCCCGCCGCTGACCGAGGGCCGGCTGATCGAGAAGCGGGTGCTCGACATGCACAACTACGTTGTCGAGCCGATGGTGTTCGGCCGGCTCTACCTCGCGGGCGACGCGGCCCATCTCACCGCGCCCATCGCCGCGAAGGGCATGAACCTCGCCCTGCACGACGCCTTCCTGCTCGGCGACGCGCTCGTCGCCCACCTCACGAGGGGCGAATCGGCGGGCCTGGGCGGCTATTCCGAGGCCTGTCTGGGCCGGGTCTGGGAGTACCAGGAGTTCTCCCGGTGGCTCTCCGATGTGTACCACGGCGCCTCGTCCGGCGATCCGTACCTCGCGGGCACCACGCTCGCCCGGCTGCGCCGGGTCTTCCAGTCCCCTTCCGCGGGGCTCGCGTTCGCGGAGTCGTACCTCGGCAAGGACCCGGCCGGCTGACGGATCGTCAGTCGTGCGGCGGGCGGTCGCTCAGCCGGTGGTCCGCCACGTTCAGCGCCTCGTCGACGAGGCGTCGCAGATGGCCGTCGCTCAACGAGTAGATGACCCGGCGGCCCTCCTTGCGCGTGGTCACCAGTCCCGCGAGACGCAGTCGCGCCAGGTGCTGGCTGACGGCCGGGCGGGCCGCACCGCACGCCTCCGTGAGCGTGGTGACGTCGGACTCGCCCGCCGTCAGGGCATGGAGGAGGGTCAGGCGGGTGCGGTCGCCGAGCAGGGCCAGGAGTTCGGCGGCCAGCGCGAACTGTTCCTCGCCCGGGGTGCGCGGATGCGCATCGTGCGCAGGTGATAGGTGCATGCGTGCGCTCATACGCACATAATGGCCCTGTGGACGCCGTACGTCCACCAGCGCACCGGAAGGGGACGCACGTGAGCGACCAACACCACCACGGCCACAGTCACAGTCACAGTCACAGCCATGGACACGAGCACCACCATCACCACTCCCCCAAAGGTGTCCGGCACCGCCTCACCCATCTCCTCACCCCCCACTCCCACGAGACCGCCGACAAGCTCGACTCCGCCCTGGAGACCTCGGCCCGCGGCATGCGCGCGCTCTGGGTGTCGCTCGCGGTGCTCGGTGCGACGGCGCTGGTGCAAGGGGTCGTCGTGGTCGTCTCCGGGTCGGTAGCGCTGCTCGGCGACACGGTGCACAACGCGGCGGACGCGCTGACCGCCGTACCACTGGGCATCGCGTTCGTGCTCGGCCGCCGCGCCGCGACCCGGCGCTTCACCTACGGATACGGCCGGGCCGAGGACCTGGCCGGTATCGCGATCGTGCTGACGATCGCCGCGTCCGCCGCCTTCGCGGCCTGGGCGGCGGTGGACCGGCTGCTCGATCCCCGGCCCGTCACGCATGTCACGGCGGTCGCGGGAGCCGCGCTGGCCGGCTTCGTCGGCAACGAGTGGGTGGCCAGGTACCGGATCCGGGTCGGGCGGGAGATCGGGTCGGCCGCCCTGGTCGCCGACGGGCTGCATGCCCGTACGGACGGGTTCACGTCGTTGGCCGTGCTCATCGGGGCCGGCGGTTCGGCACTGGGGTGGCAACTCGCCGATCCCCTCGTGGGGTTGGCGATCACCGCCGCCATCGCGCTGGTACTGCGGGACGCGGCGCGCGAGGTGTTCCGGCGGGTGATGGACGCCGTGGATCCCGCACTCGTGGACCGGGCCGAGCACGCCGTCCGCGAGGTCGAAGGAGTGCGCGGGGTGAGCGAGTTGCGGCTGCGCTGGATCGGACACCGGCTGCGCGCCGAGGTGGCGGTGGTGGTGGACGGGGAGGCGACGGTACGGCAGGCCCACGCCGTCGCCGTAGCGGCGGAACACGCGCTGCTGCACGCGGTACCGAGGCTCACCGCGGCCCTGGTGCACGCCGACCCGGCACCGGTGCCGGGCGAGGCGGACCCGCACGGGGAGTTGGCCCACCACCACAGCATGGCCTGAAATCAGGCGACCCCGAGACCTTCGAGTACGACCGCGCCCGGAAGATCCGCGAACGCCTTGCCGGGGACGAGGAGTTTGCCGCGGCGGCGCCCGCTGCCGACCAGGACGTACGGGAGGTCGACGACGGCGGAGTCCACCAACACCGGCCAGTCGGCGGGGAGTCCGATGGGGGTGATGCCGCCGTACTCCATGCCGCTCTCGCCGGTCGCCGTGTCCATCGACGCGAACGAGGCCTTGCGGGCGCCGAGTTGGCGGCGGACCACGCCGTTGACGTCGGCGCGGGTGGTGGACAGCACCACACAGGCGGCGAGCGTCGTCCCACCGCCGCGCTTCCCGGCCACGACCACACAGTTCGCGGACTGCTCCAGCAACTCCCGGCCGTAGTGCTCGACGAAGGTGGCGGTGTCGGCCCACTCCGGGTCGGTGTCGACGTAGACGATCTGCTCGGCGGGGACGCTGCCGCGCCAGCCGCGCACGGCCTCGGCGACCGGGCGGGTCAGTTCGTCGAGGCAGTCGGGGGCGGGGGTGGCGTGGTCGAAGTGTCCGATGGGTGCGCGCATGACGGCACGCTAACAGTCGTGCGGCGGCCGTTCACGGGGTGTCGCGGTGCACCGGAGGGACGGACACCGCCATCACCATCTCCATCGGCACCTCGCCCCGATTCCCGTAGATGTGCGGGGTGTTGGCCTCGAAGGTGGCGCTGGCGCCGGCCGGGACGAGGTGGTCCTCGCCGTCCACGGTGAGGGTCAGCTCGCCGGCGGTGACATGGACGAGCTCGACGGTGCCGGTGGGGTGGGGCTCGGAGGGGCTGCTCTCCCCCGGCATCAGCCGCCAGTCCCACATCTCCAGCGGTCCGGGCGCCTCGGTGCCGGCGAGGAGGCGGTTGTAGCTGCCGGCCTCGGTGTGCCACAGCCGTACCGCGCGCTCGGCGGGGACGATGCGGACCTTCGGGCCCTGTTCGTAGTCGAGCAGGGTGGTGATGCTGACCCCAAGGGCGTCACCGATCTTGACGACCGTACCGATGCTGGGATTGGTGCGGGCCTGCTCGATCTGGATGAGCATGCCCCGGCTCACGGCGGCCCGAGCGGCCAGCACGTCCAGGGTGAAGCCGCGCACCGAGCGCCAGTGCTTGACGTTGCGCGCCAGGGACTGGTTCAGCAGGTCGAGGTCCGACACGTTCCGCCCATACCTTCAGTTCAATATTATGGATGACAGAGTTCACTTCACTGAACTACGGTGTGATGCACCGATCGTTCACCGAACTGTACTGCGAGGCACCCCGTGACAGCATTCTTCGCCCTGGCCACCAGCCTCCTGTGGGGGCTGGCCGACTTCGGCGGAGGCCTGCTGACCCGAAGGTCCCCGGCGCTGACGGTCGTCGTCGTGTCGCAGGGGATCGCGGCGGCCGTGCTCGGCGCGGTCGTGGTCGCCATCGGGGGCTGGAGCGAGGCCGGACCGCGCCTGTGGTTCGCGTTCGCGGCGGGCCTGGTGGGGCCGATCGCGCTCCTCTCCTTCTACAAGGCGCTCGCGCTGGGCCCGATGGGCGTCGTCTCGCCGCTCGCCACACTGAGCGTGGCCGTGCCGGTCGGTGTCGGGCTGTTCCTCGGGGAGCGTCCCGGGCTGACGCAGGTGGCGGGGATCGCGGTCGCCGTCACCGGGGTCGTGCTGGCGGGCGGGCCGCAGTTGCGCGGTGCGCCCGTGCAGCGGCAGACCATCCTGCTGACGCTGATCGCCGCGCTCGGCTTCGGCACGGTGTTCGCGCTGATCGCGGAGGCCTCCACCACTGTCACCGGCCTGTTCCTCGCCCTGTTCGTGCAGCGCCTGACGAACGTGGCCACGGGCGGGGCAGCCCTCTACGTCTCCGTGCGGCGGGGCGGGACCGCGCTCCCGGAGGGCGGGTTCCGCTGGGGTTCGCTGCCCGCGCTGGCCTTCGTGGGGCTGGCCGATGTGGCGGCCAACGGGACGTACTCGATCGCCGCCCAGCACGGTCCGGTGACCGTGGCGGCGGTGCTCGCGTCGTTGTACCCGGTGGTGACCTCGCTGGCCGCGCGCGGGTTCCTGAGCGAGCGGCTGCGGGCGGTGCAGGCGGCGGGGGCGGGGCTCGCGTTGGTGGGGACGTTGTTGCTGGCCACGGGGTGAGCGGCAGCGGAGGGCGGGGGCTGGTGCGGGCCTCCGCTCCGATGCGGGATCAGGCTTCCGCGTCCAGTTCGGCCAGCCGCGCGATCGTGTCGTCGTCGAGTTCGGCGAGCCGGGCCGCGGTCTCCTCGTCCAGGCCCGCGAGCGCGTTCAGCTGGTCCGGGGTGACCCCCTCGGGGATCGGCACCGGCGCCGGCGTCCGCAGCGGTGGCTGCCAGCCCTCCGCCGGAGTCCAGCGGCGTACGACCCGTGCGGGCGCCCCCGCCACCACGGCATGGTCGGGCACCGTGCCCCGGACCACCGCGCCGGCCGCCACCACCACGTTCCGGCCGATCCGCGCACCCGGCAGGATCACCGCGCCGGTGCCGATCCAGCAGCCCGGGCCGATCTCGACGGGTTCCATGCGCGGCCACTGCTTGCCGATGGGCTCGTGCGGGTCGTCGTAGGAATGGTTCGTGGAGGTCACGTAGACGTACGGCCCGAAGTAGCAGTCGCTGCCGATGGTCACCGTCGTGTCGGCGATGACGTGGCTGCCGCGGCCGAGGACCACACCGTCGCCGAGGCGCAGAATGGGATCGGGGCCGAGGTCGAGGTCGGGCATCAGGCCCGCGGTGAGGGTGACCTGTTCGCCGACGATGCAGTGGGCGCCGAGGTGGATCCACGGTTCGCCGAAGACGGTGCCCAGCGGGAAGGCGAGTCTGGTACCTGTTCCCATCGCGCCGAAGCGGAACCGCCCCGGGTGTGCGGCGGTCACGGAGCCCGTGCGCTGCACCCAGGCCCAGCCCGCGTGGACGGCGCGTTGCGCGAGGTGGCGCCGCCATTCTGAGAACGTGTTCTTGCGCTTGGGCACCCGCTCACGGTACTCAGCGTGAGCCGCACCCATGAGGTCCGGCCGCTGTGATCTTCGCCCTACCGCATGACATACGGTGCGGGTGTCTCCGACGGTTAGGGAGGGTCTTATGACGCACAGGGCGTTGATCGTGGGTATTGGTGGCAGGGAGCCGGAGGTCGATGAGTCGGCGTTCGTGGCTCCTACGGCGTCCGTGATCGGGGACGTGACGCTGTCTGCGGGAGCGAGCGTCTGGTACGGGGCCGTGTTGCGCGGTGACGTCGAGCGGATCGTCGTCGGGGCGAGCAGCAATATTCAGGACAACTGCACGCTGCACGCCGATCCCGGGTTTCCGGTGACTGTCGGGGAGCGGGTGTCCGTCGGGCACAACGCCGTTGTGCATGGGGCGACCGTTGAGGACGACTGTCTGATCGGGATGGGGGCAACGGTGCTCAACGGGGCGGTGATCGGGGCGGGTTCGCTGGTTGCCGCGCAGGCGCTGGTGCCGCAGGGGATGGTCGTGCCGGCGGGGTCACTGGTCGCGGGGGTGCCGGCGAAGGTGCGGCGGGAGCTCACCGGTGAGGAACGCGAGGGGTTGACCCTTAACGGGACCATGTATGCGGAGTTGGCCAAGGCGCACAAGGGGGTGCATGAGTAGACCGGCTGGCGGGTGCGGGTTGCCTGTGGCCCGTCGCGCAGTTCCCCGCGCCCTTGGATTACTCGGCGGCGTTGACTGGCTCGGGTTCCTTTTTCTCTGCTGACATCTTCTGGGCCTTGCGCCGGACGACGAGCATGGAGGCCAGGCCCACCAGCACCGCCGCCGCCAGGCCGAAGTACGAGAAGCGCTTGAGCCAGTCCTCGGCGACGATTCCCACGTAGTAGACGACTGCCGTGGTGCCGCCCGCCCAGATGACTCCGCCGAGGAGGTTGGCGGTCAGGAACTTCCAGTACGGCATGTGCAGTACGCCCGCGAGCGGGCCGGCGAAGATGCGGAGCAGGGCGATGAAGCGGCCGAAGAAGACGGCCCACATGCCCCACTTCTCGAAGGACCGCTCGGCGGTCGCGACATGGCCCTCGCTGAAGTGTCTGGGGAACTTGTTGCCGAGCCAGGCCAGCAGGGGACGTCCGCCCTTGCGGCCGATCGCGTAGCCGATGGAGTCGCCGATCACCGCGCCGAGGCTGGCGCAGGCGCCGAGGACGATCGGGTTGATGCCGGAGTGCTGGGAGGAGAGCAGTGCCGCCGAGACCAGAACGATCTCGCCCGGCAGCGGGATGCCCAGGCTCTCCACCCCGATGACCAGCGCCACCACGGCGTAGACGGCCACCGGGGGAACCGTGTCGAGCCATTCCTGGACGTGCAACGCCGGTCCTCCCGAATTCATGTACTGCCTTGCGGGCGTGCACCGCGCAAAAGGGCGCACTTGGGAAGCCTACCGCTCGGCGTCACGCGTCGACGCCCGCCGAACGGCCGCATCGGAACCGCTCCGTTACCTACTGCGCAGGCAGAAAGGGCTCTCACTTCCCACAGTTCACTTAAGGTAGCCTTGCCTAAGTTGGCCGGTTTCCGGAGGGTGGCTGGTGGGAGCAGGGGAACTGTCGGGGCGGGACGTCCTGGCGCGCTCGGTCAAGGGACAGCTACGAAGCGTCGCCCTCGGCTCGGCGCTCGGATGCGTGCACCAACTGGGGGAAGCCCTGGTGCCGGTGCTCATCGGTGTCGTCATCGACCAGGCCGTCGCCGGTCAGAAAGCGGGGCGGCTGGCGCTCTGGCTCGGCGTACTGGCCCTCATGTACGTGACGCTGTCGTGGAGTTTCCGGCTCGGCGCCAAGGCCGGTGAGCGTGGGGCCGAAGAGGCCGCGCACACACTCCGGTTGGCGATCGTGGGCAGAGTGCTCGATGCCCGGGGCGGCGCCGAGGAAGGGCGGCTGCCCGGTGAGCTCGCCAATGTCACCACCGAGGACGCCAAGCGGGTCGGCGCGGTCAACATGGCTTTGATGAGCGGGATTTGGGCGATCGCGGGCGTCGCCGTGAGCGCCGTCGCGCTGCTGCTGATCTCCGTGACGCTCGGGCTGATCGTGCTGCTGGGGACGCCTGTTCTGCTGTGGCTGGGGCATCTGCTGTCCAAGCCGTTGGAGCGGCGCAGCGAGGCCGAACAGGACCGGGCAGCCCATGCCTCGGGCGTGGCCGCCGACCTGGTGGCCGGGCTGCGGGTGCTCAAGGGGCTCGGCGCCCAGCAGGCCGCCGTCGAGCGGTATCGGCGTACGAGTCGTATCTCCCTTGCCGCCACGCTGCGTTCGGCGCGTGCCGAGTCCTGGCAGACCGGGCTCGTGCTCGCGCTCACGGGTGGGTTCATCGCGCTGATCGCCCTCGTGGGCGGTCGTCTCGCCCTCGACGGGTCTCTTACGTTGGGGCAGTTGGTGTCGGCGGTGGGGCTCGCGCTGTTCCTGCTGGGGCCGTTGGAGACGTTCGCGTGGGTCAACGCCGAGCTGGCGCAGGGCCGCGCCTCGGCCGCCCGGGTCGCGGAGGTGCTCGCCGCCGGGCCCGCCGTCGTGGACGGTGACGATGCCGTCGCCGAGCCCGTGCGCGGCGAACTGCGGCTGCGGGGTGTACGGCTCGGGAGCCTGGACGGTATTGATCTCGACCTGGCCGCCGGGCAGTTGACCGGCATCGCGGTGACGGATCCGGCCGGCGCCGAGGCCCTGTTGCGCTGCCTGGGCCGGGAGGCCGACCCCGAGTCGGGCTCGGTGGAGCTGGACGGCGTACCGCTGACTCGGCTGGATCCGACGGGACTTCGGGCGGCGGTACTGGTGGCCGCCCATGACGCGGCCCTGTTCGAGGGCTCGTTGGCGGCCAACGTGACTCCGGAGGAGGAGCCGGAGAGCGGGGAGACCGGCCTGCGCACCGAGCGCGCCATGGCCGCCGCCCGTGCCGACGAGGTCGCCGAGTCGCTGCCGTACGGCACCGCCACCGGTGTCGGTGAGGGCGGCCGTTCGCTGTCGGGCGGGCAGCGTCAACGCGTCCTGCTGGCCAGGGCGTTGAGGGCGGAGCCGCCGGTCCTGGTCGTGCACGATCCGACGACGGCGGTGGACACGGTGACCGAGGCGCGGATCGCGGAGGGGCTGCGCGAGTTCCGGCGGGGCCGCACCACGATCGTGGTGACCAACAGTCCGGCGCTTCTCGCCGTCACCGACCACGTGATCCTCCTCGACGCCGGGCGCGTCGGCGCCGAAGGGACCCACGCGGATCTGGTGCGGACCGACGCGACCTACCGGACGGCGGTGCTGGCATGACGACGGAAGACATCCGGACGGACACGAAGGGCACGCGGACGGACCCGGCAGACACCCCGACGGGCTCCGACCGTGCGCTGCTCCCCACTGCCACGCCCGCCCGGACCCGTGCCGCGGTCCGTGAACTCCTGCGTCCGCAGCGGGGGTTGGCCGTCGCCGGGTTCGGGCTGATGGTGGTCGCCACGGCCGTCGGACTGCTCACCCAGCCGCTGCTGGGCCATATCGTCGACGTGGTCACCGAGCGCCGCTCCCCCGACGCGCTCACGCTGCCCGTGGTCGCGCTGGCCGGGGTCGCCGTGGTCCAGGGGGTGACGACCGCGCTCGGTATGTCGCTGGTGTCCCGACTCGGGGAGACCGCGCTCGCCCGGCTGCGTGAACTGTTCATCGAGCGAGCGCTGTCGCTGCCCCTGGACCGGATCGAGAAGGCCGGGTCGGGTGACCTCAACTCCCGTGTGACGCGGGACGTTTCGCGGGTCGCGGACGCGGTGCGCGGTGCGCTGCCCGAGCTGGCGAGGTCAGCGTTGTCGATCGTGCTGACGCTGGGCGCGCTCGCCCTGCTGGACTGGCGCTTCCTGCTCGCCGCGCTGATCGCGGTGCCCGTGCAGGCGCACACCGCCCGCTGGTATGTGCGCAACGCCGTTCCCCTGTACGCCAAGGAGCGCATCGCGACCGGTACCCAGCAGCAGCAGTTGCTGGACACCATCGGCGGGGCGCGGACCGTACGGGCGTACCGCTTGCAGCGGGGGCACACCCGGCAGGTCACCGAACGCTCGCGCGTGGCTGTGGAGTTGACGATGAGCGGGGTGCGGCTGATGCTGCGCTTCTACAGTCGGTTGCACATCGCCGAGTATCTGGGGCTGTCCGCCGTCCTGGTCACCGGGTTCCTGCTGGTGCGCGACGGTTCCACCTCGGTCGGTACGGCCACCGCCGCCGCGCTGTACTTCCACAGTCTCTTCGGGCCGGTCAACACCGCGCTGGTGCTGCTGGACGACGCCCAGTCGGCGACTGCCGGGCTGGCCCGGCTCGTCGGGGTCGTGGACGAACCCGCGCCGGTGGCCGCCCGGCGCGCCGACGATCGTACGACCGCGGCCGGGCCCCCGTCCGTGACGCTCACCGGTGTCTCGCACGCGTATGTGCCGGGCCGGCCGGTGCTGCACGACGTCGACCTGGAGATCCGGCCCAAGGAGCGGGTCGCGCTGGTCGGGACGACCGGTGCGGGCAAGACGACGCTCGCCAAGCTGGTGGCGGGGCTGCACCGCCCGCAGGCGGGCCGGATCGACATAGGCGGCGAAGAGCCGGACGAGGCCGGGCAGTTGGTCGGGCTCGTCACGCAGGAGGTGCATGTCTTCGCCGGGCCGCTCGTCGACGATCTGCGGCTGGCCCGCCCGGACGCGCATGTCGGGGAACTGCGGGAGGCGCTCGACACGGTGGGCGCGCTCGGCTGGGCCGAGGCGCTGCCGGAGGGCCTGGACACGGTCGTAGGTGACGGCGGACATCGGCTGACCGCCGACCGCGCCCAGCAACTCGCCCTGGCCCGGCTGCTGTTGTCCGATCCGCCGGTCGTCGTGCTCGACGAGGCGACGGCGGAGGCGGGCAGTTCGGGCGCCCGTCAGCTCGACGAGGCCGCCGAACAGGCCCTGCGCGGCCGTACGGCCCTGGTCGTGGCGCACCGGCTGAGCCAGGCCGCCTCCGCGGACCGGGTGGTCGTCCTCAGTGACGGCCGGGTCGTGGAGAGCGGCACGCACGACGAACTCCTCGCCGCCCAGGGCCAGTACGCCGCCCTCTGGCAGGCCTGGTCCGGCAGCCGCGCCTCCACCGCCCCCTGAACCCGTCACCCCCCGCCGACCCATCGCGACGAACAGAAGGATCATCCGATGCCCCGCGCCACCAGAGCCTCCCGGCTGTCCGGCCTGCTCGCCTCCGTACTCCTGCTGGCCGTCACGGCGGTGGGCTGCGCTTCCTCCAACTCCGGTTCCGACGCGTCCTCTTCGCAGACGGCGGGTTCCGATGCGAAGGCCTCCGCCGACGCGTTCCCCGTGACGATCGCCCACAAGTTCGGCAGTACGACGATCAAGTCGGAGCCCAAGCGCATCGTCACCGTCGGCCTCACCGACCAGGACGCGGTCCTCGCCCTGGGCAAGGTGCCGGTCGGCACGACCGAGTGGCTCGGCGGCTACAAGGGCGCCATCGGCCCGTGGGCCCAGGACAAGTTGGGCGGTGCGGCCGCGCCGACCGTCCTGAAGGACACCGGCACCGGCCCGCAGGTGGAGAAGATCGCCGCCCTGAAGCCCGATCTGATCCTGGCCGTCTACTCGGGCCTGACCAAGGCCCAGTACCAGAGCCTGTCGCAGTTCGCGCCGGTCGTCGCGCAGCCGAAGGCCTACAACGACTACGGCGTGCCGTGGCAGCAGCAGACCGAGGAGATCGGCCAGGCGCTCGGCAAGTCCGCCGAGGCCAAAACCCTGGTGGCGGGCGTCCAAGCCAAGTTCGACGCGGCGAAGAAGGCCAATCCCGCGTTCGCCGGCGCCTCGGCCGTCATGGCGACCCCGTACGAGGGCGTGTTCGTCTACGGCAGCCAGGACCCGCGCTCCCGGCTCCTGTCCGACCTCGGCTTCTCGCTCCCCAAGGACCTCGACAAGGTCATCGGTGACACCTTCGGCGCCAACATCAGCAAGGAGCGCTACGACCTGCTCGACCAGAAGGTCGCCGTGTGGATCGTGCCGGACACCACCACGGCCGTCACCAAGCTGCACGACGACAAGATCTACGGTGACCTGAACGTGGTGAAGCAGGGCCGCGAGGTCTTCATCAAGGAGACCAGTGACTACGGCAACGCGGTATCCCTCTCTACCGTGTTGAGCATCCCCTACGTCCTGGACCGGCTGGTGCCGCAGCTCGCGGCGGCGGTGGACGGCAAGACGTCGACGAAGGTGGAGCAGCCCGCCTCCTGATACAAGTGAAGGGGGGCCGGCCCGAGTTCAGCACTCGGACCGGCCCCCCTTTCGCGTGCTCAGGCCCCGTCGACCAGGCTCTTGGGCCGCATGTCCGTCCAGTTGGCCTCGATGTGGTCGAGGCACTCCTGCCGGGCGGCGGGTCCGTGCGCGACCGTCCAGCCGGCCGGCACGTCCACGAAATCGGGCCACAGGCTGTACTGGCCCTCGTCGTTGACGAGGACGGAGTAGACGCCTTCGGGATTCTCGAACGGGTTGCTCATGTCGGGGGTTCCTTGCCTCTCGTGCATTGTGGTGGGTAAGTGCGTTTCGGTCAGGGCTTGTTGAGGGCGTCCGCCCGTCGTACGACGGCCTCCAGCGCCCGGAACCAGGTGCGGGCCAGGTCCTGGACCCGTTCCTCGGTGAGGAGTTCGGCCGCGTAGGCCCAGTGGGCACTGAGCTGCGGGCCCTCGGGACGGTTCTCGGTGATGGCGTTGAGGGTCAGGGCGTGGGACATCGGCTGGCCGGGATCGGCGTCGAGGTCGGCCGCGTCGTCCTCGGGGGCGTAGGACCAGTCCGCCGCCGCCGGGCGGTCGAAGCGGCCCATGTAGTTGAACTCGATCTGCGGCTCGGCCAGTTGGGCGAGGAGCGGGCCGGTCCCGGCGTTGAGGTGACGCAGCAGCCCGTGCCCGATGCCGGCCGCGGGCAGCGCGGTGAGGTGGGCGCGGACGCGGGCCAGGGCCGTGTCCAGTGCGGGCCCGCCCGCGAAGGCGTCCGCCAAGTCGGCCTCGCCCGGGTCGAGTCGTACGGGTACGACGCTGGTGAACCAGCCGACCGTACGGGACAGGTCGGCGTCGCCCGCGATTTGTTCCTCGCGGCCGTGGCCCTCCAGGTCGACCAGGACGGGCCCGCCTGCGTTCTGTGCGCCGAGTGCCCGGGTCCGCCAGTCCCCGACCGCCAGTGCGAACGCGGTGAGCAGGACGTCGTTTACGGTGGCGCCGAAGGCGGCCGGGGCGCGGCTCAGCAGCGGTTCGGTGAGGTCGGCGGGCAGGGTCAGGGAGAGGTGGCCGGTGGTGGCGACGGTGTCCCGGGCCGGGTCGAGCGGGCGGGCCAGCGGAAGCCCCGCGCCCTCGGCGAGGGCGGAGGTCCACCACGGCAGTTCGTCCTCGGTCGCCGGATCGCCGGCGCGGGCCCCGAGGAGCCGGGACCAGCGGGCGAACGACAGCTCCACGGGCGCGAGTTCGGCCGTACGACCGCCTCGGACCGCTGCCCAGGCGGTGGCCAGGTCGGGCAGCAGCACGCGCCAGGAGACGCCGTCGATCACCAGGTGGTGGACGAGGATCAGCAGCCGTCCGGGCTGTCCGGGTCCGGCGTCGAACCAGACCACCCGCACCATCGCCCCGCTGTCCGGGTCGAGCCCGGCGCGCGCGGTCCCGGCGTGACGGGATATGGCGGCGCGCAGTCCGGCCTCGTCCGTGCCGGCCACGTCGGCCCGGGTCAGCCAGGCGCTCACGTCGGTGTCCTGGGCGGCCGGCACCCGCAGACTCCGTTCCGGTGCGCGTACGAGCCGGGCCCGCAGCATGTCGTGCCGGTCGGCGAGTGCCTTGAGCACCGCCAGCAGGCCGGGTTCGGTGAGGTCGGCCGGGGTCTGGACCAGCGCCGCCTGGTGGTAGGCGGCGATGGGGCCACCGCGCTCCAGCAGGGCACGCATGATCGGGGTGAGCGGGACGGTACCGGTGCCGTCGTCGTGGACGGCGTGCCGTTCGCCGGTGCCCAGGGGGACGGCAACTGCGGCCAGGGCGGCCACGGTTCGGTGCTGGAAGACCTGGCGCGGGGTGACGCGCAGGCCTGCGGCCCGGGCGCGGGCGACTAGTTGCATCGCGACGATGCTGTCTCCGCCGAAGGTGAAGAAGTCGTCGCCGGTGCCGACCGCCTCGACGGGCAGCCCGAGGGCGTCCGCGAACAGGTCGCGCAGGGTGCGTTCGGTGTCGTTCGCCGGGGCCCGGCCGCCGCCCGTGGCGGTGAAGTCCGGGGCGGGCAGGGCGGATCGGTCGAGCTTGCCGTTGGACATCAGCGGCAGCCGGTCGAGGACCACCACGGCGGCCGGGACCATGTAGTCGGGCAGTACGGCGACGGCATGGGCGCGCAGGGCCGAACCGTCCGTCTCCTCGGCGACCACGTAGGCGATCAACTGCCTGATGCCGGGCCGGTGTTCGCGGGCCACGACGACCGTCTGGGCGACGGCCGGGTGGGTGTCCAACGCGGCCTCGATCTCCGCGAGTTCGATGCGGTAGCCGCGGATCTTGACCTGGTCGTCGGTGCGGCCGGCGAACTCCAGCCGGCCGTCCTCGGTCCAGCGGGCCAGGTCTCCGGTGCGGTACATGCGCGCGCCGGGCCGGGTGGCGTACGGGTCGGCGACGAAGCGTTCGGCGGTGAGGCCGGGGCGGTCGAGGTAGCCACGGGCCAGACCGGCGCCCGACAGGTACAACTCGCCCGTGACTCCGGGCGGTACGGGACGCAGGGCGGTGTCGAGGACGTAGGCGCGGGACTCGTGGACCGGGCGTCCGACGACCGGGGTGGCGCTGTCGCGGACCCGGCCGACGAGCGCGTCGACGGTGGCCTCGGTGGGGCCGTAGAGGTTGAACGCCTCGGTGTCCGGGAGCGCGGCGAGCCGCGTCCACAGCGACTCGGGTACGGCCTCGCCGCCGAAGCCGACCACGGCGAGCGGGCAGTCGCCCTCGGGGCCGATCAGTCCGCTGTCCGCCATCTGCGCGAGCAGCGACGGGGTGACCTCGATGAAGTCGATGCCCCGGCCCCGGATGAACTCGGCGAGGAGTTCGGGGTCGCGGCGGGTCTCGTCGTCCGCGATGTGCAGGGCGTGACCGTCCAGCAGCCACAACTGCGGCTGCCAGGAGGCGTCGAAGGAGAACGACCAGGCGTGGCCGACCCGCAGGCGGCGCAGTCCGGTGCGCTCCCTGGCCACCCGGTGCAGGTCGTGGCGGTGGCTGTGGAAGAGGTTGGCGATGCCTCGCTGGGTGACGACGACGCCCTTGGGGCGGCCGGTGGAGCCGGAGGTGTAGATGACGTAGGCGGGATGGTCGGGGCCGGGCGCGACGGGTTCCGCCTGCGGCAGTCCGTCGGCCGGGGCGTCAAGTCGCAGAACCGGTATGCCGGTTGGGGGCAGCTCGGTGACCGTCTCGGCCGTGGCCAGGATCAGCACGGGGCGGGCGTCGTCGAGCATGCCGGTCAGGCGGGAGGCGGGAAGGTCGGGGTCGAGGGGCAGATAGGCGGCGCCCGCCTTCATCACGGCGAGGATCGCGGCGATGTGGTCGACGGTGCGGGGCAGCGCGAGGGCCACGATCCGCTCGGGTCCGGCGCCGTGTCCGGCGAGGGTGCGCGCCAACTGATCGCTGCGGGCGTCGAGTTCGGCGAACGTGTAGGTCGTACGCCCGTCGGTGACGGCGATCGCGTCCGGTCCCGCGGCGGCCTGCGCGGCGAACAACTCGGGTACCGTGCCGAGGCGTTCGGCGTACGGGAGCGCGGTGTCGTTCCAGCTCTCCAGGACGGTGCGCAGATCGGCGGGGCCGAGCAGGTCGAGGCGTCCGACGGGGCGCTCGGGGTCGGCCGCCATCCCGGTGAGGAGGGTGGTGAGGGCGTCCGAGATCCGTCGAACGACGGCCGGCCGGAACAGGTCGGGGCGGAACTCGGCGGTCAGCCGCAGCCGTTCGGCGGGCTCGACGGCCCACGCGAACGGGTAGTGGGTGGAGTCCTCGTGGTCGAGGACGCTGACGCGCGGACCGTCGCCCGACTCCTCCGCGTCGGCCACGGGGTAGGACTCGAACACCACGAGGGTGTCGAAGAGTTCACCGAGTCCGGCGGCCCGCTGGATGTCGGCGAGACCGAGGTGCTGGTGGGCGATGAGGGCGGACTGCTCGTCCTGGAGCCGTGTGAGCAGTGCGGCCGTGCTCTCCTCCGGGCGGACGTTCACCCGTACCGGCACGGTGTTGATGAACAGGCCGATCATCGACTCGGCACCGGCCAGTTCGGGCGAGCGCCCCGCGACGGTGGCACCGAACACCACGTCGGTGCGGCCGGTGAGCCGGCCGAGGAGCACCCCCCAGGCGGCCTGGACAAGGGTGTTGACGGTGACGCCCCGACTCCGCGCGAACGCCTCCAGCTCCGCCGTGCGGTCCTGGTCCAACTCCACGGTGAGGGTGCTCGGTACGACGGCGGCCCGCTCGGGGTCGACGGGTGCGAGTCGAGTGGGTTCGGCCAGCCCGCCGAGGGCCTCCGCCCAGGCGGCAGCTGAGACAGCGGGGTCCTGGGCCGCGAGCAGCCGCAGGTGTGCGCGGTAGGGGGCGGCCGCAGCCGGAGTGCGGCCCTGGTAGCGCGCCCACAGTTCGGCGGTGAGCAGGGGCAGGGACCAGCCGTCCAGCAGGAGGTGCTGGTGGGACAGCACGAGCCGGTGCCGGTCCGGACCGAGACGGGCCAGCAACAGCCGCAGCAGCGGCGGGTGTTCGGGGTCGAAACGGCGCCGCTCCTGGACCAGCAGCCGCTCCCACTCCCCGGGGTCGCCGGTCAGGTCGAGCTGTCGCCACGGCAGTACGGCCGTCCGCGGTACGACGGCCACGGGCCGCCCGGAGGAGAGGTGCCGGAAGCCGCTGCGCAGGTTCTCGTGGGCGTCGAGCACGGACTGCGCGGCGGTGTGCAACCGGTCGGCGTCCAGGGGGCCTTCGAGGTCGTAGGAGACCTGAACGGTGTACACGTCCGGTCCGTCGTCGCCGGAGTCGAGGGCGGCGTGGAAGAGCAGGCCGGCCTGGAGCGGGGAGACGGGCAGGACCTCGGTTCCGGCGGGCAGGGCGGCGAGTTCGGCGCGCTCGTCGTCGGTGAGGTCGAGCAGCATGGTGTCGTCGGCACGCTCGGCGGTGACCGTGGTCGCGGTCACCGTGGCGAGCCCGGCCGCCGACTTGTGGCGGAAGACGTCACGCGGGCTGAAGGTGAGCCCGGCGGCACGTGCGCGGGCCACCAGTTGCATGGCCACGATGCTGTCTCCGCCGAGGGTGAAGAAGTCGTCCTCGACACCGACCCGTTCGAGACCCAGGACGTCCGCGACGAGCGCGCAGAGGGTCTCCTCCAGCGCAGTGCGCGGCCGGGTGTCGGTTACCTCGGCGGCGAAGTCGGGGGCGGGCAGGACGCGTCGGTCCAGTTTGCCGTTGGGGGTGAGCGGGAGGGCGGCCAGGGTGACGACCGCGGCCGGGACCATGTGGTCGGGCAGCGAACGGGCGGTGTGGGCGCGGAGTTCGGCGGATTCGGCAGGGGCGCCGGCCGGTACGACGTACGCCACGAGCCGTTCGTCCCGTAGGAGGACGGTGGCGTGCGCGACGCTCGGGTGGGCGGCCAACACGCTCTCGATCTCGCCGGGTTCGATCCGGAAGCCGCGCAGCTTGACCTGGTCGTCGGCGCGGCCGAGGTACTCCAGCTCCCCGTTCCGGGTCCAGCGGGCCAGGTCTCCGGTGCGGTACATACGGGCGCCGGGTTCGGTGGCGTGGGGGTCGGCGACGAAGCGTTCGGCGGTCAGGGCGGAACGGCGGAGGTAGCCGCGCGCCAACTGGACGCCCGACAGGTACAGTTCGCCGGCCACGCCCGGCGGTACCGGGTGCAGGGCGGCGTCGAGGACGTAGGTGCGGGTGTTCCACACCGGGCGGCCGATCGGCACGGCGGTCGGGTCGGCGGCGACCTCGTGGGCGGTGACGTCGACGGACGCCTCCGTGGGTCCGTAGAGGTTGTACAGGCGTGCGCTCGGCAGGACCTGGTGAAAGCGGGCGGCCAGCGGGGCGGGCAACGCCTCGCCGCTGCACATGACTTGACGCAGGTCGACGCATCCGGCCGCGGCGGGTTCGGCGAGGAAGGCGCGCAGCATCGACGGCACGAAGTGGGCGGTGGTGATGTGCTGACGCTTGATCAGTTCGGCGAGGTAGGCCGGATCCTGGTGACCTTCGGGGCGGGCCACGACGAGGGTGGCGCCGGTGATCAGCGGCCAGAAGAACTCCCACACCGACACGTCGAACCCGGCCGGGGTCTTCTGCAGCACGCGGTCCTCGGCATCGAGGCGGTAGGTGTCCTGCATCCACAACAGGCGGTTGGTGATGCCCCGGTGGGGGACGGTGACGCCCTTGGGGCGGCCGGTGGAGCCGGAGGTGTAGATGACGTAGGCGGGGTGGCGGGGGTCGTGGGCGGTGGGCAGGGGTGCGTGTGCCGAGTGGTCGGGGGTGCCGTCCGTGTCGACCGTGAGGGTGGGCACGTCGGTGTCCGGGAGGGGGACGTCCTCGGCCGTGACCAGGCAGACCGGGCGGGCGTCGGCGAGCATATGGGCGAGCCGGTCGGCCGGGTAGCCGGTGTCGAGGGGCAGATAGGCGGCGCCCGCGCGGTGGACCGCGAGGAGCGCGATCACGAGGGCGAGGGAGCGCGGCAGGGCGACGGCGACCACGGCCTCCGCCCGTGCGCCGTGCGCGGCGAGGGTGTGCGCCAACTTCTGCACGCGCAGGTCGAGTTCGGCGTAGGTGAGGGCGGTGTCCTCGAAGACGACCGCCGTGGCCCCGGGAGTGCGGGCGACCTGGCACCGGAACAGCTCGGGCAGGGTGAGGTCGGGAACGGTCCGGGTGGTGGCGTTCCAGTCGGTGAGGACGAGGGCGCGTTCGTCGGCGCGGAGGACGTCGAGCGTGGCGAGGCGTCGGTCCGGGTCCGTGGCGACCTGGGTGAGCAGTGACTCCAGGCGCTGGGCGAGGAGTTCGGCCGTCGGCTCGTCGAAGAGGTCGGCGCTGTACTCGATACAGCACCGCATGCCGTCCGCGCCCCGCTCGACGAAGTCGAAGCTGAGGTCGAACTTGGCTCCCTGCTGGCCGAGTTCCTCGCGGCGGGCGGTCAGGCCGGCCAGGCCGGGGGTGGTGCCCTCGTCGTCGAGGTGGACGACCATCACCTGGAACAGCGGGTGCCGGGCCAGTGAGCGAGCCGGGTTGATCGCCTCGACCAGGCGCTCGAAGGGCAGGTCCTGATGTTCGTAGGCGGCGAGGTCGGTGTCCCGGACACGGGCGAGCAGTTCGGCGAACGTGGGGTCGCCGGACAAGTCGGCGCGCAGGACGAGGGTGTTGACGAAGAACCCGACCAGGTCCTCCAGCTTTTCGTCGGCCCGACCGGAGATCGGTGCGCCGAGCGGGATGTCGTCCCCGGCGCCGAGCCGGTGCAGCAGTGCGGCGACGGCGGCCTGCGTGACCATGAACATACTGACGCCGTGACGACGGGCCACCGCGCGCAGTTGTCGCGTCCGTTGGGCGTCGAGGGTCAGCCCCACCGCGCCGCCCCGGTGACTGCTCTCCAGCGGGCGGGGGCGGTCGGTGGGCAGGGCGAGTTCGTCCGGGAGGCCCGCCAAGGTGTGCTGCCAGTAGGCGAGTTGACGGGACTGGCGGCTGTCCGGGTCGTCGGCGCCGCCGAGTGCCTCGCGGTGCCAGAAGGCGTAGTCGCCGTACTGCACGGGCAGCGGGGTCCACGCCGGGGCCCGTCCCTCGCAACGGGCTTCGTAGGCGGTGGCCAGGTCCCGCCACAGCGGTCCGTCGGACCACTGGTCGCCGGCGATGTGGTGCAGCACCAGCAGCAGGACGTGCTGGTCCTCGGCCAGCTCGAACACATGGGCACGCAGCGGGAGTTCACGGTCGATGTCGAAGCCGAGCGCGGCGGCGTCGGCGAGCCGGTCGGGCAGTTCGCTCTCCGCCACCCGGCTGTGGTGAAGGGGCACCGAGGCCTGTTCCAGCACGACCTGGTGGGGGCGTCCGTCCCGCTCGGGGAAGACCGTGCGCAGGCTCTCGTGCCGTACGGCCACGTCGTCCAGGGCGGCGGCGAGCGCGTCCCGGTCGAGCGTGCCGGTCAGTCGCCAGGCGGCCGGGATGTTGTACGTGGCTCCCGGACCCTCGATGCGGTGCAGTAGCCAGAGGCGCTGCTGGGCGAAGGAGAGCGGGAGTTCGTCAGGGCGGTCGGCGGGGGCGAGGGCGGGCAGACCGCCGCCCCGGACGTCGAGGCGGGCCGCGAGCCGTGCGGGAGTCGAGGCCTCGAAGACGGCACGGACGGTGAGGTCGGCGCCAAGTGCCGTACGGACGCGGCTGACCAGGCGCATGGCGAGCAGGGAGTGGCCGCCGAGGGTGAAGAAGTCGTCGTCGGCGCCGACGCGTTCGAGGCCAAGGATGTCGCCGAAGAGTCCGGCGAGGATCTCCTCCCGCGGGCTGCGCGGTGACGTGCCCGCGTCGGTGCCGGTAGCCGTCGTGAAGTCGGGGGCGGGCAGGGCGGCGCGGTCGAGCTTGCCGTTGGGGGTCAGCGGCAGCGCGCCCAGCGTGACGAAGGCTGCGGGGACCATGTGGGCGGGGAGCGCGGCGGCGGTGTGCGCGCGAAGGGCGGTCACGTCCAGCGGCCGTGCGGCCGTGCGGGCACGGTCTGCCGTCCCGCCCTGCGACCCGGCCGCGAGGCCAGCGCCCGACACGCTTCCGTCCGCCCGCACACCGGCCCCACCGGCCCGAAGCACCGGAGCCTCCACCGGCACGGCGGCCGTGTGGGCGCGGCTTGCCGTCCCGCCCTGTGGTCCGGCCGCGGGGCGAGCGCCTGACGCGGTTTCGTCCAGGGGGGCGGCGGTCGTAGTGGGGCGGATTGCCTCCGCGCTCGTCGGTTCGGCGTCCCCGGCCGGGACCACGTATGCCACCAGGCGCTGTTCGCGGACCACCACGACGGCGTGGGCGACGGACGGGTGTGTGGTCAACACGCCCTGGATCTCGCCGGGTTCGACACGGAAGCCGCGCACCTTCACCTGGTCGTCGGTGCGGCCCAGGTACTCGATCGTCCCGTCGGCGTTCCAGCGGGCCAGGTCGCCGGTTCGATACATCCGGGTGCCGGGGGCGCCGTACGGGTCGGCGACGAAGCGCTCGGCGGTCAGGCCGGGCCGGTCGAGGTAGCCGCGCGCGAGCTGGACGCCCGCGAGGTAGAGCTCGCCCGGGACGCCGGGCGGCACGGGGCGCAGGCCGGCGTCAAGGACGTAGGTGCGGGTGTTCCACACCGGACGGCCGATCGGCGCGCTCTGCGCGTCCGGTCCGATCTCGACGGCCGTCACGTCGACCGAGGCCTCGGTCGGGCCGTAGAGGTTGTGGAGTTCGGTGGTGGCCAGGGTCTCGTGGAAGCGGTGGGTGAGGGCGACGGGCAGGGCCTCGCCGCTGCACATCACTCGGCGCAGGCCGGTGCAGTCGGCTGCCGCCGGTTCCTCCAGGAAGAGTTGGAGCATGGAGGGCACGAAGTGGACGGTGGTGACGCCCTGTTCGCGGATCAGCCGGGCGAGGTAGGCCGGGTCCCGGTGGCCCTCGGGACGGGCCACGACCAGGGTCGCGCCGGTGATCAGGGGCCAGAAGAACTCCCACACCGACACGTCGAAGCTGGACGGCGTCTTCTGCAACACCCTGTCGGCGGCATTGAGTTCGTACGCGTTCTGCATCCACAGCAGCCGGTTGACGATGCCCTCGTGCGGCACGACGACGCCCTTGGGGCGGCCGGTCGAGCCGGAGGTGTAGATGACGTACGCCGGGCTCGACGGGGCGTAGGACGTGGGGAGTTCACCCTCGGGACCGGTCGGCAGGCTGTCGCGGATGAGATGCACCGGGCGGGCGTCCTCGACCATGAGGGCGAGGCGGTCCTCCGGGTAGTCGGGGTCGAGCGGGAGGTAGGCGGCGCCGGCGCGGTGGACGGCGAGCAGGGCGACGACGAGTTCGAGTGAGCGTGGGAGGGCTACGGCCACGGTCTCCTCGGGGCCCGCGCCCAGCGCGGCCAACACCCGTGCCGTGCGCTCCACTCGGGCGTCCAGCTCCGCGTACGTCAGCCGTTGCCCCTCGAAGACGAGCGCCGTGGCATCGGGGGTGCGGGCCGCCTGGGCGCGGAAGAGTTCCGGCAGGGTCGTGGCGGGCACGGAGTGCTCGGTGGCGTTCCACTCCCCCAGGACCAGGGCGCGCTCGGTGCCCTCCAGGAGGTCGACGTCCCTTACCGCGCGGTCCGGTTCGGCCGCCGCCCGGTCCAGCAGGCGGCCCATGCGGCCGGCGATGCGTTCGGCGGACGAGGCGTCGAAGAGGTCGGTCGCGTACTCCAGGAGCAGGACGACACGGTCGCGGTGGGTCTCGTCGACGAAGGTGAAGTGGAGGTCGAACTTGGCCATGCCGGTGTCCATGTCGAACCACTCGGTCGCGAGGCCGAGCACGTCCGGGTCGCCGTCGGGGCGGTGGTGGTAGCCGAGCATGACCTGGAAGAGCGGGTTGCGGCCGGCCGCGCGGGGCGGGTTGAGGGCCTCCACGACCCGGTCGAAGGGCAGGTCCTGGTACTCGAAGGCCGCGAGGGACGACTCCCTCACCCGGCGCAGGAGTTCACGGAACGTCAGATCTTCGCCGGACACATCGGTGCGCAGGACCAGGGTGTTGACGAAGAAGCCCACCAGGTCGGCGAGGGCTTCGTCGGTGCGGCCGGCGATGGGGGCGCCGAGCGGGATGTCGTCGCCCGCGCCGAGCCGGTTCAGGAGTGCGGCGGTGGCTGCCTGGAACAGCATGAACATGCTGGTCCCGGTCGCGGTGGTGAGATCGCGCAGGGCGTGGCCGGTGGCGGTGGGCAGTTCCAGGCGGACCTTGCCGCCGCGCCCGGTCGGCTCGGTGGGGCGCGGCCGGTCGGCGGGCAGGGGGAGTTCGTCGGGCAGGCCGCGCAAGGCGTCTGCCCAGTGGGCGAGTTGGGCCTCGCCGGTGCGGGCGAGGAGGCCGTCCTGCCAGAGCGTGTAGTCGGCGTACTGCACCGGCAGAGGGGCCCAGCCCGGTGCCTGTCCCTCGCGGCGGGCCGCGTAGGCGGTGTCGAGGTCGGCGAGGAAGGGGCGGTCGGACCACTCGTCGGTGGTGATGTGGTGCAGGACGACGGCCACCACGTGCTCGTCCGGGCCGAGCCTGAACACCTCGCAGCGCAGCGGGAGTTCGGTGGTGAGGTCGAAGGGGCGGCGCTGTGCCGCCTCGATCAGCGCGGGCAGTTCGCCCTCGGCGCAGTCGACGACCGTGCAGGCCGGGGCCGCTTCCTCGGCCGGGACGATGCGCTGGTACGGCTCTCCCCCGTGCGCCGGGAACACCGTCCGCAGCGCCTCGTGCCGGCCGGCCACGTCCCGCAGCGCGGCGGTCAGGGCATCGGTGTCGAGGGCGCCGCGCAGCCGGAAGACGAGCGGGAAGTTGTAGGCGACACCGCTGCCGGTGATCTGCTCGACGAGCAGCAGCCGTCGTTGGGCGGCCGACAGCGGGATGCGGGCGGGCCGGTCGGCGACGGGCGTGACCGCCGGACGGGCCGGGCTCGCCGCGTCGGCGCGGCCCGCGAGCAGAGCGGGAGTCGGGGCCTCGAAGAGGTCACGGATGGCGAGTTCGGCGCCGAGTTCGGTGCGGGCTCGGCTGACCAGCCGGGTGGCGAGGAGCGAATGGCCGCCCAGGTCGAAGAAGTTGTCTTCCGCGCCGACCTCGGGCAGACCCAGCACTTCGGCGAACAGGCGGCACAGCACCTCTTCCCGCGGGGTGCGCGGGCCGCGTCCGCCGCCGAGGGCGACGGCGGGTTCGGCGTCGGGCAGGGCGCGGACGTCGAGCTTGCCGTTGGCGTTCATGGGCAGGCCGTCGACGGTGACGAAGGCCGACGGGACCATGTAGTCGGGCAGTTCGCGGCCCAGGTCCTCGCGCAGCCGGCGTACGAGCGCGCTCGCCTCGCGGGCGGCGGTGGGGTCGTTGGCGTAGGGGTGGGTGCCGCCGCCGGGCTTGAACAGGCCGCCGGTCAGGCGGAGTTCGGATGCCTTCAGGAATACGGCGTCGTACGTCCCCCGCTGCTCCGACCAGGTGGTCAGCACCCGGTATCCGGCCGCCGTGCCCAGCTCGTGCAGATGCTCGGGGTCGACGCCCGTCTCGGTCGTACGGCCG
Organism: Streptomyces sp. NPDC001100; assembly: GCF_053598575.1. Taxonomy (NCBI): domain Bacteria; kingdom Bacillati; phylum Actinomycetota; class Actinomycetes; order Kitasatosporales; family Streptomycetaceae; genus Streptomyces; species Streptomyces sp. NPDC001100. The sequence goes on from NZ_JBSFKO010000014.1 coordinate 223,686, forward strand.
TCGGGGACGCCGGTGAAGCGGAGCGCCTCGGGGCTTTCGCCGCGGGGGCGTTCCGCGGTGGCGCCGGTCGCGGACCAGCCACCGCGCAGGAGTTCACCGATCGCCTCGGCGGATGTCCAGTCTCCGCGCAGGAGTTCGCCGATGGTGTTGCCGGTGGCCCAGTCGACGGACGGGACGGTGTCCAGGCGGACGTCCGGGTCGTCGGCGTAGAGGACGACGTCGTAGCGGTGCCGGGACAGCTCGTTGTGGTGCTCGGCGCGCTTGGTACGGAGGTCGACGCCGTAACCGAGGGTGGTGAAGTAGTCGGGGTCTACGAGGAGTTCCTTCTCCAGGCGCAGGCCGCGCTCCACCGCCCGCTCCAGGTCCGCCTCGGCGGTGCCCCGGGCACGCTGGATCTCGGTGTGGAAGGTGCCGGCGAGCCGCAGGTTGCGGACGTCGCCGACGAACAGGGCGCCGCCGGGTGCGAGCAGGTCCATCAGGCCGTGCAGCACGGTGGTGAGGTGGTCGATGCTCGGGAAGTACTGGATGACGGAGTTGATGACGATCGTGTCGAAGTAGGCAAACGGCAGCCCGCTCAGGTCCTCGGCCGGGCGGCAGCGGAGTTCGACCTTGGCGGCGAGCGCGGGGTCGCGCCGCACCTCCTCGCCGATCTTGCGGATGACGGGGGCGGCGAAGTCGGTGGCCCAGTAGGCCTCCGCCTCCGGGGCGAGCCGGGACAGCAACAGGCCTGATCCGACGCCGATTTCGAGGATGCGGCGGGGCTTGAGGGCGCCGATGCGGGCGAGGGTGGCCTCGCGCCACTCGTGCATCTCCGCGAAGGGGATGGGCGCTCCGTCGTAGGAGCTGTCCCAGCCGTCGTACTGCTCGGTGAAGACGGCGGTGCCGATCTCCTCGTACTCGTCGGAGTAGATCTCCTGCCACTCCCCCACCTGTGCGGCCTCGGCGGCGGTGCGCTCGGACGGGTCGGCTCCGGAGGGGACGACGTAGCCGACGAGGCGTTCGTCGCGGACGACCACGGCGGCCTGGGAGACGAGCGGGTGGCGGCTGAGGGCGGTCTCGATCTCGCCGGGTTCGATGCGGTAGCCGCGGATCTTGACCTGGTCGTCGGTGCGGCCGAGGAAGTCGAGGTTGCCGTCGGGGCCCCGGCGGACCAGGTCGCCGGTGCGGTACATGCGCTCGCCGGGCTCGCCGAACGGGTCGGCGACGAAACGCTCGGAGGTCAGCGCGGGCCGGTCCAAGTAGCCGCGGGCCAGGCCGATTCCGGCGATGTACAGCTCACCGGGGACACCGTCCGGCACCGGGCGCAGCCAGGCGTCGAGGATGTGGGCGCGGGTGCCGCGGATGGGCTTGCCGACGGTGGGGGTGTCGCTGTCGAGCGTGCCGCCGCCGAGGGTGTTGATGGTGTACTCGGTCGGCCCGTACAGGTTGTAGCCGTACGTCCCGTCGGTGTCGCGAAGTGCCGTCCAGACCGTCTCCGGGACGGCCTCGCCGCCGAGGAGTACGAGTGGTGGGACGTGGCCTTCCAGCAGACCCTGTTCGATCAACAGCCGCGCATACGTGGGCGTGACGTTGACGACGTCGACGCGGTGCCGCTGGCAGTAGGCGACCAGCGCCTCGGCGTCGCGCCGCAACTCCTCGTCACAGACGTGCACTTCGTGGCCCTCGACGAGCCATAGCAGCTCCTCCCACGACATGTCGAAGGCGAAGGACACGGTGTGCGCGATCCGCAGCCGCCGGCCGCCGGCCGAGGCGATGGCGGGTTCGAAGATCTGCTTCTGGTGGTTCAACTGCATGTTCGTCAGCCCCCGGTAAGGGGTGACGACACCCTTGGGGCGGCCGGCGGAGCCGGAGGTGTAGATGACGTAGGCGGGGTGTTCGAGGCTGAAGCGGCGGCGCACGGGGGTGTCCGGCTGATCGGCCAACTCCCCCTTGACCGCCGGGTCGTCGAGCAGGACGCGCGCCATCTCGCCGTCCAGCGTGGCCGATACGGCCGTGGTGCTCAGCAGGAGGAGTGGGCGGGCGTCGGCCAGCATCAGGGACAGGCGGTCGGCCGGGTGGTCCAACTCCAGGGGCAGATAGGCCGCTCCGGTGCGCAGCACCGCGAAGAGGGCGACCACCATGTCGAGGGAGCGCGGCAGGGCGAGGGCGACCACCTGCTCGGGGCCCGCGCCCCGGTCGATCAGCAGCCGGGCCGTCCGGTTGACGGCCGCGTCGAGTTCGGCGTACGTCATGTTGTGCTCGCCGAAGACCAGGGCCCGCTCGTCCGGGGTCCGTTCGGCCTGCGCGGCCAGCAGATCGGCGATGGTGTCCTCAGGGTCGGGGACACGGCTGGCCGCCGACTCCCGTCGTAGCGCGTCGACTTCAGCGGGCAGAAGGGCGTCCAGGGAGCCCACCGGTGCCGTGAGGTCGGCGGTGAGGCGGTCGACGAGCAGCGCGAAGCGGTCGAGGAGGGCCTGCGCCCGGGCAGTCGGGACGAGGTCGGGGCGGTGGGTGAGGGTGACGGCGATCTCGCGGCCGGGAGTGATGACGAGGTTGGCCGGGTAGTGGGTGGCGTCGACGTTGGCGACGGCCGTGGCGCCGTGCCGCGTCTTCAGGTCGGCGAGCCGTTCCTCGGTGTCGTTGTTGCGCAGCACGAACAGCGTGTCGAAGAGCTTGCGGTGCCCGGTCTCGGCCTGGAGCACACCGAGGCCGAGGTGCTCGTACGGCATCAGGTCGAGGCGTTCGCCCTGGACGCGGCGGAGCAGGTCGAGGACCGGTTCGGCGGGGTCGAGGGCGATACGGGTCGGGACGGTGTTGAGGAACAGGCCGATGATGTTGCCGACGTCCGGGACCTCGCTGGGGCGACCGGCGACGGTGGTACCGAACACGACGTCGGGCCGGCCGGTGGCGGAGGCGAGGGTGAGGCCCCAGGCCGCGTTGAGGATGGTGTTGAGGGTCAGCCCGTGCGCTGGGGCCAACTCGCGCAGGCGGTCGCCGAGTTCGGCGGGGAGGCGGGTGTCGAGCTGGTCGGGGATGACCGGTTCGAGGCCGTCGGCGGCGGTGGGCGCGAGCAGCGTCGGCTCGTCGAGACCGGCCAGCGCGGTGCGCCAGGCGGCCGTGGCGGCCGAGTCGTCCTGCTCCTCCAGCCAGGTCAGGTAGTCGCGGTAACTGCCGGGCACGGGAAGGGTGTTGGCGTCGCCGCCCGTCTCGTAGAGCGCGAACAGCTCGTCGAGGAACAACCAGGCCGACCAGCCGTCCCAGAGGATCAGATGGCGGCCGATGACGAGCCGGTCGCCGCGCTCCGCACCGAGGCGCAGCAGAAGCAGCCGGAAGAGCGGGGGTGCGGAGAGGTCGAAGCGGCGGTTGCGCTCGGCGTCCGTCAACTCCCGCAGGAGAACGTCCTGTTCGGCGGCAGACAGGAGGGAGAGGTCCACCTCTTCGAGGGGGATCTCCGGGTCCTCGACGATGAACTGCACCGGCTGGTCCAGGCCGTCGCTGGTGAAGCCCGCGCGCAGGCCCGGGTTGCGGTCGAGGAGCGTGCGGACGGCGGCGCGTAGCCGGGTGGTGTCGAGGCGGGTGGCGAAGTCGAAGGTCTCGTGGACGGTGTAGACGTCCAACGCGCCCTCGTCGTACGCCGAGTGGAAGAACAGGCCCTCCTGGAGGGGGGCCAGCGGCCAGAGGTCGGCGACCTCTGCCGGGGCGGCCACGGCACGGACCCGGGCGTGTTCGGCCTCGGTCAGGGTGAGCGCCTCAACACGGTGTGCGGCTACGGCCGTTGCGGTGCCGGCCGCCAGCGCGAGGGCGGCCGGCGTGCGGTGTGTGAACACGTCGCGCGGGCTCAGGTCCAGGCCCGCCGCGCGGGCTCGGCTCGCGACGCCGATGGAGCTGATGCTGTCGCCGCCGAGGCGGAAGAAGTCGTCGTCGGGGCCGGCGTCCTCGATACCGAGGACGGCCGCGAAGATCTCGGTGAGCCGCTGCTCCAACGGCCCTGTGGGCGCCCGGCGTTCGGCGCGGTCGGCCTCGGGCGCCGGCAGCGCGGCCTGGTCGAGCTTGCCGCTGGGGGTGAGCGGGAGGTCGGCGAGGACGACGTACGCCTCCGGGACCAGGGGGGCGGGCAGCGCGTCGGCCAGGGCGGCGCGCAGTTCGGCGGGGTCTGCGTCCGCTCCGGCCGCCGGGACCGCGTAGGCGACGAGCCGCTGGTCGCGGATGACGACCGCGCCCCGGACCACAGCGGGGATGCGGGTCAACTCGGCCTCGATCTCGCCGAGTTCGACTCGGTTTCCGCGCAGCTTGACCTGGCGGTCGGTGCGGCCGAGGTAGTCGATCGTGCCGTCGGGGCGGCGGCGCACCAGGTCGCCGGTGCGGTACATACGGGCGCCGGGCTCGGTGGCGTACGGGTCGGCCACGAAGCGGTCGGCGGTGAGCGCGGGGCGCCGGTGGTAGCCGCGGGCCAGCTGGACGCCGGTGAGGTACAGCTCGCCCGGGACGCCGTCCGGAACCGGGCGCAGGCAGGAGTCGAGGACGCGCAGCCCGGTGTTCCACACGGGTCGGCCGATGGGCACGGTGGTGTCGGGCGTGCCGTCGTAGGGGTGGTACGTGACGTCGACGGCGGCCTCGGTGGGGCCGTAGAGGTTGTGCAGCGGGACGCCGGTCAGTTCGTGCCAGCGGTGGGCGGCGGAACCGGACAGGGCCTCGCCGCTGCTGAAGACGCGGCGCAGGCTGCCCGCCCATGCCGGGTCGGCGGTGACCTCGTCGGAGGCGAGGAACGCGTCCAGCATCGAGGGTACGAAGTGCATCGTGGTGATTCCCTCGGTCTGGATCAGGCGGGCCAGATAGGCAGGGTCGCGGTGACCGTCCGGTGCGGCGAGGACGACGGCGGCGCCCTCGCGCAGCGCCCAGAAGAACTCCCAGACGCTCACGTCGAAGCTGGACGGCGTCTTCTGCAACACCCGGTCGTCGGTGGTGAGTTGATACGCGCCCTGCATCCAGGCCAGCCGGTTGCCGATGGCGCGGTGGGTGACGACGACGCCCTTGGGGCGGCCGGTGGAGCCGGAGGTGTAGATGAGGTAGGCGGGGTCGTCGGGGTGGGCGAGGTCCTCGGGGTGGGCGAGGTCCTCGGCTCCGCCGAACAGGGCCTCCTCGTCCTCCGCGTCCACCCTCAGCACGTCCAGGCCCTCGGCCGAGGGGAGCCGGTTCGCGTCCCGTTCCGTCGTGACGACCGTGGTCGCGCCCGAGTCGGCCAGCATGTAGGCGAGGCGTTCGGCCGGATAGTCCAGGTCGAGGGGCAGATAGGCGGCCCCCGACTTCAGGACGCCGAGCAGCGCCACCATCAGCTCCGCCGAGCGGGGTACGGCGACGGCGACGAACCTCTCCCGGCCCGCGCCCTTGGCCCGCAGTCGGGCGGCCAACTCTTCGGCCCGTGCGTCCAGTTCGGCATAGGTGAGCGTGGCCGTGCTGTCGTACACGACAGCCGTCGCGTCCGGCGTGCGCGCGGCCTGTGCGGCGAACGCGGCGGCGAGGGTGGTGGCCGGGACCGGCTGGGTCTCCCCCGCGGGATGGGCGGTGGTCAGCTCGTCCGGGGTGAGCAGGTCGAGGTCGGCGACGCGGGTGTCGGGGTCGTCGGCCAAGGCGTGCAGGACGAGGGTGAGCCGGTCGGCGAGGGACTGCACGGCGTCGGCGTCGAGCCGCCCGGTGTGGTGCTTGAGGCGCAGGTCGAGGCGGCGTCCGGGCTTGACGACGAGGGCGAGGGGGTAGTGCACGGCGTCGTGGAAGGCGTGGCCGGCGACGGCGATCGTGCCGGTGGGGTCGGTGATTTCGGGGGCGCCCTCGCCGCCGGGGTAGTTCTCGAACACCACGAGGGTGTCGAAGAGTTCACCGTCGCCCGCGTGGCCGGTGGCGCGCTGGATGTCGGCGAGGCCGAGGTGCTGGTGGTCGAGGAGCGCGCCCTGTTCGTCCTGGAGCCGGTCGAGGAGCCCGCCCAGAGTATCTCCGGGGGCCCAACGCAGGCGGGTGGGAAGGGTGTTGATGAACAGGCCGATCATCGACTCGATTCCGTCGACGGCGGCGTCACGTCCAGCAACCGTCGTACCGAACAAGACGTCCTGGCGGCCCGTCATCCGGCCGACCAGCAGGCCCCAGGCGCCCTGGACGAGCGTACCGAGGGTGACTCCGCGTTCGCGGGCGCGGGCGGTGAGCCGTGAGGTGATCCGCTCGGTCAACTCGACGCGGATCTGGGCGGGTTCGAGCGGTCCTGCGGGCGCGGGGGTGGCGACGAGACGGGTGGGCTCGTAGACGCCGGCGAGCGCGGTGCGCCAGGCTGCGCGGGCCGCTTCGCGGTCGGCTCCGGCGACCCGGCGAAGGTAGCCGCGGTACGGGGCGACTTCGGGGAGGCGGGTGGGGTTCTCGCCGTAGAGGGCGAGGAGTTCGTGGTGCAGGACGGGCAGGGACCAGCCGTCCGCGACGATGTGGTGGAAGGTCAGAACCAGTCGGCTGCGGTCCTCGCCGAAGCGGATGAGGGCGCAGCGGATCAGCGGCGGGTGGGCGAGGTCGAAGCGGTGGGCGCGCTCGTCGGCGGCGACGGCCTCGGCGAGGGCGCGGCGGACCGTGGGGTCGTCCTGCGCCGCCAAGTCGACTTCGTGCCAGGGCAGTTCGAGGCCGGTGGCGATGAGCTGGACGGGGCGGCCGTCGGGCGTCTGACGGAAGCAGGCGCGCAGCGGGGCGTGCCGGTCGACGAGTCGCTGTGCGGCCGTACGCAGCAGGGTGCCGTCGACCGGGCCGGACAGTTCGACGACCTGCTGCACGACATAGGCGTCGTGTTCGGCACCGTCCACCAGGGCGTGGAAGAAGAAGCCCTCCTGGAGCGGGCCGAGGGGCAGTATCTCCTCGACGGTGACGGGGAACTCGCCCTGCACTGCGTCGAGTTCGGTTTCGCTCAGGGACTGCCACGGGGTGGTGGTCGCGTTGTCGGCCGTGCCGGTGCGGGCGACCGTGGCGAGTTCGGCGACCGTGCGGTGCCGGAACACGTCCCGCGGGGTCAGTTCCAGGCCCGCCCGGCGGGCGAGGACGAGGAGTTGGACGGCGACGATGCTGTCGCCGCCGAGCGCGAAGAAGTCGTCGTCGACGCCGACCGAGAGGACCTTGAGGGCCCGGGCGTAGAGGTCGCAGAGCAGTTGTTCGCGAGGGGTCTCGGGCGCCCGGCCCGCGCCGAGCTGCCGGGTGAGGTCCGGGACCGGCAGTGCGGCGGCGTCGAGCTTGCCGCTGGGGGTGACGGGCAGCCGGTCCAGCGGGACGAAGGCGGCCGGGACCATGTAGTCGGGCAGGTACTCGGTGGCGTGCGTCCGCAGGGTCGACATCAGGGCGTTGACGTTGCGGAAGGGGGCGGGGCGGTTGGTGAGCGGGTGGCCGCCTCCGGGGCGGTACGGCGCCCGTGCCTCCTCGCCGAGGGCGAACACGGCATCCAGGCTGCCGTCCTCGGCGTCCCCGTTCCAGGTGAGCGCCAGCTCGTAGCCGTGTCGGGCGGCGATCTCGTACAGGGCCTCGGGGTCCACGCCGTACGGTCCGGCGGCCGGCCTGCTGCTGTCGTCGAGGGCGTCGAGCGCGGCCAGGTCGTCGGCGAGGCGGGAGTTGGGGATGCCGGTGATCCGCAGTCGGTCCGGCCGACCCGCGAGCAGTCCGTCGAGCGCCTGCGCCGAACCGAACGCGGGCCAGGGCGAGTCGGGGATCTCCTCGGGTGCGTCCGACTGGGGTCGCAGCACAACGTCGTAGCGGTAGCGGGTGAGTTCGTTGTGGTGGGTGCCGCGCTTGACGCGGATGTCGGCGGTGAGGCCGTCGAGGGTGGTGAAGTAGTCGGGGTCGACGAGGAGTTCGCCCTCCCAGGCGACGGCGCGGTCCACCGCGGCGCGCAGGGCTTCCTTGTCGTCGTCCGCCCGTCCGCCTTCGACGGCGGCGCTCAGGGTGCGCAGGAGTCGCAGGTTGCGGACGTCGCCGACGAACACCGCGCCGCCGGGGGCGAGGAGTTCGGCGGCGTTGCGGAGGACGTCGGTGAGGTAGTCGCCGCCGGGGAAGTACTGGATGACGGAGTTGACGACGATCGTGTCGAAGCGGCCCTCGGGCAGTCCGGTCAGGTCGTGTGCGGGGCGGGCCGACAGGGTGACGCGGTCGGCGAGTTCGGGGATCGCGGAGACCTGGGCGTCCAGGGCGCGTACGGCTTCCTCGGAGAGGTCGGTGCCCCAGTACTCGGCGCAGTCGGGGGCGAGCCGGGACAGCAGCAGGCCGGAGCCGACGCCGATCTCCAGGATGCGGCGGGGCCGTAGCGCGCGGATGCGGTCGAGGGTGGCCTCGCGCCACTCGCGCATGTCCGCGAGCGGGATGGGGAGACCGTCGTACATGCTGTTCCAGCCGGCGAAGTTCTCCTCGAAGCCGTCCGATCCGGCGGCGGAGTAGAGGAGTTCGTGCAGGTCCCTCCAGTCGGCGACGCCCTCGTCGGGGGTGGCCTCGGCGTCCAGCGAGGGCACGACGTAGGCGGCGAGGCGGCGTTCGCCGGGGCGGTCCTCACGGACGACGACGGCGGCCTGGTCGACGGCCGGGTGGGAGCGCAGGACGGACTCGATCTCGCCGGGTTCGATGCGGAAGCCGCGGATCTTGACCTGGGTGTCGACGCGGCCGTGGAACTCCAGTCGTCCGTCGGTCTTCCAGCGCACCAAGTCGCCTGTGCGGTAGAGGCGTTCACCGGGTACGGCGGCCAGGTCGGCCGGGGCGGCGACGAAGCGTTCGGCGGTCAGGGCGGGGCGGCCGAGGTAGCCGCGGGCCAGGCCGTCGCCCGCGAGGTAGAGCTCTCCCGTGACCCCCGCGGGGACGGGACGCAGCCGGTCGTCGAGGACGTAGGCGCGGGTGCCGGGGTCGGGGACGCCGATGGGCACGATGGTGCCGGCCGGGGTGTCCGGGTCGCAGAGGCCGAGGGTGGAGTTGGTGGTGGCCTCGGTCGGGCCGTAGGCGTTGAACATCATCCGGCCGCGCGCGTAGCGGCCGACCAGCTCGGGCGAGACGCGTTCGGTGCCCGCCAACAGGGTTGCGGTGGGTGGGAGTTGGACGTCGTCGGGCATGGCCGCGAGGAGGGCCGGCGGGAGGATCATGAAGGTGATGCCGTGCTCGTTGGCGTAGTCCGCGAGGGGTGCGCCGGGGACGCGGCGGTCGGCGGGGACGACGACGAGACGGCCGCCGGAGAGGAGGCCGAGGCACAGGTCCCAGAAGGCGACGTCGAAGCTGGGTGAGGCGAACTGGAGTACCCGGCTGTGCCGGCCGATTCCGAATCGCTCCTGCTGGGTGGCGACCAGTTTGGCGACACCCGCGTGGGACAGCACGGTGCCCTTGGGGCGGCCGGTGGAGCCGGAGGTGTAGATGACGTAGGCCGCGTGCGCGGTCGTCAACTCGTCGGCGGTGGAAGGGCCTTGGGCCGGGTGGGCGGCCAGTTCGGCGACCGTCCCGGGGGCGTCGAGGATCAGCAGGTCGACGCCCGGCGGGAGGTCGGGGGCGATCTCCGCGGTGGTGACGAGGCAGACCGGGCGGGCGTCGGCGAGCATGTACGCGATGCGGTCGGCCGGATAGTCGGTGTCGACGGGCAGATAGGCGGCGCCCGCCTTCAGAACGGCGACCTCGGCCACGATCATGTCGGCGGAGCGCGGTACGGCGAGCGCGACGACCTGTTCGGGACCGGCGCCCCGGGCCACCAGCGCGTGCGCCAACTTGGCCGCGCGGGCGTCGAGTTCGGCGTAGGTGAGGCGGACGTCCCCGTGGATGAGGGCGACCTCGTGCGGGCGGGCGGCGACCTGGTCGGCGAACATGCGGGGCCAGGTGAGCGCGGGCACGTCGTGCGCGGTGTCGTTCCAGCCGTGCAGGATGCGGTGCCGCTCGTCGGCGCCGAGGAGTTCGAGGTCGGCGACCGGGGCGTCGGGGCGGGCGAGGGCGTCGGCGAGGAGGGTGCCGTAGTGGCCGAGGACCAGGTCGACGGTGGCGGGTGCGAAGAGGTCGGTGCGGTAGTCCGCCGTCACCTTCCCGTCGGTCACCGTGAGCGCCAGGTCCAGTGGGCCGCTCTCGTCCCAGGGGTCGGCGCCGAAGCCCGTGGCGCACAACAGGCCGCCGCCGCGGAAGGGTTCGGGAGCGAGGAGTCGCAGCAGATCGGTGGTCGGCAGGGGGTGGGCGGCGGCCTCCGTGTGTACGGCGGTCATCTGGTCGCGGAGTCGGGTGAACGGGGTGTCGCCGTCGACGGTGACGCGCAGCGGGAGTCCCTCGTGGGCGACCGCGGTCTCGGTGGCCGTGGTGCCGCCGTAGCGGTGCAACAGGGCTACGAACGCGGTGAGTTGGGTCGCCGTGTCGGCCGTGCTGTCGAGTACGGCCGTGCGGCGCGCGCGGGACACCGGGCCGTCCTGGCGTGGCGGACGGGGGAAGTCCAGCGGCAGTGCCGTCTCCGGTACCGGAGAGGCGAAGCGCCGTCGCCAGAAGTCGTTCGTCGCCGTCGCCGTTGCCGTTGCCTGTGCCGAAGAAAGCGTGTTGCCCGCCACAGCTGCCCGTGCCTCCCAATGCGTGCGGAACGGCTCAGCGGAGCCGCGACCGCTCGCATAGTAAGGTAAGCATTGCCTTACTTGATAGCCCCTCCCTGGAGGCGCGGGCTCATGTCACAGCCACTGAGGTTATGCTCACCTAAGCTGCTGGCCGGGCCGTCCGGTGGTCCGCCAACAGGCCTCCAGAGCACGGAAGACGACCCGGAAGACGACATGGAGACCGGCACGTGGCTTCAGGCAGAAGGCTTCGCACCACGGTGCTGGTGACCCTCGTCGTCGCCCTCCTCGTCCTGCTGTCCCTGCTGTCCGTCGCGCTGGGCGCGCTCAGCGTCCCGCTCGATCAGGTCGTGCGCTCGGTGCTGGGCCATCCGCCCAGCCGGCTGATCGACAACGTCATCTGGTCGGTACGCGTGCCGCGCACCCTGCTCGGCCTGACGACGGGTGCCGCGCTCGGCCTGTCCGGCGCGCTGATGCAGGCCCTGACCCGCAATCCGCTCGCCGACCCCGGGATCCTCGGGGTGAGCGCGGGCGCGTCCTTCGCGATCGTCCTGGCGGTCGGCGTGCTCGGAGCCAACTCGCTGTACGGCTATGTGTGGTTCGCGTTCGGCGGGGCGCTGGTCGCGAGTGTCGTGGTCTTCTTCCTCGGGCGGCTCGGCAGGTCCGGGGCGACTCCGGTCAAACTGGCGCTCGCCGGGGTCGCCGTCACCTCGCTGCTGCAGTCGTTCACCAGCGCCATCGTGCTGACCGACCAGGACGCGCTGGACCGCTACCGCTTCTGGTCGGCCGGCAGCCTGGCCGACCAGGACTCCGGCGACCTGGTGCGCATCCTGCCCTTCCTCGCCGTCGGCGCCGTACTGGCACTGTCCTGCGCGCCCGCCCTCAACAGCATGGCGCTGGGCGACGACGTGGCCGCCTCCCTGGGGCGGCGGCTCGGACTGGTACGACTCCAAGGGGTCACCGCCGTCGTGCTGTTGACCGGCGCGTCCGTCGCCGTCATCGGCCCTGTCGTCTTCCTGGGGCTGGTCGTCCCGCACATCGCCCGGGTTCTCGCCCAATGGGTCGGCATCGGTCCCGACTACCGGTGGCTGCTGCCGCTGTCCGCCGTGCTCGCGCCCGTACTGCTGCTGTCCGCCGACATCCTGGGCCGGATGGTGGACCGCCCGACCGAGATCCAGGCCGGCGTTCTCGTCGCCTTCCTCGGCGGCCCGTTCTTCGTCGTCCTGGTCCGCCGCCGGAAGCTCGCGGAGGTATGAGCGTGTCCGCACCACCAGCCGCCCTGCGCAACCGGCCGTTCCGGCTCGCCCTCCCCCCGGTGTCCGGCGTACTGCGTCCACGCCTGCTGCTGACCGGAGTCGGCGTCGCGGTCGGCGCGTTCCTGCTGTTCTGCTGGGGTCTGACCATCGGTGACTATCCGGTCGCGTTCACCGACGTCATCAGGGCGCTGTGGGGTTCGGGCGACGCGGGCACGGTCATCGTCGTACAGGATCTGCGGCTGCCGCGCGCGCTGGTCGGGCTGCTGGTCGGGATCGCGTTCGGGGTCTCCGGGGCCGTGTTCCAGACGATGACCCGCAATCCGCTGGCCAGCCCCGACATGATCGGGCTCACCGAGGGCGCCGGAACCGCCGTGGTGGCGGCGGTCGTTCTGGGCTGGACCGGTGGACTCGGGCTGTCGACGCTGGGGTTGCTCGGGGCACTGGTGACCGCGCTGCTCGTGTACGCGCTGGCGTGGAAGGGCGGGGCCACCGGGTACCGCATCATCCTCGTCGGCATCGGGGTGTCCTGGATCTGCTCCAGTGCCACCAACTTCCTTCTGGCGCGCGGCAATCGCTTCGAGGCGGAAGCGGCCCTCGGCTGGCTGGTCGGCAACCTCAACGGCCGGACCTGGGGCCAGGTCGACTCGCTGGCCCTCGCCCTGGCCGTGCTGCTGCCGGTCACGCTGGGCATGGGCCGCTGGATGCGCACGCTGATGCTCGGCGACGACGTGGCCGCCGGGCTCGGCACACCCGTCCAACTCGTCCGGCTGGCACTGCTGTTGGCCGGGGTGGGCCTGGTCGCGTTCGGTACGGCGGCGGCCGGTCCGGTGGCGTTCGTCGCACTGGCCTGTCCGCAGATCGCCCAGCGGCTGGCGGGCACCTCATCGCCACCCCCGCTCGTCTCCGGTCTCACCGGCGCTTTCGTCGTCCTCGGCTCGGACCTCCTCGCCCGCGAGGCGATCCCGGGGACGGAACTGCCGGTCGGTATCGTCACCGGCGCCCTGGGCGCGCCGGTCCTGCTGTGGCTGCTCATCCGCGTCAACCGCGCGGGTTCTGGAGGCTGATCGCATGTCGACCACTGACCCGCGCGCCCCGCGGCCGTCCGAATCACCCTTGCCGGGGCCCGAGTTGCGCGCTCGGAATCTCCAACTCGCGTACGACGGTCGGGTGGTCGTCGAGAACCTCGATCTCTCCGTGCCGACCGGACGGATCACGGCCATCGTCGGCGCCAACGCCTGCGGGAAATCGACCCTGTTGCGGGCGCTCGCCCGGCTGCTGGCCCCGCGCCAGGGTGTGGTGGAGCTGGACGGTGTCGCGCTGCGTTCCGTGCCGACACGTGAACTCGCCCGGAAACTCGGCATCCTGCCGCAGACGCCGGTGACGCCGGAGGGGCTGACCGTCCTCGACCTGGTGGGCCGGGGCCGCTCCCCGCACCAGACCTGGTGGCGGCAGTGGTCCACGGCCGACGAGGAGGCCGTGCACGCGGCCCTTGAGGCGACGAATCTCTCCGAGCTGGCCGAGCGTCCGGTCGACGAGCTCTCCGGCGGCCAGCGGCAACGCGCCTGGATAGCCATGGCAGTTGCCCAGGGGACCCCGGTCCTGCTCCTCGACGAGCCGACGACCTATCTCGACCTCGCCCACCAGATCGACGTACTCGACCTGATCACGGACCTCAACCGGCGCGAGGGCCGCACGATCGTGATGGTCCTGCACGACCTCAACCAGGCCTGCCGGTACGCCGATCACGTCATCGCCATGAAGGGCGGCCGTATCGTCGCCGAGGGCGCGCCCGCCGACGTCGTCACCGAGGCCACCGTCGAGGACGTCTTCGACCTGCGCTGCCGGATCACTCCCGACCCGGTCAGCGGCACGCCGCTGGTGATCCCGCTGGGACGGCACCACCACGACGGCACCGCTCCGGCCGACAAGTCCCAGAACACCGTCACGACCGGTTGAGGGCTCCGCCGGGGTAGGGGGTTCAAAAAAGTGTGTCACTTCCCGCGGGAAGTGACACAC
>NZ_JBSFKO010000015.1:0-235010 GCF_053598575.1 Streptomyces sp. NPDC001100
CCCCCAGTGGACGAAGATCCCCAACTTGGCGTCGTTGAACCACGGTTGCATGGGCCCGGCCGATGACCGGCCGGGGCGCACGAAGGGTCAGGCGCCGAGCGAACGTCGGCTCACTTCTCGGCGTCGTCCTCGCCGTCGTCGGACTCCGGCGAGGCGTCCGCACTCTCGCTCTCGCCGAGCAGCCGGGACAGCTCGCCGCCGACGATCCGCTTGAACTTGCGGGCCTGCGGGCGGGTGCGGTCCAGCACCGCGACCTCCAGGCGCTCGGCGGGGATCTCCCGCTCGCTGCCGTTCGTGTCACGGGACAGGGACTGGACGGCCAGCTTGAGCGCCTCCGCGAGGGTCATGCCGTCGCGGTGGCGCTGGTCCAGATAGCTGCTGATCGTCTCCGCGTTGCCGCCGACCGCGACCGAGCCGTGCTCGTCCACGATCGAACCGTCGTGCGGCAGCCGGTAGATCTGATCACCGTCGGAGGTGTCCCCGACCTCCGCGACGACCAGCTCCACCTCGTACGGCTTCTCGGCCGCGCTGGAGAAGATCGTGCCGAGCGTCTGGGCGTAGACGTTGGCGAGACCGCGGGCGGTCACATCCGCGCGGTCGTAGGTATAACCGCGCATGTCGGCGTAGCGCACGCCGCCGATCCGCAGGTTCTCGTACTCGTTGTATTTTCCGGCGGCCGCGAACCCGATCCGGTCGTAGATCTCGCTGAACTTGTGCAGCGCACGGGACGGGTTCTCGCCGACGAAGACAATGCCGTCGGCGAACTGCAGCACGACCAGGCTGCGGCCACGGGCGATGCCCTTGCGGGCGTACTCCGCCCGGTCGGCCATGGCCTGCTGGGGTGAGACATAGAACGGCGTCGACACCGGTATCCGTCCCTCTCTTTAAAGTTCCGTCGAAGTCACTGGATCACCTTGATGAGAACGGGCCCGCGGTCAGAGCAGCGCGGCGCGCGGACCGTCGGGCTGCTGCAGTCGCCGCTCCAGGATCGAGGCGGCGATCTCGGAGGACTCGTCGTCGGTGAGCCGGCGGAAGCCGTCCTCGGTGATCACGGTGACGATCGGGTAGATCCGACGGGCCACATCGGGACCACCGGTCGCCGAGTCGTCGTCAGCGGCGTCGTAGAGGGCCTGCACCACGAGGGTCGTGGCCTCGGACTCGGTCAGTCCGTCGTGGAAGAGCTTCTTCATGGCGCTGCGGGCGAAGACCGAGCCGGAGCCGGTGGCCGCGTAGCCGAGCTCCTGGGAACGGCCGCCCGTGACGTCGTAGGAGAAGATGCGGCCGATGCCGCGGTCCACGTCGAAGCCGGCGAAGAGCGGGACCACGGCGAGGCCCTGCATGGCCATGCCGAGGTTGGAACGGATCATGGTGGACAGTCGGTTGGCCTTGCCCTGCAGGGAGAGTTGGGCGCCTTCGACCTTCTCGAAGTGCTCCAGCTCCAGCTGGAAGAGCCTGACCATCTCGACGGCGAGGCCGGCGGTGCCGGCGATACCGACGGCCGAGTACTCGTCCGCCGGGAAGACCTTCTCGATGTCCCGCTGTGCGATGACATTGCCCATGGTGGCCCGCCGGTCGCCGGCGAGCACCACGCCGCCGGGGAACGTGACGGCGACGATGGTCGTGCCGTGCGGGGCCTCGACGACGCCCTGGGTGGGCGGCAGTTGCCGGTTGCCCGGGAGCATCTCAGGCTGGTGGTCGGAGAGGAAGTCCATGAAGGACGACGACCCGGGCGTCAGGAAGGCAGCTGGTAGACGCCCGGTGCTACGAGTGTTGGCTTCCACGAGGATCCTTCCAAGTAGGCGGCAGCCCGACGAACAGCGTCGGGATCATCTCCCAACTTGCCGATGGCCGAATTGCAGTTGAAGCACAGTACGCCACGGACCCTACCCGTCTGGTGGCAGTGATCCACATGAACGGCGGAGGCATTCCTTTACCGCTCGGAATACCGCTCCGAACGCGGCCGGCTCTCCCCGAATCGCACTCGATTCGTGCGCCCGGATGCGAAGACTGCGTGCGGTTTGGTCGCACCGCACCGCACGCAGCACTTCATCTTCGCCTCGCGCGCCACCACGCCACCCCGTTCACCTTCAAATCGAAGGACAGAGCGACCTACTGGCCGCCCTTCTGAACGAAGGACCGAACGAAGTCCTCGGCATTCTCCTCCAGGACGTCGTCGATCTCGTCCAGGACGGAGTCCACGTCGTCGCTCAGCTTCTCGTGGCGCTCCTTGAGGTCGTCGGTCGCCTGCGCTTCCTCGGCCTGCTCCTCGACCTCCTCCGTGGAGCGCGTCGCCTTCTGCTGTCCGCCGCCGGTGTCCTTGGTCGCCATAACCCTCACCCCGCTCGGTTCGACGTTCTTGATCAGACCCTACTTGCAGGGACTGACATCGGCCCCGCAGTTCCTACAACGTACGGCGGCCACCTCGATGATTCCCGGCCACCGGACATTCCACCCTGCCCGGCGCCCCGGACCCGAGGTTCCGGTCAGCCGCCCGACAGGACCCTGACCAGGTCTTCCGCCGTACGACAGCGATCCAGGAGCTCCTTGACGTGATTACGCGTTCCGCGAAGCGGTTCCAGGGTTGGGACGCGCTGGAGCGAGTCCCGGCCCGGGAGGTCGAAGATCACGGAGTCCCAGGAGGCCGCCGCGACGTCGTCGGCGTACTGCTCCAGGCAGCGTCCCCGGAAGTAAGCGCGTGTGTCCTCGGGCGGCGTCGTACGCGCCCGCTCGACCGTGTCCTCGTCCAGCAGCCGCTTGATGCGGCCGCGGGCAACCAGGCGGTTGTAGAGGCCCTTGTCGGCCCGTACGTCCGCGTACTGGAGGTCGACCAGCTGGAGGCGGGCCGCGTCCCAGTCGAGGCCGTCCCGGCGCCGGTAGCCCTCCATGAGTTCCCGCTTGGCGACCCAGTCCAGCTCGCCGGCCAGGCTCATCGGGTCGTTCTCCAGGCGGTTGAGCGTGTCCTCCCAGCGGGCGAGGACGTCCTTGGTCTGGTCGTCCGCGTCCGAGCCGTAGCGCTCCTCGACGTACTTGCGGGACAGCTCGAAGTACTCCATCTGCAGCTGGACCGCGGTGAGTGTCCGGCCGCTGCGGAGGGTGACCAGGCGCTTGAGGGTGGGGTCGTGCGAGACCTGGTGGAGGGTGCGGACCGGCTGGTCCACCGCCAGGTCCACCGCGATGAAGCCGTCCTCGATCATGGAGAGGACCAGGGCGGTGGTGCCGAGCTTCAGATACGTCGAGATCTCGGAGAGGTTCGCGTCGCCGATGATCACGTGCAGGCGGCGGTACTTCTCGGCGTCCGCGTGCGGTTCGTCGCGGGTGTTGATGATCGGGCGCTTGAGGGTGGTCTCCAGGCCGACCTCGACCTCGAAGTAGTCGGCGCGCTGGCTGAGCTGGAAGCCGTGCTCGTGCCCGTCCTGGCCGATGCCCACGCGGCCCGCTCCGGTGACGACCTGTCGGGAGACGAAGAAGGGCGTCAGGTGGCGCACGATGTCCGAGAAGGGGGTCTCCCGCTTCATCAGATAGTTCTCGTGCGTGCCGTAGGAGGCGCCCTTGTTGTCGGTGTTGTTCTTGTAGAGGTGGATCGGCTGGGCGCCCGGGAGTTGGGCCGCGCGCTCGGCGGCCTCCGCCATGATGCGCTCGCCGGCCTTGTCCCACAGAACGGCGTCCATGGGGTTGGTGACTTCGGGGGAGCTGTACTCCGGGTGTGCGTGGTCGACGTAGAGGCGCGCGCCGTTGGTGAGGATGACATTGGCGAGGCCGATGTCCTCG
Source organism: Streptomyces sp. NPDC001100 (assembly GCF_053598575.1). Classification (NCBI taxonomy): domain Bacteria; kingdom Bacillati; phylum Actinomycetota; class Actinomycetes; order Kitasatosporales; family Streptomycetaceae; genus Streptomyces; species Streptomyces sp. NPDC001100. The sequence goes on from NZ_JBSFKO010000015.1 coordinate 3,769, forward strand.
TCGGTGAGCTGGGTGGAGTCGGCGGCCTCCCGGGCGAGGTCGAAGCCTCGCGCGTCCCGCAGCGGATTCTCCTCCTCGAAGTCCCAGCGGGCCCGCCGGGCCCGGTGCATCGCCGCCGCGTAGGCGTTGACGATCTGGGACGAGGTGAGCATGGCATTGGCGTTGGGGTGGCCGGGGACGGAGATCCCGTACTCCGTCTCGATGCCCATTACTCGCCGTACGGTCATGCGGCCCTCCTTGCCCGGCGGCGCCCTCGGTCGGGGGCGCCGCTCAAGTACCGCTGGCGCTCCGGTGCGTGTGCGGTGCCCGTCCCCGCACTGCGCGACTCGGCGGTACCGAAGAGCCTAGAACGGCTTTGCGCTGGTGGGGAGATCATTTGCGTCATTGCCTTGCGCGCCCCTTGTCGCGGTCATGGCCTGAAAAACAGTTGGCTGCGGGTACCCGCCTAGGGCACCCGCAGCCACCCTGCTTTTTACAGGTACTGACCGGTGTTCGCCACCGTGTCGATGGAGCGTCCGGTGTCGGCGCCCTGCTTGCCGGTGATGAGCGTACGGATGTAGACGATCCGTTCGCCCTTCTTTCCGGAGATCCGGGCCCAGTCGTCCGGGTTGGTGGTGTTGGGCAGGTCCTCGTTCTCCTTGAACTCGTCCACGCAGGCCTGGAGGAGGTGGGAGACGCGGATGCCCTTCTGCTTGTGGTCGAGGAAGTCCTTGATGGCCATCTTCTTGGCCCGGCCCACGATGTTCTCGATCATGGCGCCGGAGTTGAAGTCCTTGAAGTAGAGGACTTCCTTGTCACCGTTGGCGTAGGTGACCTCCAGGAAGCGGTTCTCCTCGGATTCCGTGTACATGTGTTCCACGGCCGTCTGGATCATGCTCTGGACGGTGGTGGTCTTGTCGCCGCTGTGCTCGCCGACGTCGTCGGGGTGGAGCGGGAGGCGCTCGGTGAGGTACTTGCCGAAGATGTCCTTGGCGGCCTCGGCGTCGGGACGTTCGATCTTGATCTTCACGTCCAGGCGGCCGGGGCGCAGGATCGCGGGGTCGATCATGTCCTCGCGGTTCGAGGCGCCGATCACGACCACGTTCTGCAGGCCTTCCACACCGTCGATCTCGGCGAGCAGCTGGGGGACGATGGTGTTCTCCACGTCCGAGCTGACGCCGGATCCGCGGGTGCGGAAGAGGGACTCCATCTCGTCGAAGAAGACGATGACTGGGGTGCCCTCGCTGGCCTTCTCACGGGCACGCTGGAAGACGAGGCGGATCTGCCGCTCGGTCTCACCGACGTACTTGTTGAGGAGCTCGGGGCCCTTGATGTTGAGGAAGAAGCTCTTGCCGGTGGCCTGGCCGGTGACCTCGGCGACCTTTTTGGCCAGCGAGTTGGCGACGGCCTTGGCGATGAGCGTCTTGCCGCATCCGGGAGGCCCGTACAGCAGGACGCCCTTGGGCGGCCGCAGTTCGTGCTCCTTGAAGAGGTCGGGGTAGAGGTACGGCAGTTCGACCGCGTCGCGGATCATCTCGATCTGGCCGCCCAGACCGCCGATCTGCTCGTAGCCGATGTCGGGGACCTCTTCGAGGACGAGTTCCTCGACCTCGCTCTTCGGGACGATTTCGTAGACGTAGCCGGAACGGGGTTCGAGCAGCAGGGCGTCGCCGGGGCGGATGGTGATGTCCAGCAGTGGCTCGGCGAGCCGCACCACCCGCTCCTCGTCGGTGTGCCCCACCACGAGGGCGCGTTCGCCGTCCTCAAGGATCTCCTTGAGGGTGACGATGTCGCCGACGCGCTCGTACTCCATGGCCTCGACCACGTTGAGCGCTTCGTTGAGCATTACTTCCTGGCCGCGGCGGAGCTCTTCGAGATCCACGCTTGGGCTGACGTTCACCCGGAGTTTGCGGCCGCCGGTGAAGATGTCCGCGGTGCCGTCCTCGTTGGCCACGAGGAAGACTCCGAAGCCGGCCGGTGGCTGTGCGAGCCGGTCGACCTCTTCCTTGAGGGCCACGATCTGGTCGCGGGCCTCACGGAGCGTGTTGGCGAGTCGCTCGTTCTGGGCGGACACCCCGGCCAGATTGGTCTGCAGCTCGACGATCCGCTCTTCGAGAATCCTCGTGTGTCGCGGAGAGTCGGCGAGCTTACGTCGCAGGACGGCGATCTCCTGCTCAAGGTAGGCAATCTGCCCGGACGGGTCGTCGGACCCTCGTCCCGGGCGGATGCCGCGGTTCATGTCGTCGTCGTGGGCTGCCACGGTCCTCACCTCCTCCAAGGGGAGCTGGACGCTTCCAGACCCTACCTGGGTGGGTGTCGATTGAAACCCCTAGATCACAAAGACTGTCAAGGTGTGTCGTCGGTCACCCTGCGCTCTCCCTCACGCCGACTGAATACCCACTCAACGTGATTCAGAAGCCGACTGTTCCAAGGGTGGGTCGGTCAAAATCCTTCATGGGGGACGTGAGTTGCCGTGACGGCGGGTTCGGGGCCCGGCGAAATCCCGCCGGACTGTCCCCTGACGGAGAGTGTCCGGGCGGACGGTGCCCGTCATGTCGTGGCGTGAAACCAGGGATCTCCAGGAAGTGTCGCCGGGGTGCGCGGAGGTAGGGTCGAAGTGTTCAACACCCGGCGGAAGCAGGAGACATCACCGTGCAGGACGAGGCCGCGGCCGACGGCGAGGCGCTGGAGGTCTGGATCGACCAGGACCTCTGTACCGGCGACGGCATCTGCGCCCAGTACGCCCCGGAGGTCTTCGAGCTGGACATCGACGGTCTGGCCTATGTGAAGAGCCCGGACGACGAGCTGCTGCAGGGCAAGGGCGCCACCACGCCCGTGCCGCTGCCGCTGCTGGTCGACGTGGTGGACTCCGCGAAGGAGTGTCCCGGCGACTGCATTCATGTGCGCCGGATCGCGGACCGGGTCGAGGTCTACGGCCCCGACGCGGCCTGAGGGCCGTCGGGGCAGCGGCTCCGCGGCGTCAGACACTCTGGGCGTTGCCGGGCGTGGAGCGGACGAACGTGCCGTTCTTCCACTGCCACTTCGCGCTCTCCTTGACGTCCGGGCAGCAACTGGGCACGTCCTGGGTCGAGTAACCGAGCATGGTCGCGAGTACGGCGCCGTCGCGTACGGCGAACTCGGTGACCGTCTCCCGGGCCTTCGGCGCGATCAGGGTGGCCACCACGCGCGGCTTGGCGGTGTGCGCAGCCCGGGTCAGGACGTAGACGCCGTCGGGCGGGGTGCCCATGCCGGCGTCGCAGTGGACCACGGCGACCGTCTCCGGCCTGCCGTCGCCGTCGAGGTCGCCGGAGGCCTGCTTCTGGACGACGGCCTTCTGGGGACCGCACTGGATGGGGAAGTCGACTCCTGTGGTCGCCGGGGCCGCGGCGGTGGCGGGCTTCGCCTGCGGGCCGGAGGCCTGGGCGGCGCGCGCCGAATCGGGCTGCAGGACCGAGGAGAGCGCCGCGACGGCGGCGAGAGCCGTGGCGGTGGCGACCCAGTGGATGGGCCGGGTGTTCGTGTGTGCCAGTTCCAGTTCCGGGACGGCGGAGTGCTGCACTAGGAGTGTCTCCTGTGAGGGCTGTGCCGGTGGGGGTGGCCTGCATGGTGCCACACGTCACAATGCAGGGGAACGGCGGGGTCGACAGTTCGTTCGCGTGATCGCCCGGGAGGGTTCGGCCGTGGCGGTACGTCAGAAGAAAGACGCCGTGGCCGAGTTCCGGAGGTCTTCCGGGAACTCGGCCACGGCGTTCGTGCGTTGAGTGCGGCACAGGGCCGCCAAGGGCGCTGCGCGAGAGCTAGCGGCCGCCACCGCCGTCTGCGTTCGGGCCGGTGTAGTCGTCGCCGTAGGCGCCCTTGGAGGGGCGGCGGCGGCGCATGGGGGGCTCGACGCCGTCCGCGAGGCGGCGGGCGGTGAGGAGGAAGCCGGTGTGCCCGATCATGCGGTGGTCGGGGCGGACGGCCAGACCCTCGACGTGCCAGTTGCGGAGCATCGTCTCCCAGGCGGTCGGCTCGTTGAAGGAGCCGATCTCGCGAATGGACTCGACGGTCCGCGCGAGCTGGGTGGTGGTCGCGACGTAGCAGCACAGGATGCCGCCCGGCACTAGCGCCTTGGAGACGGCCTCCAGGCACTCCCAGGGGGCGAGCATGTCGAGGATGACGCGGTCGACGTCCGTGTCGGACAGGTTGTCCTGGAGGTCGCCGACGGTGAGCTGCCAGGCGGGGTGCGGGCCGCCGAAGTAGCGCTCCACGTTCTGCTGGGCGATCTCGGCGAAGTCCTCGCGGCGCTCGTAGGAGTGCAGCATGCCCTGGTCGCCGATGGCGCGCAGCAGGAAGCTGCTGAGCGAGCCGGAGCCCACGCCCGCCTCCACGACGCGTGCGCCGGGGAAGATGTCCGCGAAGGACAGGATCTGTCCCGCGTCCTTGGGGTAGACCACGGCGGCGCCGCGGGGCATGGACAGGACGTAGTCGGGGAGCAGGGGGCGCAGCGCGAGGTAGGCGACGTTTCCGGTGGTGCGGACAACGCTGCCCTCGGGTGCGCCGATCAGCTCGTCGTGCGGGAAGGAACCCTTGTGGGTGTGGAAGTTCTTCCCCGCTTCGAGCGTGAACGTGTAGTGGCGGCCCTTGGGGTCGGTCAGCTGAACCTGGTCCCCGACCTTGAAGGGCCCGCGCCTGCGGGCGGCACCGGTCGGTTCGGACATGTGACCAGCCTACCGGCGATTACGGGGGCCGCCGACCACGCGCGCGTGCCTCAGTTCGGGCGGGCCATTGCCTTCACGAAGGCGCGCTCCACATCGGCGGCGGACAGGACGCCGTAGATCTCGCCGGTCTCCTCGACCACGAGGTATTCGGTGGCCGGGGTCGCGCGCAGGGTGTCGAGGAGGTCCTCGCCGGCCAGTTCCGCGGAGACGCGCATGCCCTCGGTGAGGTCCTGCGCGAGGCCGCTGACCGAGACCCAGGGGCGGCGGTGTTCGGGGACGCCGACGATGGCGGCCTCGCGGACGAGGGAGAGGGGCTGGCCGTCGGCGTCGACGACGACCAGGGCGCGGGCACCGGCGGCGTTGGCGCGGCGCAGTGCCTCGGAGAGGGGGGTGTTGGTCTCGACGGGGACCGCGCGGCGGGTGAGGTTGCGGGCGCGGAGGTCCGGGAGGTGCTCGCGCAGCCGGGCCATGCGGAGGCTGTTGCCGGCGCCGGTCCAGATGATCGCGGCGAGGATCGCGGCCAGGAGGGCGTCCGTGACGGTGTCCATGCCGCTGATGTTCTCGGTGTTGGTGCCGAGGGCGCCGGTCTGGGTGAGCAGCGGGAGGCCGATCAGGACGGAGACGGCGAGGGCGCGGCCGACCCAGGCTGCGGCGATCGTGCCACTCATGGGCCTGCCGGTGATCTTCCAGACGACGGCGCGGAGCATCCGGCCGCCGTCGAGGGGCAGGCCGGGCAGGAGGTTGAAGGCGGCCACGATGAGGTTGGAGACCATCAGGCCGGCCAACAGGACGCCGGGGACGGTGCCGGGCTCCACGGGCTGCATGGCCAGGTAGAAGATGCCCGAGAGGATCAGCGAGAGCAGGGGGCCGACGAAGGCCAGCACGAACTCCCTGCCGGGGGTCTCGGCCTCCTTCTCGATCTCGGAGACGCCGCCGAAGAACTGCAACTGGATGCGGCGGACCGGGAGTTTGAAGCGGAGGGCCGCGACGGTGTGGGCGAGCTCGTGCACCAGGACCGAGCCGTAGAAGGCGACCGCAAAGAAGAGGGCCACCAGGTAGCGGGCGGCGCCCAGTTCGGGGAGCACGCGGTCCAGTTGGCCGCCGAACACCCAGGTGATGAGGGCTGCGACGAGGAACCAGCTGGGCGCCACGTAGACGGGCACCCCGAAGGGCCGCCCCATCAGCAACCCGCCACCGGGCTCCTTGGGGCGCTGCGGGGGGCGTCCCTTGGGCATGGAGGTGCCGCCGGCGGGCGTGGGCGCGTCCGTGTGAAGGTGCGCCTCCGTGTGGGCGTGGGGGCGGTCGGGGGCCCGGTCGGCGTGCGGGGTGTCGTGGGGGGCGGCGGCCGTGGCGGGGGTGCCGATCGCGGTGTCCGGGTCGGCGTGCGGGGTGGGGTCGGTGGACGGTGTCCCGGATACCGGCGTCGACGGGTCGGCGTTGGCGGCTGAATCGGCGGACTGCGTGCCCGTTTCAGACACCGGTGCGGCCTCGTGCGGGGCGGAGCCTGCGGACGGCGCGCCCGATACCGGGGCCGACGGGCCGTCGGCCGGGGCGGAGTCGGTGGACGGCGAGGTGGAGCCGACAGTCGGCGTGCCCGCTCCCGGCGGCGGGCCGTCGCTCGCGGTGGGTTCGGACGTCGGTTCCGGCTCGTCGTGGTCCGTCGGTGTCGTCCCGGACGGGGTCGGCGTCTCCGAGTGGTCGGGGGTGGCCGGCCCGGGTGGTGCGGTCGGCTTCGTGTGGTTCTTGGACGACGTGTCGGGGTCCTCGACGTACCGGGTGGGCCTTTCGGTGCCGTTGTGAGGGGTTTCGTCGTGTTTCGATTCGGGGGTGCCGGGATCGGCGGCCGGGGTCGTGGCGCCCGTGGCGTGTTCGGTCGGCTCGTCGTTGCCGGACCGCGGCTGTGCGCTGCCGCCGCTCTCGTCCACGGTGTCCCCTCGTTCGAAGCGTCCTCCGCGCCAGCCGGGCGGAGGGGTCTCGGGTCGATGGTATGCGGCGGTCGCGACGCGTTCCGCCCCGGCACCCCCCGTGTTTCCCCGGCTGTCGCGGGCGCGTGGGCCGGGGGCGGGTCACTGTCAGTGGCGGGCCGTAAGGTCTGTGGGCATGGAGACGAGTGCGGAGGGCGTCGCGGGGACAGTCGGCGACGAGGGCGCGACGGCGGAGCCGGGCGCGGAAGCGGCAGTGGAGCCGGGGACGGTGGGCGTGGTCGAGCGTGTCGCCATAGCGCCCGCCTCGCTGTCCCCCTCGCGTGCCAGCGACTTCATGCAGTGCCCGTTGCTGTACCGGTTCCGGGTGATCGACCGGCTGCCGGAGAAGCCCAGCGAGGCGGCGACTCGCGGGACTCTGGTGCACTCGGTCCTGGAGCGCCTCTTCGACGCGCCGGCCGCCGAGCGTACGGCGCCGCGCGCGAAGTCGCTGATCCCGGGGCAGTGGGACCGGTTGCGGGAGACCCGGCCGGAGGTCGTGGAGCTGTTCGCCGACGATCCGGAGGGGGAGCGGTTGGCGCGCTGGCTCGGGGAGGCGGAGCGGCTGGTGGAGCGCTGGTTCTCCCTGGAGGACCCGACGCGGCTGGAGCCCGCCGAGCGCGAGATGTTCGTCGAGGCCGAGCTGGATTCGGGGCTGAAGCTGCGCGGGATCATCGACCGGGTCGATGTGGCGCCCACGGGTGATGTGCGGATCGTCGACTACAAGACGGGCAAGGCGCCTCGCCCCGAGTACGCCGAGGGCGCGCTGTTCCAGATGAAGTTCTACGCGCTGGTGGTCTGGCGGCTGAAGCAGGTCGTGCCGCGGCGGCTCCAGTTGGTGTACCTCGGCAGCGGGGACGTGCTGACGTACGACCCCGTCCTCGCGGATCTGGAGCGGGTGGAGCGGAAGTTGCTGGCGCTGTGGGAAGCCATCCGGCTGGCCACGGAGACGGGCGAGTGGCTGCCCCGGCCGACCAAGTTGTGCGGCTGGTGCGACCACCAGGCGGTGTGCCCGGAGTTCGGGGGCACTCCCCCGCCGTATCCGCTGCCGGTGGTGCGGGTGGCTGGCAGCGGTTCGGCCGAGGGCACGGCAGCCCACGGCGTCTCAACCGCAGGCCCAGCGGCCCAGAGCGATTCGGCCGAGGGCACGGCAGCGGACGGTGACTCCAGCGCGGGCTAGGGACAGTCGACGGTGTTTCAGCCGGGCGGCACCGCGGCCGGCGCCGTTTCAGCCGGGCGGCCCTGCGGCGACGCCGGCGCCACCGGCGGCCGGCGGCCCGGCTCTGCCGGTCGGATGTTCCGGGCCGAGCCGGGTCAAGCCGGGCCGTCGAGCAGGTCAAGCCCGCAGGGCAGGGCAGGCCGCAAGGCCGATCGGGTCCGGCAAGCAGGTCGGGCCGCCGGACCGGTCAAGTCGGTCGAGTCGGTCGAGTCGGTCGGGCAGCCTGGCCACGCCGGTCAGGTCACCGGTTCGGCCAGGTCGCCGGGTCTAACATGCCGCCGGGCCAGCCACGTCGCCAGGTCGGCCACGCCACCGGTTCAGCCAGGTCGCCGAGGCGGTCAGGTCGTCGAGGCGGTCAGCCCGGTCGGGTAGTCGCCTGTCGCGCAGGGCAGAATGGGCGCGGGCTAGCGAAGGAGACTCACGTGGCCATCCGCGTCCTACTTGTCGACGACCAACCGCTGCTGCGCACCGGGTTCCGGATGATTCTGGAGGCCGAGCAGGATCTGGCGGTCGTCGGCGAGGCCGGTGACGGTCTGCAGGCGCTCGACCAGGTGCGGGCTCTGCAGCCCGATGTCGTGCTGATGGACATCCGTATGCCGCGGATGGACGGGGTGGAGGCGACCCGGCAGATCACCGGTCCCGGGCGGGACGGCCCGGCGAAGGTGCTGGTGCTGACCACCTTCGACCTCGACGAGTACGTGGTGGAGGCGTTGCGGGCCGGCGCCAGTGGCTTCCTGCTGAAGGACGCGCCGGCGAACGAACTGGTGCAGGCGATCCGGGTGGTGGCCGCGGGTGAGGCCATGCTCGCGCCGAGCATCACGCGACGGCTGCTCGACAAGTACGCCGGTCATCTGCCGTCCGGGGACGAGCCGGTGCCGGACGCCCTGCACACGCTGACCGAGCGTGAGGTCGAGGTGCTGAAGTTGGTGGCGCGCGGGCTGTCGAACGCGGAGATCGCCGCCGATCTGTTCGTCAGCGAGACCACGGTCAAGACGCATGTCGGGCACGTCCTCACCAAGCTTGGCCTGCGCGACCGGGTACAGGCGGCGGTGTACGCGTACGAGAGCGGGCTGGTGCGCCCCGGCGCGCAGTAGACGCCGTAGCAGACCGGGTACGAGCGGAGAGGGCGCCCCTTCCTGACAGGGGCGCCCTCTCCGTGTCTGCGGGGCGGATTCAGCTCGTGCCGAGTCCCGGAAGCGGAACACCGGCGACCGGTCGACTCGTCGAGGAGCCGGTGCCGCATCCCCTCCACAGGCCAGTGGCCGGCCCCGCCGCGATGGGCAGGACCGGCCACTGGTGAAACTTGCTCACTCCGTCGTCAGGCGGTCACACGCCTCGGCCGAGCTCCCACAGCTGGAGCGTCGAGGAGGAGTTGAGGACGTACGCGGTGCCGGTGATGTCGTCGCGGGCGGCGACGTACTGCTTGCCCTGCCACAGCGGGATCAGCGGGACGTCCGTGGCGACGAGGTCCTGGATGGTGGTGAGGCTCTTGGCGGCGGCGAGCCGGTCGGCCTCGCGGCGGGACTCCGGGATCAGGGTCTTGATGATCTCGGGGTTGCTGTACGGCAGCTTGAGGAAGTTGTCCGTGTCGAGGAACGGCGCGAGGTAGTTGTCGGCGTCGGGGAAGTCGGGGAACCAGCCCATGCCCCAGACGTCGTACGAGCCCTTGCGCTCGGCCGGGACGAACTTGGACCAGGGCTCACCCTTGATGGTGACGTCGAACAGGCCGCTGTTGTTGAGCTGCGTGCGCAGCTGCTCGAACTCGTCCTTGGTGGCCGGGCCGTAGTGGTCGGTCGTGTAGTGCAGGGTGAGCTTCACCGGGGTGGTGATGTTGGCCTTGGTCAGCAGGGACTTGGCCTTGGTGACGCTCGGGTTGCCGTACTTGTTGAAGAACGAGTTCGAGTGGCCGGTGATGGTCGCGGGGACCATCGAGTAGAGCGGCTCGGCCTCGGTGCCGTAGACCTTGGAGACGAGCTCGCCGCGGTCGATGAGCTGGGCCATCGCCTCGCGCACGGCCTTCGTCTTGACGGTCGCGGCGTCGGTGTTGAAGGCCAGGTAGCGGATTTCGAGACCGGGCATCTCGACGAGGTCGATGTCGCCGTTCGAGTCGTCGCCGAGCTTCTGGATCTGCTCCGGCGACATGGTGCGCGTCATCACGTCGATGTCGCCCTTGCTCAGCGCGGTGCCCATGGTGGTGGCGTCCGCGAAGGAGCGCATCTCGACCTTGCTGTTGTTCACCTGCAGAGTCCCCTTGTAATTGGGGTTCTTGGTGAACGTGGCCGTGGTGATCGCGTCGTCCTTCTGGGCGACCGAGAGCGTGTACGGGCCGGAGCCGTCCACGCCGAAGCCGTCGCGCAGCTTGTCCTTCTGGTAGTCGTCGGGGTTCACGATGCCCGCGACCGGGGTGGACAGCTTGTACGGGAAGGTGGCGTCGGCCGTCTTCAGATGGAAGATGACCTCGCGGTCGCCCTGGGTCTCGACGGTGTCGACGGTCGACAGCAGGGCGAACACACCGCTGTCGGCCTTGATGCGCATCGCGCGGTCGATGGAGTACTTCACATCGGCCGCGGTGATCTTGTCGCCGTTGGCGAACTTCAGACCCTCGCGCAGGGTGCAGGCGTAGCGCTCGCTGCCGGTGTCGGTGAAGCCGCACTTCTCGGCGGCCTCGGGGACCGGGTCGCCCTCGCCCTTGGGCTGGATCATCAGGGTCTGCACGGTCTGACGCAGGATGTTCCAGGTGCCGACGTCGTAGGCGTAGGCGGGGTCGAGCGGCGCCGGAGCGTCCTTCGTCGCCTCGAACCGGTCCGTGGTGCCGACGACTATCGCTCCGTCGCCGGAACTACCGCTGCCGGAACCGCCACAGGCGGCGAGCACCGGCGCGAGCAGGCCGACGACGGCCGGCAGCACCAAAGTCTTGCGGTTCATGCTCGAGTTTCTCCAGAGCTGTTCGATTCCGTGTACCCGGCATACATAGGGTGGTGACGCCGATCACGGGGGCAAGGGCGATGTTCTCGCGTTGAGATTAGTCCGGACCCGCACACGGGTTCGCGGCCACCGTAGTGGAGTTCCCATCACGCTGCGGAACCGGCTGCGGACAGACCGAAAACCCGCCGAGGGAAGGATTAGTGCAGCGTTTCACCAATCGGGACACAACGGTGCGTGATCAGCCTCCGAAATGGGGTGAACAGCACAGGACGGCGGCGATGTCGACTCCCGTACACGTGGGGAACCTCACACCCCCAACTCGGTTGGAGAGCAACCGAATTCGACCGGTCGACCGAGTGTGAATTCCTTTCCCATTGGACTTTGCACGCTCGGTGAACGGCTGACGCATTTCCGTCATCGGTCGGTCATCAGTCCCCGCAGAAATGCCAGGTCGACGACTTCCAGCGAGGTCACGACGGTGCGCCGGGCGGCCGGGGCGATGGGCTGCACGGACGGCACGGCCACCACCAGACAGCCCGCCGCCTCCGCCGCCGCGACACCGGTGGCAGTGTCCTCCACGACCGCGCAGCGGGCCGGGTCGACGCCCAGGCGGGCGGCGGCGAACAGATACGGGTCGGGGTACGGCTTGGTGCGCGCCACCTCGTCTCCGGCGACCGTCAGCGCGAAGTGCTGGGGGCCGAGAGCGGTCAGGACTCGGTCGATGATGCGCCGGTGCGAGGCGGAGACCAGGGCGGTGGGGATCTCGTACTCGGAGAGCTCGGCCAGGAGTCTGGCGGCGCCCGGCATCAGCGGCAGGGCCCGCCCGATGCGGTCCTCGAAGCCCGCGTTGAGCAGGACGGACAGCTCAGCGAGGGTGATGTCGGCGCCGGTGGCCTCGATCAGGAAGCCGGCGCTGCGGGTCATGGGGCCGCCGACCACGACATGGCGCCAGGAGTCGTCGAGGGCGTGTCCGAGGGCGGCGAAGACCTCGACCTCGACGTCCCACCAGAAACCCTCGGTGTCGACCAGGGTGCCGTCCATGTCGAGGAGAACGGCCTGAAGCGCGGAGCCTTCGGCCGTACGGGTTCCGAGCGCGGGGACCGTGCTGGTCATCCTGGCGCACCTCCTTGAGGGACGATCAGGCCGGCCACCCCTGATACCAACAAGGGCGACCGGCCTGCGGTGGACCGACCAGTGTACGACTTATCCGATCAACGTGCGTTGAAGTATTTCGCCTCGGGGTGGTGGATGACGATCGCGTCCGTGGACTGCTCCGGGTGGAGCTGGAACTCCTCCGACAGGTGGACGCCGATGCGCTCGGGTTCCAGCAGGTCGGCGATCTTGGCGCGGTCCTCCAGGTCGGGGCAGGCGCCGTAGCCGAGGGAGAAGCGGGCGCCCCGGTATTTGAGGGCGAACATGTCCTCGACGTTCGCGGGGTCCTCGCCGGCGAAGCCCAGCTCGGAGCGCACGCGCGCGTGCCAGTACTCGGCGAGCGCCTCGGCCAGCTGGACGGACAGGCCATGCAGTTCGAGGTAGTCGCGGTAGGAGTTGGACTCGAAGAGCTTGGCGGTCTCCTCGCCGATGCGGTTGCCGACCGTGACGATCTGGAAGCCGACGACGTCCTTCTCGCCGGACTCCTCCGGGCGGAAGAAGTCGGCCAGGCAGAGGCGGCGGCCGCGGCGCTGGCGCGGGAAGGTGAAGCGGGTCCGCTCGTTGCCCTCGTCGTCCAGGATGATCAGGTCGTCGTCCTTGGACACACAGGGGAAATAGCCGTAGACGACGGCCGCTTCGAGGAGGTTGTCGGTCTGGAGCCGGTCCAGGAGGCCGCGCAGCCGGGGGCGGCCCTCGGTCTCCACCAGTTCCTCGTACGACGGTCCCTCGCCCGTACGGGCCTGCTTGAGGCCCCACTGGCCCTTGAAGAGGGCGCCCTCGTCCAGCCAGGAGGCGTACTCCTTGAGCTGGATGCCCTTGATGACCCGGGTGCCGCGGAACGGCGGGGTGGGGATCGGGTTGTCGACGGCGACGTCGGAGCGGACGTGGCCCTCCTCTGGACGCTCCTCGACCTCCACGGGGGCACTCGCCCGCACCCTGCGCTGCTTGAGCTCGGGCAGCTTCGCGCCGGGCACGCCCCGCTTGACGCCGATCAGGGCGTCCATCAGGCGCAGGCCCTCGAACGCGTCGCGGGCGTAGCGGACCTCGCCCTCGTAGATCTCGTGCAGGTCCTGCTCGACGTAGGCACGGGTCAGGGCGGCACCGCCCAGGATGACCGGGTAGTCGGCGGCCATCTTGCGCTGGTTGAGCTCCTGGAGGTTCTCCTTCATGATCACCGTGGATTTGACCAGGAGGCCCGACATGCCGATGACGTCGGCTCGGTGCTCCTCGGCGGCTTCCAGGATCGCGGAGACCGGCTGCTTGATGCCGAGGTTGACGACGTTGTAGCCGTTGTTGGACAGGATGATGTCGACGAGGTTCTTGCCGATGTCGTGGACGTCGCCGCGCACGGTGGCGAGCACGATGGTGCCCTTGCCCTCGGCGTCCGACTTCTCCATGTGCGGTTCGAGATAGGCGACCGCGGTCTTCATGACCTCGGCGGACTGGAGCACGAACGGCAGCTGCATCTGGCCGGAGCCGAACAGTTCGCCGACGACCTTCATGCCGTCCAGGAGCGTCTCGTTGACGATGTCCAGGGCGGGGCGGGTCTGCAACGCGTCGGCGAGGTCGGCCTCCAGGCCGTTCTTCTCGCCGTCGATGATCCGCCGCTTGAGCCGCTCGTCCAGCGGGAGGGCGGCCAGCTCCTCGGCGCGGCCCGCCGTACGGGACTTGGTGGTGGCGCCCTCGAAGAGGGCCATCAGCTTCTGGAGCGGGTCGTAGCCCTCGGCGCGGCGGTCGTAGATCAGGTCGAGGGCCGTCTGCACCTCTTCCTCGGTGAAGCGGGCGATCGGGAGGATCTTCGAGGCGTGCACGATCGCCGAGTCGAGGCCGGCCTTGACGCACTCGTCGAGGAAGACGGAGTTGAGGAGCACGCGGGCGGCCGGGTTGAGGCCGAAGGAGATGTTGGACAGGCCCAGCGTGGTCTGGACGTCCGGGTGACGGCTCTTCAGCTGGCGGATGGCCTCGATGGTGGCGATGCCGTCGCCGCGGGACTCCTCCTGGCCGGTACAGATGGTGAAGGTCAGGGTGTCGATGAGGATGTCCGACTCGTGGATGCCCCAGTTCGTCGTGAGGTCCTCGATCAGCCGCTCGGCGATGGCGACCTTGTGCTCCGGGGTGCGGGCCTGGCCCTCCTCGTCGATGGTCAGCGCGATGAGCGCGGCGCCGTGTTCCTGCGCCAGCTTGGTGACCTTCGCGAAGCGGGACTCGGGGCCGTCGCCGTCCTCGTAGTTGACGGAGTTGATGACCGCGCGTCCGCCGAGCTTCTCCAACCCGGCGCGGATGACGGCGACTTCGGTGGAGTCGAGGACGATGGGCAGTGTGGAGGCGGTGGCGAAGCGACCGGCCAGCTCCTCCATGTCAGCGACGCCGTCGCGGCCCACGTAGTCCACGCAGAGGTCCAGCATGTGGGCGCCCTCGCGGATCTGGTCACGGGCCATCTCCACACAGTCGTCCCAGCGGGCCTCCAGCATGGCCTCGCGGAACTTCTTCGAGCCGTTGGCGTTGGTGCGCTCGCCGATCGCCATGTAGGCGGTGTCCTGGCGGAAGGGGACCGTCTGGTAGAGCGAGGCGGCACCCGGCTCGGGCTGCGGGTGGCGCTCGGTGGGCGTGGTCTCGCGGACCCGCTCGACGAGCTGGCGCAGGTGCTCGGGGGTCGTACCGCAGCAGCCGCCGACCAGGTTCAGGCCGTAGTCCCGTACGAAGTGCTCCTGCGCGTCCGCCAGGCCCTCGGGGTCGAGCGGGAAGTGGGCGCCGTCCTTGGTGAGGATGGGCAGGCCCGCGTTCGGCATGCACAGCAGCGGGGTGCGGGAGTGGCGGGCCAGATAGCGCAGGTGCTCGCTCATCTCGGCCGGGCCCGTCGAGCAGTTCAGGCCGATCATGTCGATGCCGAGGGGCTCCAGCGCGGTGAGCGCGGCGCCGATCTCGGAGCCCAGCAGCATGGTGCCGGTGGTCTCGAAGGCCATCGAGACCAGCAGGGGTACGTCGACGCCGGTCGCCTCCATGGCGCGGCGGGCGCCCAGGATCGACGACTTGGTCTGGAGGAGGTCCTGCGTGGTCTCCACGATCAGGGCGTCGGCGCCGCCGGCGAGGAGGCCCTCGGCGTTGGCCTGGAAGCCGTCGCGGAGGGTGGCGTAGCCGATGTGGCCGAGGGTGGGCAGCTTGGTGCCGGGGCCGATGGAGCCGAGGACCCAGCGGCGGCGGCCGTCGCGGGCGGCGAAGTCGTCGGCGGTCTCGCGGGCGATGCGGGCGCCGGCCACGGAGAGTTCGTGGACGCGGTCGGCGATGTCGTACTCGGCCATCGCGGAGTGGTTGGCGCCGAAGGTGTTCGTCTCGACGCAGTCGACGCCCGCGCCGAAGTACGCCTCGTGGACCGAGCGGACGATGTCCGGGCGGGTGATGTTGAGGATCTCGTTGCAGCCTTCGAGGTTCTCGAAGTCGTCGAGAGTGGGCTCCTGCGCCTGGAGCATGGTGCCCATGGCTCCGTCGGCGACCACCACACGGGTGGCGAGTGCCTCTCGGAGCTCGGACACACGGGTCCGGCTGTCGGCAGAAGGGGTCAGTGGCGACGAGGCCATGAAGGGGCTCCCTGGAGTGCGACGGCTGTCGGCTTTGCGGCTTCCCTGGGAACCTCTCACGGAACTCCCCGGGGAGCTTGCACGCCGCCAGGGTAACGGGGTCGGGCGGGAGAGTGCTCGGCACGTCCATGGGGCGGACCGGGGTGACGGGCGGATCAACGCCGTCTAGGTTCTCGCGACGGATGACGTAACAGGTATTGACCGACCATTAGCGGGAGGTCGGCATGGACCGGTAGTGTTCGACATTGCCGAACGGCGGCGGCAGCGTCGCGCATCGGCGGTCGAACGGGACGGAGGCAGTACGGCGATGGCACGGAACATCCAGTCGCTCGAACGGGCGGCCGCGATGCTGCGCCTGCTCGCGGGCGGCGAGCGACGGCTCGGCCTCTCGGACATCGCCTCGTCGCTCGGTCTGGCCAAGGGCACCGCCCACGGCATCCTGCGCACCCTCCAGCAGGAGGGCTTCGTCGAGCAGGACGACGCCTCCGGGCGCTACCAGCTGGGCGCGGAACTGCTGCGCCTGGGCACCACCTACCTCGACGTGCACGAGCTACGCGCGCGTGCCCTGGTGTGGACGGACGACCTGGCCCGCTCCAGCGGCGAGAGCGTGCACCTGGGCGTCCTTCACCAGCAGGGCGTCCTGATCGTGCACCACGTCTTCAGGCCCGACGACAGCCGGCAGGTCCTGGAGATCGGCGCCATGCAGCCACTGCACTCCACGGCCCTGGGCAAGGTGCTGTCGGCCTACGACCCGGTCGCGCACAGCGAGGTCCTGGAGGCCGACCGCAAGCCCTTCACCGAGCGCACGGTGTCCGAACTGGCCGACTTCGAGCACGTCCTTGACGTCACGCGCGCGCGTGGGTACGCGGCCGACGTCGAGGAGACCTGGGAGGGCGTCGCGTCCATCGCCGCGCCCATCCACGACCGGCGACGCATGCCTGTCGGCGCGGTCGGCATCACGGGCGCCGTGGAGCGGCTGTGCCGGCCCGACGAGGACGGCGCCCTGCGGCCCGAGCTGATCGCCGCGGTACGGGACTGCGCCCGCGCGGTGTCGCGGGACCTGGGCGCCGGGCGGTTCTGACCTCAGCGGATTCACAGCAGGAACTCACCGGGACGTCATGCGGACGTTCCGGCATCAGTCGTACTGTGGATGACAAAGTCGGCCAAAAAGCCAAATCGCCACACACGGTGTCCGCTTGACTGCCGTCCGCATCGGTCGCGGGATCGATAGCCCACAGCGATCAATAACGATCGTGTTTTCGATAACAGCACTCTTGACGCGCCTGTAACCCCGGAGCAAGACTCCCGTCCATCGGTCGGCATTGTCGAACACCTACCGGCAATACGCGCTAGAGTGTGGCAACGCCAAAGGCCGGCATCGCTCTCACCCCCGAGGGCGCACGAACCCCCGGCGGGACCCGGGGTTCGGCTTCCCTGGACGAAGGACAAAGGAGTCGCGGGTGTCCAGCTCCGACATCTTCATCGGCGAGACCATAGGTACCGCCGTACTCATCCTGCTCGGCGGTGGCGTCTGCGCCGCCGTCACGCTGAAGGCCTCCAAGGCCCGTAACGCCGGCTGGCTCGCCATCGCCTTCGGGTGGGGTTTCGCCGTCATGACGGCCGTGTACATCTCGGCACCGCTCTCCGGTGCCCACCTCAACCCGGCCGTGACGCTCGCACTCGCGATCAAGGACGGTGGCTGGGACAACGTCCCGATCTACTGGGCCGGGCAGCTGCTCGGCGCCATGATCGGCGCGACACTGGTCTGGGTGGCCTACTACGGCCAGTTCCAGGCGCACCTGACCGACAAGGAGATCGTCGGCGAGCCGACGGTCAAGGCCGTCGAGGCCGAGGAGAAGGGCGCGGGCCCGGTCCTGGGCATCTTCTCCACCGGCCCCGAGGTCCGGAACGTGGTGCAGAACCTCGCCACGGAGATCATCGGCACCGTCGTCCTGATCCTCGCCATCCTGACGCAGGGTCTGAACGACAAGGGCAACGGCCTCGGCACCCTGGGCGCCCTGATCACCGCCTTCGTGGTCGTCTCCATCGGTCTGTCGCTCGGCGGCCCGACCGGCTACGCGATCAACCCGGCCCGTGACCTGGGCCCGCGCATCGTGCACGCGCTCCTGCCCCTGCCCAACAAGGGCGGTTCCGACTGGAGCTACGCCTGGATCCCGGTGGTCGGTCCGCTGATCGGCGGCGCCATCGCTGCAGGCCTCTACAACGTCGCTTTTGCTTAGAAGCAGAATTCCAAGCACTTCCGAGCAGTGAAGCAGCAGTAGAACCAGTCCTCACGACCACGGAACCCCTCAGGAGCACACAGTGACCGACGCCCACACCGCCGGACCGTTCATCGCGGCCATCGACCAGGGCACGACCTCCAGCCGCTGCATCGTCTTCGACCGGGACGGCCGTATCGTCTCCGTCGACCAGAAGGAGCACGAGCAGATCTTCCCGAAGCCGGGCTGGGTCGAGCACGACGCCACCGAGATCTGGACCAACGTCCAGGAGGTCGTCGCCTCCGCCATCGAGAAGGCCGGCATCACCCGCGACGACATCAAGGCCATCGGCATCACCAACCAGCGCGAGACGACCCTCCTCTGGGACAAGAACACCGGTGAGCCCGTCCACAACGCCATCGTCTGGCAGGACACCCGCACCGACGCGCTCTGCAAGGAGCTGGGCCGCAACGTCGGCCAGGACCGCTTCCGCCGCGAGACCGGTCTGCCGCTCGCGTCGTACTTCGCCGGGCCCAAGGCCCGCTGGCTGCTCGACAACGTCGAGGGCCTGCGCGAGCGCGCCGAGGCCGGCGACATCCTCTTCGGCACCATGGACAGCTGGGTCATCTGGAACCTGACGGGCGGTGTGAACGGCGGCAAGCACTACACCGACGTCACCAACGCCTCCCGCACCATGCTGATGAACCTGCACACCCTGGCGTGGGACGAGAAGATCGCCGAGTCCATCGGTGTCCCGCTGAACATGCTCCCGGAGATCCGTTCCTCCTCCGAGGTCTACGGCGAGGTCACCGGCGGCCGCCTCGGCGAGCTGCTCGGCGGCATCCCGGTCGCCTCCGCGCTCGGCGACCAGCAGGCGGCCCTGTTCGGCCAGACCTGTTTCGCCGAGGGCGAGGCCAAGTCCACGTACGGCACCGGCACCTTCATGCTGATGAACACCGGCGAGAAGATCATCAACTCCTACTCGGGCCTGCTGACCACGGTCGGCTACCGGATCGGCGACGACGCTCCGGTCTACGCCCTGGAGGGCTCGATCGCCGTCACCGGTTCGCTGGTGCAGTGGATGCGCGACCAGATGGGCCTCATCTCCACCGCCGCCGAGATCGAGACCCTCGCGCTCTCGGTCGAGGACAACGGCGGCGCCTACTTCGTGCCGGCCTTCTCCGGTCTGTTCGCCCCGTACTGGCGCTCCGACGCCCGCGGTGTGATCGCCGGTCTCACCCGGTACGTCACCAAGGCGCACCTCGCGCGTGCCGTCCTGGAGGCCACCGCCTGGCAGACCCGTGAGATCACGGACGCCATGACGAAGGACTCCGGCGTCGAGCTCGCCGCGCTCAAGGTCGACGGCGGCATGACCTCCAACAACCTGCTGATGCAGACGCTCTCCGACTTCGTGGACGCCCCCGTGGTGCGCCCGATGGTCGCCGAGACGACCTGCCTCGGCGCCGCCTACGCCGCCGGTCTGGCCGTCGGCTTCTGGACCAGCACCGACGACCTGCGTGCCAACTGGCGCCGGGCCGCCGAGTGGACCCCCAACATGGCCGCGGAGAAGCGCGACCGTGAGTACAAGAGCTGGCTCAAGGCCGTGGAGCGGACCATGGGCTGGCTCGACGACGAGGAGTAAGAACCCCACATGACCAGTCAGTCCACCCTGCAGTCCGTGCCTGCCCTCGGTACGCACCCGGCCTCCGGCTCGAACCCGAGCCGGGCCGAGACCCGGGAGCAGCTCTCCAAGGCGACGTACGACCTCCTCGTCATCGGCGGCGGCATCCTGGGCATCTCGACCGCCTGGCACGCCGCGCAGTCCGGGCTGCGGGTGGCCCTGGTCGACGCCGGCGACTTCGCCGGTGCCACCTCTTCCGCCTCCTCCAAGCTCCTCCACGGCGGTCTGCGCTACTTGCAGACCGGCGCGGTGAAGCTGGTGGCGGAGAACCACTTCGAACGCCGTGCGGTCTCCCGCCAGGTGGCTCCCCACCTGGCGAACCCGCTCACGTTCTACCTCCCCGTGTACAAGGGCGGTCCGCACGGTGCGGCGAAGCTCGGGGCGGGCGTCTTCGCCTACTCCGCGCTCTCCGCGTTCGGCGACGGCGTCGGCCACCTCCTGTCCCCCGCCAAGGCGGCGCAGGACGTACCCGAGCTGCGCACCCAGAACCTCAAGGCCGTGGCCGTGTACGGCGACGACCAGATGAACGACGCCCGCATGGCGCTGATGACGGTCCGCGCGGCCGTCGAGGCGGGCGCGGTCGTCCTCAACCACGCCCAGGTCACCGGCCTGCGCTTCACCCAGGGCCGGGTGACCGGTGCGGAACTGCGCGACACGACCTCCGGCGACGAGTTCGGCGTGAGCGCCCGCCTGGTGCTCAACGCGACCGGCCCGTGGGTGGACCACCTGCGCCGGATGGAGGACCCGAACGCGGCCCCCTCCATCCGCCTCTCCAAGGGCGCGCACCTGGTCCTGAAGCGCACGTCCCCGTGGAAGGCCGCACTCGCGACCCCCATCGACAAGTACCGCATCACCTTCGCCCTCCCCTGGGAGGACATGCTGCTGCTCGGCACGACCGACGAGGAGTACGAGGGCGACCCGGCGGACGTCTCGGTCACCGAGAAGGACATATCCCAGATCCTGGACGAGGCCGCGTTCTCGGTCCGCGACCAGCAGCTCTCCCGTGACCTGATCACGTACTCCTTCGCCGGTCTGCGCGTGCTGCCCGGCGGCCCCGGCAGCACCGCGAAGGCCAAGCGCGAGACCGTGGTGACCGAGGGCAAGGGCGGCATGCTGTCCGTCGCGGGCGGCAAGTGGACCACCTTCCGGCACATCGGCCGTACGGTCATGCAGAAGCTGGAGGCCCTTCCGGGCCGCCCGCTCGGCGAGGA
The DNA here is from genome assembly GCF_053598575.1 of Streptomyces sp. NPDC001100. Lineage (NCBI taxonomy): Bacteria > Bacillati > Actinomycetota > Actinomycetes > Kitasatosporales > Streptomycetaceae > Streptomyces > Streptomyces sp. NPDC001100. The sequence continues at coordinate 24,391 of NZ_JBSFKO010000015.1, forward strand.
CTTCGAGCCGATCTCCTCCCTCCCGAAGAAGCTCCCGCTGCCGGGCGTCGCCAACCCGCGCGCGGTCGCCCACCGCCTCCTGGTCGACAACCCGGCGCCGGGCCCGCGCATGGCGGCCGACACGGCGAAGCACCTGGCCACCCACTACGGCTCCCTGGCCTTCGACATCGCCCGACTCGCCAACGAGAACCCGGAGTTGGGCCAGCGCGTACACCCCGACGCCCCCGAGATCTGGGCCCAGGTCGTCTACGCCCGCGACCACGAGTGGGCGGAGACCCAGGACGACGTCCTGCGCCGCCGCACCACCCTGACGATCCGCGGGCTCGCTACGGACGAGGTGCGGGCGAAGGTGCAGGATCTGCTCGACAAGAAGTAGGCGTACAAGAAGTAGTCGCTACGGCGTGACAGGGGCGGTACCCGATCGGGAACCGCCCCTTCGTCGTTTCCTGCGCATGCCGCTCACACGTGCCAACGGCCCATACCCCACCGGCGGTTCACGCTTCCGCACGCCCCTCGGGTGATTCCGCGCGCTCCCTCACACGGGTAGCCGACCGGCGGTTCCAGGCCGGTCCCGGCCGTTAGAACGGTTGGTTCCGGCAGAGCGGTCGGGCCATGGGGGTCCGGTCTGGGGAGCAGCGGTCGTATGCAGGGTGGATGGCACAGTGCGCGGGTCCGGCGGCGGCTCGGGTTCGCCGTGTGCGGGGGCGCGCTCGCGGCGCTGGCCGGGGTGCTGCGGCTGTGGTGGCGCGACGCGGCCACCGCGGGGGTGATGGTCTCGGCGATCGGCGCGTTCGTGTCGATCGCGGCGCTCGTCGCCGACGTGCTGCGCGGCGACGCCGATCCGGCCCCGCGCTCGGCCGACGAGGACCGCGGGAGGGCCGCCGACGCGCTCGCCGAGGCCGTACGGGAGCAGTGGTCCGCCGAGGCACGGCTCCGGCGATTGCAGGATCCCGCCCCGCTGGACGTGGCCTGGGCTCCGGCGGAGCGGTGGCTGGCCGATCACCCGGAGAACATCAGGCGGGTACGGCCGCTGCCCGCGCCCCGTGGGCAGCGGATCGAGGACGTCACCGGGTCGTTCGCCGCGCTGCCCGGGCGGCGGCTGGTGGTGCTGGGCGGTCCGGGGTCGGGCAAGAGTGTGCTGGCGATGCGGTTCGTGCTCGGCCGGCTGGCCGCGCGGCGGTCCGGCGGTCCGGTGCCGGTGATCTTCCCGCCGGCGGGCTGGGACCCGAGACGGACCGGGCTGCGCGACTGGCTCGCCGAGCGGCTGGCGGCCGAGCACCGCCCGCTGGCCGCCGTGACCGAAGGACGGCACACCCTCGCCCGGGGCCTCCTCGACGCGGGGCTCGTGCTGCCGGTCCTCGACGGCTTCGACGAACTGTCCGGGCCCGTCTACGGGGAGGCCGTACGGCGGATCAACGCCGAACTGGACGACAGTCTCCCGCTGTTGCTCACCAGCCGGGTCGAGGCGTGGGCGAAGGGGGTGACCGAGGGCGATGTGCTGACCGCCGCCGAGGTGGTCGAGCTGCGCCCGCTGGGCCTCGCGCAGGCCGGGGCCCATCTGGAGCGCACGGCAAGGCCGTTACGCCCTGTGGAGGGTGCGACGGGCACCGTGTGGACACCCGTGCTGCGGGAACTCACGGCCCAGCCGGACTGCCCGGTGGCGCGGGCGCTCACCACTCCCCTGATGGTGGCGCTGGCCCGCGCGGTCTACGGCGACACCTCCCGCGATCCGTCCGAACTGCTGGACCCGGACCGTTTCCCGACCGTGGAGGCCGTCGAGGAGCATCTGCTCGGGGCCTTCGTGCCCGCCGCGTTCGCGGACTCCGGCCCCTCCGCGACCTCCGCCGCGGTGCGCCGACTCACCCTGCTGGCAAGGGCGTTGGAGCGGCGCGGCACCGGGCGGCTGGCGTGGTGGGAGCTGGAGTCGATGCTCCCGAAGGCCGTCTCCGTCCTGGCACCGGGCCTGCTGGCGCTGACCCTGCTGTCGTTGGTGGTGCTGCCGGTCACGGTGGCCCGCGCGGCGAACGAACTGGCGGGAGTGGAGGATCTCGCGTCCGTACTCGCCACCCTGGCCGGGCAGACCGTGGGCTTCGCGTTCGGGGAGGCGTTCCTGCTGCCATCCGCAGACGCCCCGCCGGACCGCCGTTCCCTCGCCCGCCAGACGCTGATCACCGCCGGGGTGAGCGCGCTGCTGTGGGCGGGCTTCGCCTACGCCGACGACCTGCGGTTCGGCTTCCGCTTCGGCGCGGTGACGGACGGCTGGGTGCCCGATCTGCTCGGCGGATGCCTCTTCTCCCTCCTGTTCACCCTGTTCTTCGGCATCGCCGGACTGTCCCGCCACCCGGTGCCGCTGTCGCTGCCCTGGAGCGGCAGCGCGGGGCGCGCGGCGGCCCGAGTCTGCGGGGCCGTCCTGCTGCTGGGCGGGCTCGGCCTGGCGTGCGCGGTGGTGACCGGCCGGTCCGGCAACCCCTGGACCGGGCTGGTCGGCATCACCTGCGCGGGAGCGGGCGCGGCGCTGCTGATGAGCGGTGGCCGCCGGGCCGGGCAGGACCTCGCGCAGCCGGCTCGGGCGGGCCGCGTCGCCCGGCGTTTCGCGGCGGGCGCGGTCCGGGGCACCGCCGCCGCGCTGCTGATCGGGGTCACGGCTTGCACGGTCGCGGGGTTCACGGCAGCCGGGGTGACCCTGCTCAAGTCCGGTTCCACGGCCGCCCTTTCGGACCGGACGATCGACGGCTGGAGTTTCACGGAACGCCCAGGCCTGCGGACGGCGGCCACCGGGCGTGAGCTGCACGGCACGCTGCTGATCCCCGGCAACGGGGCCCGGCCGATCGCCTACCCCGAGGACACCCGGCCCCCGGACTGCGCGATTCCCCTCCTCGTCGGCCGCCGCTGCGTCCCCTTCACCGCGCGGCGCACGGTCTTCGAGTCGCACGACGGCGCGGTGGAGGTCCACCTCGACCTCATGGACGACACGGCCACGACGGCATACGCCGCGAACATGCGGTCCGTGCTGCCGGAGCCGTCCCGCGGCTGGCTCACCGCGGGCCCGCCGTCGGGCGTGCTGCGGCGCTGTCTGCCGCCGCTGATGGCAGGCGGGGTGCTGGTCGGGATCGTGGGCGGCTGTGTGTGCGGCGTCTACCGCGCGCTGAGCGTCCCGTCGGACGTCATGCGCGCGGCCGGCCCCGGTTCGTCCCTGCGCACGGACCGTACGGCGTCCTTCACCCGCGGCGGCATGATCGCGCTGCTGGTCGCCGCGGTCTGCGTACCGGTGGTGACGCTGCCGGGCGACTGGGGCGGACTGGTCCATATCGGCACCCAGTTGTGGCTGCCGCTGGGTTCGGCGGCCCTCGCGCTGAGCGCCTGGGGTCGCTTCACCGTCGCCCGCGCCTGGCTCGCGGCGACGGGCCGGATGCCGTGGCGCCTGATGACGTTCCTGGAGGACGCCCACCGCCGTGGTGTCCTACGACAGTCCGGCGCGGGTTTCGAATTCCGGCACCAGCGGCTTCAGTCGCACCTGGCGGCCCGCGATACGACCCCGGCGGTCACCGGTCCTCCGGCGGACGGCCCGTCGCGACCGCGCGAGTCCCAGGATCGCTCGGTGCAGGCAGGGGTACCCCACAGCTCCCACCCGGACTCAGACCAACATCCGGACAGCCTCCGGTGACGTCAACTCTCCGCGCCGCACAATGAGTTCACGGCCCAGTAGCAACGCCCGCCGAGACGCGGGCACCGGATCCGGCAGCGTCGTCAGGTCGGTCAGGTGGGCGAAGCCGATGATGCGGCGGACGATCTCCGTGCCGGCGTAGCCGACGGAGTCGGTCCAGACACGGGAGAGGAGGCGGTCGAGGTAGGCGTCGTCGAAGAAGATGTCGACGCGGGTCGGCCACAGGCGGCGGAACTCGGCCTCGAACGCCTCCCAGGAGAGGCGGAGTTGGTCGCCGTGGTCGGTCAACGTGCCCAGTGCGCGCGCCCGTTCCTCCGACACCAGCACGTTGGCCCAGTACAGCCCGAGGTCGTAGCCGATCGGGCCGACGAAGGAGAACTCGGGGTCGAAGACCCGTACCACCGGGACGCCTTCACGCTCGCCGACCATCACGCTGCCGGTGTGCAGGTCGCCGTGGAGGAGGGCCTGCGCACTGGTCATGAAGGTGTACCGGAGATCGGCGACCTCCGTGCGCAGGCGGGCGTCCGCGCGGAACCCGGCGGCCAGGTCCGTCAACTCCGGGAGCCAGTGGTTGTGTTCGTGCTCGATGTACGGCTCGGACAGCACCACGTCTTCCGTGATCTTGCACAGCTCGGGGCTCACCGAGGCCGCGATCAGCGCTTTGCGGTCGGCGGACTCCATGCCGAAGTCGCTGGTCGCGAAGGCTAGTTGGGCGACGAACTCGCCGATCCGGGCCGAGGTGTCCGGACCGTAGGACGCGCCCTCGTTGAGGACCGTGCGCAGGACCTCCAGGTCGGACATGTCCTCCATGACGAGGGCGTAGTTGTCGGCGTCGTAGCCGTGGATCGCCGGGATCTTGTCGGGGGCCACGCGCGCGACCTGCTCGTACGCCCTTGCCTCGGCGTCGGCGCGCTCGGGGCTCATGGGCCAGGAGGGCCCTGCCACCCGCACCCAGGGCAGCGCCTGCTTGACGGCGAGGCTGTGGCTGCCGTCGGTGTTCGAGGCGAGGAACACCCGGTTCATGTTGCCGTCCGACACCTCGCGGACGTGGATGTCGGTCACGTCCGCCCAGTGGCCGCGCTCGTGCAGGTACGCCGGGATGTCGTCGGTCTCCAGGATGCGGTAGCCCATCGTACGAACTCCTCGAACTTCCTTATACGGTGCGGCGCTTGGACAGGGTGAAGCTGAAGACCAGGGCGAGGATGAGGACCGCGCCCTCGACGACGTCCTGGGTGTAGTAGGGCAGGCCCTTGATGGTCAGACCGGTGGTGATGATGCCGATGAGGACGGCTCCCAACGCCGTGCCCCAGACGTTCGGGCGGCCCCGGCCGAGGACCGAGGTGCCGACGAGCGCGACGGCGACCGCCTCCAGGAGCTGTGACGTGCCGGCGCTCACGTCTCCCTGGCCGATGCGGGACGCCAGGATCAGGCCGCCGATGGAGGCGAGGACGCCGGAGAGGACGTAGGCGAGGGCCCGGTACGCGCCGACGCGGATGCCCGCCAGGCGCGAGGCCTCCGGGTTGGCGCCGATGGCGTAGAGGACGCGGCCCCAGCGGGTGCGGGCCAGGAACACCCAGGCGACGACGGTCAGCGCGCCGAAGATCACCACCGAGATGGGGATGCCGAGGAGCGTGCCGCGGTCGATGCGGAGGAAACCGGCGGTGAACTTGCCGGGGGCGGTGGTGCCGTCGGACTGGGTCATGCCGGCGGAGATGGACTGGCCGTCGACCAGGATGAGCTTGGTGCCCTGGATGACGAACATGGTGCCGAGGGTGGCGAGCATGTCCGGGATCTTCATGACGACGATCAGCAGCGCGTTGAGGAGTCCGGCGAGCGCGCCCGCCGCGATGACGGCGAGGATCGCGACCGTGCCGACCTGGTTGTACGTCACCATCGTCTTCGCGGCGACGGTGACACCGAGCCCGGCGACCGCGCCGACGGACATGTCCATTCCGCCGACGGCCATGGTGAGGGTGACGCCGAGGCCGAGGATCGCGGCGACGGAGACGTACCGGAGGGTGTCCAGGAGGGTCGCCGACTCGCGGAAGGAGCCCTCGGTCAGCGCGAAGTACAGGAAGAGCACGACCGTGACGAAGATGAAGCCGTACTTGATGACGGCGTTCTGGACGAGCACGGCGGTGGAGACGGCGGGCGGGGCCGCGGCCTTCGGTGCGGTCTCGGGGCTCTGGGTGGTGGTCATGGCGTACTTCCTGAGTGGGCCGGGGTCACACGGACGCCGAGATGGTCTGGATCACGCGGTCGCGTTCCGCGTCTTCGCCGTAGGCGTCGAGATGCACTTCACCGGCCGACAGCACCACGACCCGGTCGGCGGTCTCCAGGACCTCGTCCACGTCGGCGGAGAGGACCAGGACGGCCGCTCCCTCGGCGGCCAGCGCGCGGGCGCGGCGGCCGATGTCGCGGCGGGCGCCGATGTCCACGCCTCGGAATGGTTCGTCCAGGATGAGGACACGTGGGGTGTGGGCCAGCCAGCGGCCGACGACGACCTTCTGCTGGTTGCCGCCGGAGAGTTCCTCCACCGTGCTGTGCTCGTCGCGGGCGACGACGCCGAGGGCGGTGATCGTCTCTCGGCCGAGGGCGTCCTCCTTCGCCGTGTTCACGAGCCCGCCCCGGGACAGGGACTTGAGGAACGGCAGCGAGACGTTCTGCGCCAGCGACCAGCCGGGGACGAGCGCGTCGGCGTGCCGGTCCTCGGGGACGAGGTGGACGCCGGCGCGGATCGCGTCGGCCGGGCGGCGGGGCGTGTAGGGCTTGCCGTCGAGCGTGACCGTGCCGGTGGTGAAGGGCTCGGCGCCGAACAGGCCGCGGGCGAGTTCCGTCTTGCCCGCGCCCAACAGGCCTACGACGCCGGTGACTTCACCGGCGCGGAGGTCGAGGTCCAGGGGTACCCGTCCCTCGAAGAGGTGGACGCCGCGCAGGGCGAGGACGGCGTCTCCGTGCTCGCCCGAGTGCTGCGGGCGGGCCGTCGTCACCTCATGGGCCTGGGCGAGCATCGCGCGCAGGGCGCTGTCCCAGTCGAAGGGCTTGACCTGGTCGTCGGTGAGACCGCCGTCCCGCAGGACGACCAGGCGGTCGGCGAGGGCGTCGATCTCGCCGAGGCGGTGGGAGACGTAGAGGACCGCGATGCCGTCGTCGCGCATCTTCTCGACGAGGGCGAAGAGCCGTTGCGCCTCGGCGGCGGAGAGGGCGGAGGTCGGTTCGTCGAGGACGAGCAGCCGGGGGCGGGTGGCGAGGGCGCGAGCCAGGATGAGCAACTGGCGGTCGGAGATGCCGAGTTCGGTGACGTCCCGGCGCAACACGGCGTCGCTCCAGTCGAGTTCCAGCGCTGCCTGGATCTCACGGGCGCGGGCCAGGACGCGGCGGCCGTTGAGGAACGGGTTGCCGCGGCGCCGGGCCAGTTCCTCGAAGACCAGGTTCTCGGCGACGGAGAGGCCGGGCACGATGCCCTCGCCGATCCGCTGGTGGACCGTCTGGATGCCCAACTGCCGGGCGGCGGACGGGGACTGGAGAGCTGCGGGTTCCCCGGCGACCCGCACCTCCCCGCCGTGGTCCGTGTGCACGCCCGACAGGATCTTGATCAGCGTGGACTTGCCGGCGCCGTTCGCGCCGAGCAGCGCGACCACGCTGCCCGGTGCGATGTCGAGCGAGACGGAGGCGAGCACCGTCTTGCCGCCGAAGGCCATACTGACGTCGCGGAGCGAGACCGCGGGGTCAACTGCCGTGTCAGTGGGCGACATTGGGGATCCAGTCGGCGGTGCTCACCTTGGAGAGGTTCAGGGCGGGCAGGGCCGCGCGGAGCTGGTCCATGTTCTCGATCTTGTTCTTGCGCAGGAAGTCCTGGGTGATGGCGACGGCCGGGAAGTCGACCGAGGTCTTGTTCAGCTGACCGGCCAACTCCAGTGCCGCCGTACGGACGACGGCCGCGCCGACGGCGGACGGGTCGGTGCCGGCGGTGGCGACCCACGGGCTGCCCGCGGCGGTCATGTTCTGGATGTCGGCGTTGGAGACGTCCGCGCCGAACACCTTCACCTTGCTCTGGAGCTTCTTGTTCTGGACGGCGAGGACGGTGCCCTTGGCGAGTTCGTCGTAGGGGGCGAAGACGCCCACCACGTCGGAGTGCTGGGTGAGCGCGGCGGAGACCAGGGGAACGTTGTCGGTGGCCGTGGAGTCGGTGACCTTGCCGACCTTGAACTGCTGCTTCCAGCCCTGGGCGGCGACCTCCTTCGCCCAGACGGTGTTGCGCTTGTCGAGGGCCGCGTAGCCGGCCACGTTGACGTAGCCGACCTTGGCGTTCTTGCCGACCGTCTTGGCCATCACGTCGAGGACGGCCTGCGCCATGCTGGCGTCGTCCTGCTCGGTGCCGATCACGGACTTGTTGGTCTGGTCGACGTCGTAGACGACGACCTTGATGCCCTTCTTCACCGCCTGGTCGATCTCGGGCTGGATCGTGGACGGGAAGCCGTGGTCGATGATGATCGCCTGCGCGCCGGAGTTGATGGCGGAGGACAGGTCGGTGGCCTGCTTGGCGTTGTCGGCCTGGGCGTCGTACACGGTCAGGTCGACGCCGAGCGCCTTGGCCTGCGCCTTGGCGCCGTTGCCCCACTGCTCGAAGTAGTCGCCGGCGCCGCTCTGCCGTACGAGGGCGATCTTGACCGTGCCCTTGCTGAAGGGGGCCGGCTTCTTGCCCCTGGCGGCCGAGGCCGAGGCGGCGGTGTCGGCGGTGCTCTTCGACGCGTCGCCGGACTGGGAGCAGCCCGCGAGGAGCAGGGCCGAGGCGGAGGCCAGCGAGAGCGCGGCGAGGGGGACACGGGTGCGGGACATGAGGGGCTCCAGGTGCAAGGTGATGCAGAAGGGATGAAGGACGGGCGTGCGTGACCCGGAGCACGGGAAAAGGAATCAGCCACCGCGAACGGGTGGTGGACCGCGGCACGAAAGGCTCGCGGGGCTCCGGATGTGGTCAGCGACAGCTGGCTGTGGTCGACCGGAGCAAGTCCACGTACAGCCGCCGCACGAGCAGCAGCGTCTTCATAGGGAGATCATGAGAATGTTTTCAGCCATTGGTCAAAGGGATGGAAGCGGTTTCTCAGCTGGTGAGACAACGACTACGTCACATCAGGCCTGTTCACCGGCGGCGGTTACCATCACATAACCGGTCCCGACCCAGTACCACGGGCCGCGCAGTAGCCGCTTTCCGCCTCCCACCGGTCCGGTGTTCGTCTCGGTATCCGGACATCACGCCCACTTTTTTCGGAGTTGTTCCCATGACCCTGCTCACCACCTGGCCCGAGTCCGGTCCCGAGAACCTCGTACGCCGTACCGCCGACCCCGTCGAGATCGCCGCCGCGCTCGCGCCCCTCGGCGTGCGCTACGAGCAGTGGCCGATCCGCGAGGACGTTCCGGCCGACGCGGACAGCGACACCGTCTTCGCCGCCTACGGCCCGGAGATCGACAAGCTGAACGCCGAGGAGGGCTTCACCACCGTCGACGTCCTCGGTCTGCACCCCGGCGACGACCCGGAGTACCCGGCCAAGGCGGCCGGCGCCCGCGCGAAGTTCCTCCAGGAGCACACGCACGACGACGATGACGAGGTCCGCTTCTTCGTCTCCGGCTCCGGCATCTTCTACCTGCACGTGAACGGCGAAGTGCACGCCGTCTACTGCGAGAAGGGCGACCTGCTGGGCGTGCCGCGCGGCACCACCCACTGGTTCGACATGGGCACCAAGCCCGCCTTCACCGCGATCCGCTTCTTCCACGAGGAGGACGGCTGGGTCGGCAACTTCACCGGCTCGACCATCGCCTCGCGCTTCCCCGACTACGACACGATCGACGCGGGCTACCAGCAGGACAAGGCCGCCGCGTGACCCTGCCGTACGACGTGGACGCCGTGGTTCTCGACATCGAGGGCACCACGAGCGCCACGGGCTTCGTCGTCGACGTGCTGTACCCGTACTCGCGCTCGCGCTTCGCCGCCCTGCTCACCGAGCGGGCCGAGGACCCGGCCGTGTCCCGGGCGATCGCACAGGTCCGCGAGCTGACGGACACCCCGGACGCCGACGCCGTACAGATCGAGAAGACCCTCAACTCCTGGCTCGACGAGGACCGCAAGGCCACGCCCCTGAAGACCCTCCAGGGCATCATCTGGTCCGAGGGCTTCGCACGCGGCGACCTCGTCTCGCACTTCTACGACGACGTCGTACCGGCCCTGCGCGCCTGGCACACGGCGGGACTTCGGCTGTACGTCTACTCGTCCGGCTCGGTGGCCGCGCAGCGCGCGTGGTTCACATCGAGCCCGGAGGGCGACCTCCTCCCCCTCGTCTCCGGTCTCTACGACACGGAGAACGCCGGTCCCAAGCAGGAGCCGGAGTCGTACCGCCGTATCGCGGCGGCGACCGGTGTCGAGCCGTCCCGGCTGCTCTTCCTCTCCGACCGGCCCGGCGAACTGGACGCGGCCGTGGCCGCGGGCTGGCACGCCGTGGGGGTACGGCGGCCGGGAGAGCCGTACTTCGAGCAAGGCGTCGGCGACCACCCGCAGGCGGGGGCGTTCGACGAGATCGGCATCACCAGTTCAAGGAGCACCACGTGACCACCACATTCGACCTGGAGGAGGCCGGCGCGGTACTCGCCGTCGAGTCCGCCCGTTTCGCCTCGTTCGGCTGGATGCGGGGGACCTCCGGGAACCTGTCCGTGGTCCTGTCCCGGGACCCGCTGCGGCTGGCCGTGACGGCGAGCGGACACGACAAGGGTGAACTGACGCCCGCGGACGTGGTGTTGGTGGACGGGAACGGCACCGCCGTACAGGGCGGCAAGCCGTCCGCCGAGGCCGAACTGCACGCCCGCGTCGCCGCGTTGACCGGCGCCGGTGCGGTGGTCCACGTACACACCGTGGCGTCCGTCGCGATGGGTCGTCGTGAGCCGGGCGGGATCGTGTTCAAGGACGTCGAGATGCTCAAGGGCGTCGGCCAGCCTGCACACGATGTCGAGGTGACCTTGCCTGTCATCGCCAACAGCCAGGACATGAAGGTGCTCGGGGATCGGCTGGAGGCGGCTCGGGACCCGAGGATGCCGGCGGTGGTGGTGGCCGGGCACGGGCTCTATGTGTGGGGTGCCGACCCGCGTCAGGCCCGGCATCACACCGAAGTCGTGGAATGGCTGCTGGAGTTGGAGCTCACCCAGCGCTGAACGACGCCGGGGACGTGCGCGGTCGCAGGCGCTCTCCCTGCGGCCCGAACATGATCAGGTACTCGACCGGCCCACCGGAGCCGACGTTCGCGACCCCGTGCGGGGTGCGGGTGTCGAACTCGGCCATGTCCCCGGCCGTCAGGACGAGATCCTGGTCGCCGAGCGCGAGCCACAGCCGCCCGTACAGGACGCACAGCCACTCGTAGCCGTCGTGCGAGACCTGCCGCGGGCGCGCCGGCGGTTCCTCGACGGCGGGCAGGACGTGCTTGTGGGCGTGCAGCCCGCCGACGTAGCGGGTCAGCGGCAGGACCGCCTTGTCGTCGCCGAAGCTCAGCGGCACCGAGGTGCGGCGCTCGGCCGCGGGCGCGGTGCCGGCCAGCTCGTCCAGGGAGACGCCGTACTCCTTGGCCAGTTGCAGGACCACCTCCAGGGTGGGCTTGCGCCGGCCGGTCTCGATCCGCGACAGCGTGCTCGGCGAGATGCCGGTCGCACGGCTGACGCCGGTGAGCGTGGCGCCGCGACGCTCGCGTGCGGCACGCAGCCGGGGACCCATCGCCGCCAGCGTCTCGGACACGTCGTCGCCTGCCACCGCCCCCGCACCTCCCGAACACCGTGCTCCACCGCCCTGTCCTGCAAGTTTGCCAGATTGGCAACGCTTGTCGCCTCGGACGGTCCTCGCGCCGCATGATCGACGGGTACCCGTGACCACCAGCGCACCGAGGAGACGCCCATGCAGTCCGAGCCGCCCTCCGCCCTCCGCCACCGCACCGTCGAGGGGCCGGTCGGGCGCATTCACCTGGTTGAACAGGGCACCGGCCCGCTGGTCCTGCTCGTGCACGGCTTCCCCGAGTCCTGGTACTCCTGGCGCCGACAGCTCCCGGCCCTCTCCACGGCCGGCTACCGGGCGGCGGCGATCGACGTACGCGGCTACGGCCGCTCCGCCAGGCCCGCGGCGACCGACGCCTACCGGATGCTCGACCTGGTCGCGGACAACGTCGCCGTCGTGCGCGCCCTCGGCGAGGAGAGCGCGGTGGTCGTCGGCCACGACTGGGGCTCCGGCATCGCCGCCGCCTCCGCCCTGCTCCATCCCGAGGTCTTCCGCGCGGTCGGCCTGCTGAGCGTCCCCTACGCACCGCCCGGCGGGCCCCGCCCCACGGAGGTGTTCGGCACGATCGGGCGGCCCCGATCAGGAGTTCTACGTCTCCTACTTCCAGGAGCCCCGCCGCGCCGAGGCGGAGATCGAACGTGATGTCCGGGGCTGGCTCGCCGGCTTCTACGCGGCCCTGTCCGCCGACACCATGCCCGCCCGGGGCGAGCCCGACCCGCACTTCGTCGCCCGCGGCGGCCTGCTGCGCGACCGCTTCCCCACAGGTGTCCTCCCGGCCTGGCTGACCGAGGACGAACTCGACGTCTACGCCGGGGAGTTCGAGCGCACCGGCCTGACCGGCGCCCTCAACCGCTACCGCAGCACGGACCGCGACTGGGAGGACCTCGCCCCGCACCGCGGAGCCCCGATCAAGCAACCGTCCCTGTTCATCGGCGGCACCCTGGACGCCTCCACCACCTGGATGTCCGACGCGATCGCCGACTTCCCCACCACGCTCCCCGGCCTGACCGCCTCCCATCTCCTGGACGGCTGCGGCCACTGGATCCAGCAGGAACGCCCCGGGGAGGTCAACCGTCTGCTGACCGGCTGGCTCGACGCCCTCACGGGCTGAACCGCCTGGCCCGCGACACCGCCGGGCCGACGCCCCTCTCCGCCACCCACACCCTTACCTCAGCCGGTCTCCGGGGAGTTCACCGGCCGACACCTCCAACACGCCCCGCTCCGTGACCAGTCCGGTCACCAAGCGGCCCGGGGTCACGTCGAAGGCGGGGTTGTGGCCGCGCGACCCGGCGGGAGCCGTGCGTACCCCGGCCCACTCCAACACCTCGGCCTCGCCGCGGAGTTCGATGTGGATCTCGTCGCCGGTCTTGGTGGCGAGGTCGACCGTGGTGGTCGGGGCCGCCACCAGGAACGGGATGCCGGCGTCCGCGCAGGCCAGGGCGACGCCGACCGTGCCGACCTTGTTCGCGGTGTCTCCGTTGGCCGCGATGCGGTCGGCCCCGACGATCGCCGCGTCGACCTCGCCGCGCAGGATGGTGCCGGCGGCGGCGCCGTCGGCCTGGACGTAGTGCGGGATGCCCTCCTGGACCAACTCCCAGGCGGTCAGGCGTGATCCCTGGAGCAGGGGGCGTGTCTCGTCGGCGTAGACGACCTCCACCAGCCCACGCGCGTGCAGTTCACGGATGACGCCGAGCGCGGTGCCCCATCCGGCCGTGGCCAGCGCGCCCGTGTTGCAGTGCGTCAGGAGCCTCAACGGCCGCTCCACGCCCACCTTCTGGACCAGCCAGTCCGCGCCGAACGCGCCCATCGCGCGGTTGCCCGCGACGTCCTCGCGCTGCACGGCGGCGGCTTCTTCCAGCACCGCGTCGAGGCCTTCGGCGAAGCGGGTCATGACCCGGTCCACGCCCGCCATGAGGTTGACCGCGGTGGGCCGGGCCTCGCGGACCCGGGCGACCGCCGCGCGCACCTCGGCCTCGGTCCAGCCCTCCCGCTCGCCCTCGATGATCGCGAGCGCGACACCGTACGCGCCGGCCGCCCCGATCGCGGGCGCCCCGCGCACGACGAGACGCTGGATCGCGTCGACCAGGGTGTCCACATCGTGGACAGTCATCGTCTCGTGGCGGTGCGGGAGCAGGGTCTGGTCGATGAGCGCGAGGCCGCCGCCCGTCCAGTCGACCGCGCGCAATTCCTGGGGCATAACGGGACACTCCTGCTGTTCCGATGGTGTCGGACACCGTACATGACCTCGAAGAACCACAGTTCGAGACAGTCGAGCAGGTGTCTCAAAACGAATGTTAAAGTCCAGCACCCGCAGCCCGAAGGCCGAGACGAAGGAGGACGCGTGCTGCTCACCATGCGCCGTTTCCTCGATCACGGCCGCTGCGCGAGCGACTGCTGTCGACGCTGACCTGTCCCTCTCGCGTCCACCCCTCGTCTCCCCTTGTCTCACCATCTGGTCGCACGCGCTCCCGCCGGAGCGTGCCTTGCCGTACCCCGGAAGGTCCCCATGCTCCGCAGATCACGTCGCACCCTGCAGCTCGTCGCCACCACCACGCTCATGGTCACCGCCGCCAGCGCCTGCAACGCCGCCGCCAAGACCGACGCCTCGGACAGCGCGAGCGGCAGCAGCGGGAAGTCGTTCACGCTGGTCACGCCGGACGCGGTCGGGCAGAACGAGTTCCTGAAGCTCGCCGTCACCGGTGTGAAGGCCGCCGCGAAGACGCACAACGGGACCGAGAAGGTCTACGAGTCCACGGACACCGCGTCCCAGCAGCAGAACGTGCAGGCCGCCGTGGACGCGGGCCCGAACGTGATCGTGCTGGTCGGCTTCGAGTTCGCCGACATCGTCGCGCAGCAGGCCAAGGCGCACCCCAAGCAGCAGTTCCTGATGATCGACGCGTGCACCACCAAGACGTTCAGCAATGTCACCTGCGCGGTCTTCCGTGAGCACGAGGGTGTCTATCTCGCGGGCGCCGAGGCCGGGTTGCTCAGCAAGAGCGGCAAGGTCGGAGCGGTGGACGTGCTCGACACTCCCCAATTCCGGCGCTACAGCGACCCGTTCGCGGCCGGTGCCAAGAAGGTCGCCGCCAAGACCTCCGCGTCGACGCGCTTCGTCGGCGGCCAGTCCCCGTTCGACGACTCGGCGCGCGCCAAGGAGCAGGCCAACTCCCTGCTCTCCAAGGGCACCGACCAGATCATGGCGGCAGCGGCGGCCGGCAACTACGGCGTGTTCGAGGCCGCGAAGGCCAAGGGCGCGTTCGCGTACGGCGTCGACGTCAACCAGTGCGTCTCCTCCCCCGGGACGGTCGTCGACAACGTGATCAAGAAGACGGACGTCGCCGTCGAGAAGGGCGTCGAGCAGGTCCTCGCGGGCAGGACGGGCACCTCGGTGTCGTACGGCCTGAAGGAGGGCGGCATCAGCCTCACCGGTCTGGAGGCGGGCGTCGACTCGTCGAAGTGCGTGATCGCCCAGCACAAGGACGTCCTCGCGAAGGTCAAGGCGCTGCGCGACCAGATCGTCTCCGGAGAGCTCAAGGTCGATGACCCCGCCGCCAGTTGACCCAGCGGTCGAGCTCCGGGGAATCACCAAACGCTTCCCCGGCACGCTCGCCAACGACGACGTCGACCTGACCGTCGGACGCGGCGAGATCCACGCCCTGATGGGCGAGAACGGCGCCGGCAAGTCCACCCTCATGTCGATCCTCTACGGCATGGAGCGCGCCGACGCGGGCTCCCTCCGGATCGACGGCCGCGAGGTGACCTTCGGCGACCCGAGCGCCGCCATGGCCGCCGGGCTCGGCATGGTCCACCAGAGCTTCAAACTGTTCGACTCGCTGACGGTCGCCGAGAACGTCGTCTACGCCGCCGAGCCGCGCCGCTTCGGCCTGGTGGACCGGACCGCCGCCCGCCACCGGGTGCGTGAGCTGGCCGAGGAGCACGGCCTCGCCGTCGATCCGGACGCCCGGGTCGGCGACCTGCCGGTCGGCCTGCGCCAGCGCGTGGAGATCCTGAAGCTCCTGCACCGGGGCGCCCGCACGCTGATCCTCGACGAACCGACCGCCGTGCTCACACCCGCCGAGGCGGACGCCCTGTTCGCGGTCCTCAAGTCGCTGGCCGCGCAGGGTCGTACGGTGATCCTTGTCACCCACAAGCTGCGCGAGGTCCTCGATGGCAGCGACAACGTGACCGTGCTGCGGGACGGCCGAGTGGTCGCCCGCCTGGTCACCGCGGACACCTCGGCCGACGAGATCGCCGCCGCGATGACCGGCCGCGCGGTCGAACTGGACCGCGTGCACGCGCCCGGAACACCCGGTGACGTGATCCTCGACGTGAAGAACCTCACCACGGACTCCGTCCACGATGTGGGACTCACCGTCCGTGCCGGGGAGATCGTCGGGATCGCGGGCGTGGCGGGCAACGGCCAGAGCGAGCTGATCGAGGCACTGGCCGGGCTACGGCCGGTCGCCTCCGGACAGGTACGTCTCAAGGGGCGGGACATCACCCACGTCTCGGCCACCGAGCGCCGGGCACAGGGCCTCGCCTACGTCCCCGAGGACCGGCACGCGGTCGGTACGGCGCCGGCGGCCAGCGTCGCGGACAACCTCGCGATGGGCCACCACCGAACGTCCCTCTCCACCAGGGGACTTCTGCCGCCCGCGTCCGTACGCGCCCATGCCGGACGGCTGATCGAGCGCTTCGGCATCAAGGCGGCCACCCCGGAGGTGCCCGCCTCCGCACTGTCCGGCGGCAATCTGCAGAAGCTGCTGATCGGCCGCGAACTCGCCCACGAGGCACCGCTGTTGCTCGTTGAGCAACCCACTCGCGGGGTCGACATCGGCGCCATCCAGAACATCCACGACCAGATCGTCGCCCACCGCGACGCCGGTCACGCCGTCCTCCTCGTCTCCGCCGAACTGAGCGAGATCCGGGGCCTCGCGGACCGGGTCCTGGTCATGTACGAGGGCCGGGTCACTGCGACGTACACGAAGGACGAGGCCGACGAACGCGCGCTGGGGCTCGCCATGGCGGGCGGGGCCGTGGCGCCGACGGAGGCCGTCGACTGACATGACACTCACACGTATATCGGGCGCCCTGCGCTCCCCCGTCACCTTCTCCGTGCTCGCGGGCCTGGTCATCGGCGCGCTGTTCCTGGTCGGCACGGGCGCGGACCCGCTCACCGCCTACAGCGCGGTCCTCACCGGCTCGCTCGGCGGCGACGGCATCGGCTCCACGCTGAGCACCGGCACCAGCGTGCTCGGCATGGCGCTCGCGCTGGCGATCCCGCTGCGCGCCGGGCTGATCAACCTCGGCGGCGACGGCCAGATGGTCCTCGGCGGCATCACGGCGGCCGTGACCGGCCTCTACTCCCCGCTGCCGGCGCCCCTCACCGTCGTACTCGCGCTGTTCGCGGGTATGGCCGTGGGCGCCGCGTACGCCGCCCTCGCCGCCCTGTGCGAGAACCGCCTCGGTGTCCCGCTGCTGGTCAGCAGCCTGCTGCTGAGCTACCCGGCGGTGTCGCTGGCCTCCTACCTGGCGCGCTACCCGCTCAAGGAACCCGGCTCCAGCCTCCCCCAGACCCGCGCGATGCCGGACGGCGTGGCGCTGCCCGCGTTCGGCGACTCGACGGTCACCGTCGGGCTCGTCCTGGTGGTGCTGGCGGCAGCCGCGTACTGGTTCACCGATAGGCGCACGGCCTTCGGCTACGAGATCCGGATGACCGGCCTCAACTCCCGTTTCGCCGCCTACGCGGGCGTCGAACGCCGGGGCCTGACCCTCAAGTTGATGTCCGTGTCCGGCGCGCTGGCCGGACTCGTGGGCGCCATAGGGGTGTTGAGCTTCCCGTACCGCTTCGTCGACGGCTCGCTCACCGCACCCGGCTACACCTGGACGGGACTTACGGCGGCCCTGCTCGCAGCCGCGGCCCCGCTCGGCACGGTCGTCGCCTCCTTCTTCTTCGCCGTCCTGGCGGTCGGCGGCCTGGCGATGGAGCGCACGACCGAGGTGCCGCGCGAGCTGACGCAGGTGCTCCAGGCCATCGTGATCGTGTTCCTCGCGGCCCGACTCCGCTTCCCGACCAAGTGGTTCACCAGGCGTACTCAGGAAAGCGGGGCCGCGTGATGTTCTTCGACTCCGATCTGCTGATGTCGGCGCTGCGCGCGCTGACCCCGATCCTGCTGGCCGCGCTCGGCGGTGCCCTGTGCGAGCGGGCGGGGGTCTTCAACATCGGCCTCGAAGGCATGATGCTGATGGGCTGCTTCACTTCCGTGGCCACGAGTTGGTTCACGGGCAGCGCCTGGCTCGGCGTGCTCGCCGCCGCCCTCGCGGCAGCCGCGTATTCGCTGATCCTGGCCGTGGGTGCGGTAACTCTGCGCGGGGACGCGGTCGTTCTCGGAATCGCCATGAATCTCCTGGCAGTTGGCCTGACCAGCTTCCTCCTGCGTACGGTCTTCGGTGTGCAGGGCACTTTCGACGATCCGTCACTCGCCGGGCTGCCGTTGATCGGTGGCTTCACTCCCCTCGCGTATCTGGCGTTCGTCGCGGTCGCGGTGGCCGCGGTGCTGCTGTCCCGGAGTGTGTGGGGGCTGCGGCTGCGCGGGGTCGGTGAGGCACCGGACGCGGCGGCGACGCTCGGGGTGAGCCCGGCCAAGTACAAGTACGCGGCCGTGCTGATCTCCGGTGTGCTGTGCGGGCTCGCGGGGGCCCAACTCGCGCTCGGCAACGTCACGTTGTTCTCCGAGAACATGACGGCCGGCCGGGGCTGGATCGCCGTGGTCGCGGTGATGCTCGGCCGCGCGGCACCGGTCGGCGTGCTGCTCGCCGCGCTGCTGTTCGGTCTCGCCGAGGCCGCCGGCTTCCGCCTCCAGGGCGTCGGCCTGCCCCAACAGGCCACCGACGCCGCGCCCTACGTCGTGACGCTCGTCGCCCTCTTCCTCTCGACGGCCCGCCGCCGTCGCCGTACCGCCAACTCCCCCTCCGGAGCCACCACATGACGCAGGACCTGCTGCCCATCACCCGAATACCGCGCACCGGCCTGCCGGCCCACGCGGTCGTCGTCGGCGACCCGGCGCGTGCCGCGGCCGTCGCCGCGCTGCTCGACGGCGCCGAGGAGGTGTCGTACCACCGCGAATACCGTGTGTTCAGCGGGAGTTGGAAGGGCCTGCCGGTCACCGTCGCCTCGCACGGGGTGGGCGGACCGGGCGCGATCCTGCTGTTCCAGGAACTGGCGGAGGCGGGGGTCCGCACCTTCCTTCGCTTCGGCACGGCGGGCGCGATGAAGCCCGGCATCGGCGACGGCGACCTCGTCATCGCGGAGGCGGCCGTACGGGACGACGGTGTCACGCAGCAGTTGCTGCCGCCGGAGTACCCGGCGGTCGCCGCGCCCGAGGCGGTCCTCGCCCTCCAGCGCGCGGCCCGCGAGGCCGGCGCCCCGCACCACCGAGGGATCGTGTGGACCCGGGCGGCCTTCCAGCCCGGTCTCCTCCCCCTCTTCTCCTACGACGGCGCCGGGCTCGCGGCGATCGAGATGGAGCTGTCGGCGCTGCTGGTGACGGCTTCGCTGCGCGGGCTGGTCGCGGGCGGGGTGCTGGTCATCGACGGTGCCAACGCCGATGAGCTCGTCGACGAAGAAGCCACCGGCGGGTACGACCCGCACCGGGAGGTCGTCGCGGCCGGTGTCGAGCGCGGTGCGGTGGTCTCGCTGGAGGCACTGCGGCTGCTGGCGGAAGGGAACGAGGCGTGAGCATCGACCTGTTGGTGCACGGCGGGGATGTCCTGACCGTCGACGAGGCCGGAACTGTCGTACGGGACGGGGCGGTCGCCGTCCACGAGGGCGAGATCGTCGCCGTAGGACCCGCCGAGGAGCTGAAGGCACGGTTCACGGCTGCGGAGTCGATCGACGCCGAGGGCTGTCTGGTCCTGCCCGGGCTCATCAACACGCACACGCACCTCGCGATGACGCTGTTGCGCGGTCGCGCCGACGACGTGACTCTCCAGGGCTTCCTGGAGCGGGTGTTGAAGTGGGAGGCCGAGCTGCTGGCGCCGAAGAACGTGGCGGCGGCGGTGCGGCTCGCGGTGGCGGAGAGTGTGCGGGCCGGGGTGACCTCCGCCCTCGACATGTACTGGTTCCACGAGGCGGCCGAGCAGGCGGCCCGTGAGGCGGGCTGGCGGCTGCACTCCGGGCCGACCTTCATGGACGTACCGGAGCCGCCGGACGGTATGCCCTATGAGGACCGACTCGACTGGGCGCGCAGGGACTTGGTGGCGCGGGGTGCGGCACGCCCCGGTCGGCGGCCGGTCCTGTTCGCGCACTCGACCTACACCCTCTCCCCCGACCAGTTGGTCGAAATCGCCGCCCTGGCAAGAGAGTTCGGGGCGCTGCTGCACATCCACGCGGCGGAGAACGCGACCGAGGTCGCCACCGTCGAGGTCAAGTACGGCAAGCGGCCTGTGGAGTTGCTCGACTCGCTGGGGCTGCTGGGTCCCGATCTGCTGCTCGCGCACGCCGTGGACCTGACCGGCCCGGAGATCGCGGCGCTGGCCCGCACGGGCACCTCGGTGGCCCACTGCCCGGTCTCCAACCTGAAGTTGGGCTGCGGGATCGCGCCGGTGCCGCGGCTGCTCAGCGCGGGTGTCACTGTCGGGCTGGGCACGGACGGGGCCGTCAGCTCGAACACGCTGGACCTGCTGGGCACCGTACGACAGGCGGCGTTGGTGCACAAGGCCAGTGGGGACCCGACGGCGGTGGGCGCCGAGCAGGCCGTACGGATGGCGACGATCGAGGGCGCGCGGGCGCTGGGGCTCGGGGAGCACCTGGGGTCTCTGGAGGTCGGCAAGCGGGCCGACCTGATCGTGCTCGACCTGGGGGCTCCGCATCTGCGGCCCCTGCACGACCCGTGGTCGACGCTCGCGTACGCGGCGCACTCGGCGGATGTGCGGGACACGGTGGTGGACGGCCGGGTGCTGATGCGGAACCGGACCCTGGGCACGCTGGACGAGGAATCCGTGATCGCGGAGCTCGAATCACTTGCCTGAGCTGTGGATTTCCCTCCCGTTCAGCCCACTGAACCCCCATAATATGCCTGATACATCGGATGTCTGAGCAACAGGGAGGCCGGTCATGGCAGTCACCGATGAGGCGATCGAGAAAATCAAGGGAATGATCGTCTCCGGCGCGCTGCGTCCCGGGGACCGGCTGCCCAAGGAGAGCGAACTCGCCGCCGAACTCGGCCTGTCCCGCAACTCGTTGCGGGAGGCCGTGCGCGCGCTGTCCCTGATCCGCATCCTGGACGTGCGGCAGGGCGACGGCACGTACGTCACGAGTCTGGATCCCCAACTCCTGCTGGAGGCGCTGAGTTTCGTCGTGGACTTCCACCGCGACGACACGGTGCTCGAATTCCTGGCGGTGCGGCGCATTCTGGAGCCCGCGGCCACCGGGATGGCGGCCCTGCGGATCAGCGAGCAGCAACTCGACGCACTCACCCTCCAGTTGGACGCGCTGGGCGGTGCCCCCTCGGTGGAGGAACTGGTCGCCTGCGACCTGGAGTTCCACCGGGGCATCGTGCAGAGTTCCGGCAACTCGGTGCTCTGCTCGCTCCTCGACGGTCTGTCGGGCCCCACCACGCGGGCCAGGATCTGGCGCGGGCTGACCCAGGAGGACGCGGTCAGCCGCACCCTGCACGAGCACCGGGCGATCCTGGGCGCGCTGCGCGACCGGGACGCGGAGGCGGCGCGGTCGTGGGCGACGGTGCACATCGCGAGCGTGGAGCAGTGGCTGCGTTCGACCCTGTGAACGAGTGGGCGGGTCCGCCGACCCGTCGGAGGAGTGACCGCCCGGTCCGGGCCCGCACCGGGTGGCGATCTTGTGTGTTCGACCGGCTCGGACGGGGCAGGCATGGGGTCACTCCCCCGTGCAAGGGGGCTGCGGGCGCCCCCGTCGGACGCCGTAAGGTTGGGGCGTACGCGAGGGCAGATCGGAAGGAGGCGCTGGGTGATCGAGCTGGAGGGGGTTCCCGAGCTGATCGACCCAGTGATGGTGGCCGCGTTCGAGGGCTGGAACGACGCCGGCGACGCCGCCTCCACCGCGGTCGCGCATCTGGACAGGGAGTGGAAGGGCGAGGTGTTCGCGGCCCTGGACGCCGAGGACTACTACGACTTCCAGGTGAACCGGCCCACGGTGTGGATGGACGCCGGGGTGCGGAAGATCACCTGGCCCACGACCCGTCTGTCGGTGGTCCGGGTCGGCGGTGAGAAGCCGCGCGATCTCGTACTCGTCCGAGGTATCGAACCGTCGATGCGCTGGCGCTCGTTCTGCAACGAGCTGCTGGGCTTCGCGCACGAGCTGGGCGTCGAGCTGGTGGTGATCCTGGGCGCGCTGCTCGGTGACACCCCGCACACACGTCCGGTACCGATCAGCGGGACCACGTCCGACGCGGACCTGGCGCAGCGGATGGACCTGGAGGAGACCAAGTACGAGGGTCCCACCGGGATCGTCGGCATCCTCCAGGAGGCGTGCACGCACGCGGGCGTACCGGCCGTGTCGCTGTGGGCGGCGGTGCCGCACTACGTGTCGCAGCCGCCCAACCCGAAGGCCACCCTGGCGCTGCTGAACCGCCTGGAGGACCTGATCGACGTGCGCATCCCGCTGGGCGAGCTGCCCGAGGACGCGCGCGCCTGGCAGGTCGGTGTGGACCAGCTGGCCGCCGAGGACAGCGAGGTCGCCGAGTACGTCCAGACGCTGGAGGAGGCCCGCGACACCGCGGAGCTGCCGGAGGCGTCGGGCGAGGCGATCGCCCGCGAGTTCGAGCGCTATCTGCGGCGCAGGGACGGCGGCGGCAGTCCGCCCGGTGGGCACGCCACGGCGGACGGCAGCGACAGCGCGTCGTACCTCCGGGACAACCCCGGCCGCGCGAAGCCGACGAGGCCCGCGAAACCGGAGACGGAGCCCGGGACCGGGCCGGACACCGAGGCCGACGACGAGGACTCCTCCGACGAGTGATCCTGGCGCTCAACAGGGCGTGAAACAGGGGCGGTTCCTCTCTCCGGAGAGGAACCGCCCCTGCTTCTGTTCGCCGTTGCTAGAGGGCCACGCCCAACAGGGCGTCCACCGCGCGGGAGACGACGCCGGGGGCGCCCTCGTCGCTGCCGCCCCGGTCCCGCTGGACCGCGGCCCAGCGGTCGACCGCGGCGAGCGCGGCCGGGGCGTCGAGGTCGTTCGCGAGGGCTTCGCGCATCTCCTCGACGAGCTTCAGGGCGGACGGGCCGTCGGGACGGGAGACGGCGGCACGCCAGCGGCCGAGCCGGGCGACCGCGTCCGCGAGCACCCCGTCGGTCCACTCCCAGTCGGAGCGGTAGTGGTGGGCGAGCAGCGCCAGGCGGATCGCGGCCGGGTCGACGCCCTCGCGGCGCAGCGCCGAGACGAAGACCAGGTTGCCCTTGGACTTCGACATCTTCTCGCCGTCCAGGGCGACCATGCCGACGTGGACGTACGCCTTGGCCATGGGGAACTCGCCGGTCAGCACCTGGGCGTGCGAGGCGCCCATCTCGTGGTGCGGGAAGGCGAGGTCGGAGCCGCCGCCCTGGACGTCGAAGCCCATGCCGAGGTGGTCCAGGGCGATGGCCACACACTCGATGTGCCAGCCGGGGCGCCCCCGGCCGAGCGAGCCGCCGTCCCAGCTCGGTTCGCCCTCGCGGGCAGCCATCCAGAGCATCGGGTCGAGCGGGTTCTTCTTGCCCGGGCGGTCCGGGTCGCCGCCGCGCTCGGCGGACAGCAGGCGCATCGCGGCGGCGTCGAGGTTCGAGACCTTGCCGAAGTTGGGGTCGGAGCCGACGGAGAAGTAGATGTCGCCGTCGAGTTCGTAGGCGGCTCCGGCCTCCCTGAGGCGCTCGACGAGCGGCACGATGCCGGGTATCGCCTCGACCGCGCCGATGTAGTGCTTCGGGGGCAGCATGCGCAGGGCGGTCATGTCCTCGCGGAAGAGCGCCGTCTCCTTCTCGGCGAGGGCCACCCAGTCGACGCCGTCGCGCTCGGCGCGCTCCAGGAGCGGGTCGTCGACGTCGGTCACGTTCTGGACGTAGTGAACCTGGCGCTTGGTGTCGAGCCACACGCGCTGCACGAGGTCGAACGCGTTGTAGGTCGCCGCGTGCCCCATGTGGGTGGCGTCGTACGGCGTGATGCCGCATACGTAGAGACGGGCGACGGGACCGGTGTCGGGGGTGACCAGACCGCCGGTCGCGGTGTCGTGGATCCGGAGGTCGCGGCCCTTGCCGGGCAGGGCGGGGACCTCAGAAGCGGGCCAGGCATACATGTCATGAGCGTAACCGGACAGATGTTTCGCATACGAACCGGACCAGGGCGGACGGCCGGTAAGGCGCTCTTGCGCGGCGGTGCTCGCCGTGCAGCTACACCGGCGGCCACGGAATGGCCGGCCACTCCCCGCTCGGCTCGGGATGCTTTCCGGCCGCGAGCAGCGCGTCGACCCGCGCGCGCGTGGCGTCGAGTTCCACGGCGGTGATCAACTCGGCGAGCTTCCCGGCGAGCCCGGCATCGTCCCTGAGCGCCTCTCTGAGCCCCTGGAGGACCTCGATCGACTCCGGGGGCAGGGACTCGCCCGCCCAGCCCCACAGGAGGGTGCGCAGCTTGTTCTCGGCGTTGAAGGTGACACCGTGGTCGATGCCGTAGAGGCGGCCCTCGTCGGCGGCCAGCAGATGGCCGCCCTTGCGGTCGGCGTTGTTGATCACGGCGTCGAGAACGGCGAGCCGCCGCAGCCGCTCGTCGTCGGCGTGCACCAGGAGGGCCGTTCTCCCCTCGCCGACCTCGGCGAGGCCGATGGCCTTCCAGCCCGCCTCGGGCTCCTCCGCGTCCACCAGGGCGAGCAGTTCGGACTCGGCCGCCGCCTCGATCCACAGCTGGCACATGCCCTCGCCGTACGGCCCGTCGCGCAGCACGGTGGTCGGCACAAGCCCCCAGCCGGTCGCCTCGGACACCTCGTACGCGGCGACCTCGCGCCGGGCCAGGTTGCCGTCCGGGAAGTCCCACAGGGGCCGCTCCCCGGCCACGGGCTTGTAGACGCAGGACGCCTCACGGCCCTCGTACGTCACGGAGCAGAACAGCACCGCGTTCGACGCCTCGCGGATGCGTCCGCGTACCTTCAGCTCACCCTTGGCGAGCAGCTCGGCCGTGGTCACGCTCCGCGGCGGTATCCGTTCTGGCGCGGACATACGTGTCCTTCCGGGTCGAGCGGGAGGCTGCACAGCGGGCACGGCGGACGGCCGGCGTTGACGACGTCGAGGGCGCGCTTGGCGAAGGCCCTGGCCTGGGCTCCGGTGAGCCGGACCCGCAGCATCGGGGGTCCGTTCTCCTCGTCCTGGAGCAGCCGCTCCTCGGCCTCGGCGAGGTCCTCCTCGGACTCCGCGTCGAGTTCCACGAGGGCCTGCGCCTCGACGATCATGCGCTGTTCCTCGCCGTCCCAGGCGAGCGCCATGGTCCCGACGCGGAACTCCTCCTCGACGGGGGTCTCCAGCGGGCGGGTGTCGGAGATCTCGGTGGGGGTGACGGCTGGGACGGCCGCGCTGCCGCCGCTGCGCCGTACGACCTCGTCCAGAAGCTCGTCCATGCGCTCGGCGAGCGCGGCGACCTGCGTCTTCTCCAGGGCCACGCTGGTCACCCGAGGGCCGGCGGCGGCCTGGAGGAAGAACGTACGGCGCCCGGGCAGACCGACCGTACCGGCTACGAAGCGGTCCGGCGGGTCGTAGAGGAACACCTGACGGGACACGTCCTGTCTCCATTGGAATCGACTGCTGACAAGTGCGGCGCTACTGCGACCGCTTCACCCTACTGCGGCCGACGATCACGGTGCGCCCGCGCCGCCCCCGACCGTGGCCTCGTCGCCCGGCGGCTCCTCGCGCGGCGCCAGGGAGGCGAGATCCCCGGTGTCCCCGAGCCGTACGAGAAAAGGCCTCAGACGGGTGTAACGGATCGCTGTGATGGAACACGGTTCTACGGAGATCCGCTGGAAGAGGTCGAGATGAAGTCCGAGTGCGTCCGCGACAAGGGACTTGATGATGTCGCCGTGCGAGCACATCAGGTAGACGGCGTCGGCGCCGTGATCGCGCTCCACGCGCGCGTTCCACTCGCGTACGGCCTCGGCCGCGCGGGTCTGCATCGATCGCATCGACTCGCCGCCGGGGAACGCGGCGGCCGAGGGGTGCGCCTGGACGACCTCCATGAGGGGCTCGTCCTTGAGCTCGGCGAGCTTGCGGCCGGACCAGTCACCGTAGTGGCACTCCCCGATCCGCTCGTCGGTGTGCGCACGCAGCTCGGGGCGGGCGTCCAGGAGCGGCTGGAGGGTCTCCTGGCAGCGTTGCAGCGGGCTGGTGACGACCTCGGCGATCGGCAGCGCGGCGAGCCGTCCCGGGAGCGCGGCGGCCTGGGCGTTGCCCCGCTCGTCGAGGGCGACACCGGGCGTCCAGCCGGCGAGCACTCCCCCGGTGTTGGCGGTCGAACGTCCGTGCCGGACAAGGATCAACGTGGGCATGGGGCCAAGGGTAGGCGCACACCGGAGTGCGGTTTTGGCCGGACGGCGGGAGAATACGCACCGTGATCGTCGACTACGCCATCTACCGCGACGGACGCCGGACGGAGGGGCCCGGCGATTTCTCCGACGGCCTGGACCACTGCCGCCGGGTGGGCGACGCCTTCGTGTGGATCGGTCTCTACGAGCCCACCGAGGACGAGTTCGACAAGGTCACCGAGGAGTTCGGGCTGCACCCGCTGGCCGTCGAGGACGCCCTGACCGCGCATCAGCGGCCCAAGCTGGAGGTCTACGACGACTCGCTGTTCGTGGTCCTCAAGCCGGTGGGCTACGAGGCGGACAGCGACGTGGTCACCTCCGGCGAGGTCATGGTCTTCGTGGGCGACTCCTTCGTGGTGACCGTCCGGCACGGCGAGGAGGCCCCCCTGGCGGCCGTACGGCACCGTCTTGAGGAGGAGCCGGCGATGTTGCGGCACGGTCCCACGGCAGTGCTGTACTCGATCGCCGACGCCGTGGTCGACCACTATGTGGACGTGGCGGGCGAGTTGCAGACCGACCTGGAGGAGCTGGAGGCTGCGGTGTTCTCGCCGACCGGCGGCGGCTCGCGGACCACGGCCTCGCGGATCTACGCCTTCAAGCGGCAGATCCTGGAGTTCCGCCGGTCCACCGGACCGCTCGCGCAGCCGCTGGCCCGGCTCGCGGGCGTCGGCCTCGCCGGGGACCGGGTGCCGTTCGTGAACGACAAGTCGCGACCGTTCTTCCGGGACGTGAACGATCACCTGATGAAGGTCAACGAGTCCGTGGAGGGCCTGGACCGGCTGGTCTCGGACGTCCTGGCGGCACATCTCGCGCAGACCAGCGTCCGGCAGAACGACGACATGCGGAAGATCTCCGGGTGGGCGGCCATGGCCGCGGTGCCCACGATGATCGCGGGCGTCTACGGCATGAACTTCGACCACATGCCGGAGCTGCACTGGCTGTGGGGGTACCCGGCGGTGATCCTGCTGATGGTCGCCCTGGAGGTGCTGCTGTACCGGACGTTCAAGCGGCGCGGCTGGCTGTAGCGCGCCCGTCGGGCTCAGGCGAACTCGGGGGCGGTCGCGGCCGGTCCGCCGAGGGCGTCACGTCGTTCCGGCATCCTCAGGGACACCATCCGCCGCCAGCCGCCGAGCCGTTCGTAGGCGTACACGGCGTGGATGCCCGCGGCCAGGGCCGCCGACTTGGCGCGCGGCCAGCCGAGGACGCGCCCCATGTGGGCCATCACTGCGAGGCTGACGTCCCGGTAGATGCGGATCTCGGCGAGCGCGCACTCGCGCAGCGCCTTCTGGATGGATCGGCCGTGTCCCGCGCGCGCGAAGCGCAGCAACTCCTCGTGGCAGTAGGCGAGGTGATTGTCCTCGTCGTTCGAGATCATCCGCACCGCGCGGCCGAGGTCGGGGTGGTCGGCGAAGTGCCTGCGCAGCAGTTCCATCTGCTCGGAGGCGCGCTGTTCGGTGACCCGGCTGTGCGCGAGGTAGGTGACGATGTCCTGGACGGTGAGCGGCGACTCGCCCTTGAGCTTCTCGTGCGCGAGACCGATGCCGTGCCGCTCCAGGAGCATCGTGTAGTCGGTGTCCGGGGGCACCGGTACGGGTTCGAGGCCGCGCCTCTTCATGAGGGCGTTGAAAATGCGCCCGTGCTTGTCCTCGTCGGCACCGTGCCGGCTGATCTTGGGGGCGAGGTCGCGTTCGCTCGGCGGGACGAGGGCGGCGATGCGCCCGTTCTCCCAGCCGCCCTGGGACTCGCCGCCGGCCGCGATGGAGCAGAACAGCCGGAAGGACTCGTCGTCGTCGAGGATCTCCTGGAACAGGCTCTTGGCCGAAAGCATCTGAAGGCACCTCCATGCAGGATTCCGCCGCATTCCGCAAAGAACGAGTCAAATGCCGCGTCAGAGGTGCTGCAACAGCAGTGTCGGACAACTCCGCCAAAAGGAGGACTACGGATGTCCCGTCGGGGGCGTAACCGCGCGGGCTGCCGCGCGTTGTTCCCCGTGACGGCCGTGGCGGGGAAGACCCCCCGAGCCCCCACCACGGCCGTAGAAAACTTCCGTACGGCGCCGTCGCGTCACGCGAGTCCCGCGCGCTCCAGCGCCTCGGTTCCGGCGCGGAGCGCGGCGATCCGCTCCTCCAGGGTCCAGCCCGCGGGGGCGAGCGTCAGGGTGGTGACACCGGCCGCCGCGTACTCCTTCATCCGGTCCGCGATGCGGTCCACGGAGCCGAGGAGCGTCGTCTTGTCGATCAGGTCGTGCGGGATGGCGGCGGCGGCGCCGTCCTTGTCGCCGGCCAGGTACTTGTCCTGGATCTCGGTCGCCGCCTCCTCGAAGCCCATGCGCCGGGCCTGCTTGTTGTAGAAGTTCTGCTGCCGGCTGCCCATGCCGCCGACGTAGAGCGCGGTGTACGGACGGAAGGTGTCGGCGAGCTTCTCGACGTCCTTGTCCTCGCCGAGGGCGAGCGGGACCGTCGGGACGATGTCGAAGCCTTCGAGGGTCTTGCCGGCCTTCTCGCGCCCGGCTCGCAGGTGCCGGACGGCGGTGTCCTCCAGATGCTCGGCGGACGGGAAGATGAGCAGCGCGCCGTCGGCGATCTCGCCGGTCTGCTCCAGGTTCTTCGGGCCGATCGCCGCGATGTACAGGGGGATGTGCTCGCGCTGCGGGTGCACGGTCAGCTTGAGGGGCTTGCCCGGGCCGCCGGGCAGCGGCAGCGTCCAGTGCTCGCCGTCGTAGGACAGCCGCTCACGGGTCATCGCCTTGCGGACGATCTCGACGTACTCACGCGTGCGTGCCAGCGGCTTGTCGAACTTGACGCCGTACCAGCCCTCGGAGACCTGGGGGCCCGAGACGCCGATGCCGAGGCGGAAGCGGCCCCCTGAGAGCGAGTCGAGGGTCGCGGCGGTCATCGCGGTCATCGCGGGCTGGCGGGCCGGGATCTGGAAGATGGCCGATCCGACGTCGATGCGCTCGGTCTGCGCGGCGACCCAGGTGAGGACGGTGGCCGCGTCGGAGCCATAGGCCTCGGCGGCCCAGCACACGGAGTAGCCGAGGCGGTCGGCCTCCTGGGCCACGGCCAGATTGTCGCCGTCCATTCCGGCACCCCAGTAGCCGAGGTTGATCCCGAGCTGCATGGCAGACCCCTTACCCATCAGTAACGTCGCTGTCGTGCCGACCCTAGCGCGAGGCGGTCCCGCCGGACAGGACGGGTGCCGGTGAGTGGTCACGGAGCGTGCCGTGGGAGGGACTGTGGATCATCATGGAAATCGGTTATCCACAGGCAACCACAGGCCAGGTTCAGGCCAGTAATCTCGGCGTTCATGGAGCAGAGGCATCTCGGCCGTACCGGCCTTCGTGTGTCCCGGATCGGACTCGGCACCCTCACGTGGGGACGCGACACCGACGAGCATGACGCCGCGGACCTCTTGAAGGCGTTCTGGGAGGCCGGCGGCACCCTCGTCGACACGGCGGACGTGTACGGCGACGGGGAGGCCGAGTATCTGCTCGGGCAGCTCATAGAGGGGCTCGTGCCGCGCCGGGACCTGGTCATCTCGACGAAGGCGGGGAGCGTGCCCGACCCCGACCGCCGCTTCGACGGCTCGCGCGGTCATCTGCTCGCCGCGCTGGACGCCTCGCTGGCCCGCCTCGGCACGGACTACGTCGACCTGTGGCACATCCACGCCTTCGACCCGTTCACCCCGCTGGAGGAGACCCTCCAGGCCCTCGACCTGGCGGTCAGCAGCGGGCGGGCACGCTACGCGGGCGTCTCCAACTACTGCGGCTGGCAGCTGGCCAAGGCGGCGACCTGGCAGCTCGCGGCGCCGGGCACGCGGACCCGGCTGGCGAGCACACAGCTGGAGTACTCGCTGCTGCAGCGGGGCGTGGAGCGCGAGGTGCTGCCGGCCGCGCTCGACCTGGGCATCGGGCTGCTGCCCTCCTCGCCGCTCGGGCGCGGGGTGCTCACCGGCAAGTACCGGCACGGCACACCGGCCGACTCGCGCGGCGCCTCGGAACACATGGGGCTCTTCGTCGCCCCCTACCTCGACGACACGGCGAGCCGCATCGTGGACGCCGTGACCACGGCCGCGGACGGGCTCGCCGTGACCCCCCTCCAGGTCGCCCTGGCCTGGGTCCGCGACCGTCCCGGGGTGGCCGCCCCGATCGTCGGCGCGCGCAACGCGCAGCAGCTCACGGCCGCATTGTCAGTGGAGGCCCTTAGTCTTCCTGACGAGATCTGCCGAGCGCTCGACGATGTGTCGGCGCCTCTGCACCGCTATCCCGATCACGACTGGAGCACGCTGTGAGCACGGACCCGGAGACCACGGAGACCTCGCCGGCCGAGGGCGCGGAGGCGACGCGGGACGCCGTGACGGACGCCGCCGTCGACACGGGCACGGACACCGGCGAGGGTGCCGGGGGCGCGGACGGGGTCCCGGCCGGGGAGAGTTCGGCCGCCGACGGCGCGGGCGCGGATGCCGAGGGGCCGGATGTCGCGGCGGACGCGGAGATCACGGACGCCGACGAGGCCGCGACCGCAGAGGGCGCCGAAGGCACGGAAGCCGCCGGTGAGGCCAGCGCCGAGGCTGCCGCCGCCGCTCCCGAACTCTCCGAAGCCGCCGCCGAGTTGCTCGCGCAGCGGCTGGAGCGGGAGCGGATCGAGCGGCGGAAGGCGGAGAAGGCCGGGCCCATCGCGGCCGGGACCAAGCTGAGCGGCACGGCCGCCGATCTGCTCGCGGCCGTCCGGGCCGTGGAGAGCGGCGAGAAGCCCGTGGCCACCGCGTTCACCGGGCCGGAGCCCGCCCCGCGCCGCTCCGCCGCCCCCGAGGCCGTACGGCGGCCACAGCCCGTCGCGGCCGAGCCCGGCGCCCCGGCCGGCGAAACCGTCGCGTCCGTACGGCAGGTGCTGGTCGAGGGCGGCGCGCCCGAGACGCTCGCGGCACAGGTCGCGGCGGCGCTCGGCGAGGGCGCGGACGACCAACTCCGCGAGGATCCCTGGCAGTTGCTGCGCGTCCCGGGGGTGCGGCCCGAGCAGGCCGACGGGTTCGCGCGGGCACTGCTCGGCGCCGAGTGCGCGCCGGACGACGAGCGGCGGGGCCGGTCGGTCACCGGCTGGCTCCTGGAGCAGGCGGCCCTTGCCGGGCATACGGCCCTGGAGGCCTCGGCGTTGACGGCCGCACTGGCCAAGCAGGGCGTGCCCGACCCGGACGCGGCGACGCAGAGCGCCATCGCGGAGGGCGAAGTGCTGGTGTTCCAGGACGCGTTGGACGAGCCCGCGGTCCCGGTGCAGCGCACGGACGACGAAGCGGAAACGGAAGAGGGCGCGGAGCGTCCGGTCCGGGTGCTGATCGGCCTGGAGCGGTACGCGCTCGCGGAGGAGAGCCTCGCCGACGGGCTGGCCAAGCTGATCAACTCGGTACCGAAGGAGGACGGTTCGGCGGCGGAGTGGGAGCAGGCAGGTGCCGCCGGGGGATCCACCGGCGAGCTGATCCGAGCGGTGGCGGGACACGGCCTGGTGCTGCACACGGGAGGGGAGGCGTCCCTCGAAGAACCGGCCGCGCTGCTGCACGCGGCGGCGGGTTTCGGGCTGCGCGCCTGGGCCGCCGCGTACAGCCCGGTGGGCCGGGACCGGTTCGCCGCACTGCTTACGCGGTCCGCGGAGGCGGAGGGTGCCGAGCCCGACGAGGGACCCCGAGTGGCAACCGTCGCCGGGCTGTTGGCCGGTACCGAGGGCCCCGGACGGGACACGGACGGCGCCCTGGACCTGGATCTCCTCGTCGTGCTCGACGCGCCCCAACTGGACGTCGAGACGGCGGCGTTGCTCACCGAGTCGTTGCCGGACGGCGCCCGGCTGGTGCTGGTCGGGGACCCGGCGGTGCTGTGGTCGGCGGGCCCCGGGCGGGTCTTCGCCGATCTGCTCGCCGCGCGGGCCTGCCCCCACGTCGTCTCGCGCCGCCCCGACCTCGGTCCCGTGGGCGAGCTGGTCTCCGGCATCGGCGTCGGCGAGCTGAACCAGGTGGAGGCCCCCGGCAAGGAGGTCGTGATCGTGCCGGTGCGGGACGCCGGCGAGGCCGTGCACCGCACCGTGCAGCTCGTCGCCGACTCGGTGCCGCGCGTGATCGGCGTCCCCGCCGAGCAGACCGCGGTGATCACACCGGGCCACGGCGGCGCGGCCGGCACCCGTGCCCTCAACGTGGCGCTGAAGGAGCGGCTCAACCCCGGTCCCGGCCGTTTCGGCGGCTTCGACCCCGGTGACCGGGTCGCGTACTCCCCCGCCCCGGGCCGTACCGTCGTCGGCCAGGTGGTGAAGGCCGACGCCGAGGGGCTGCACCTGTCGTGCGCGGGCGAGCCCGTCGTCGTAGCGAAGGAGCGAGTCGAGCAGTCCGTCCGGCACGGGTGGGCGCTGACCGCGCATCAGGCGGTCGGGGCGCGGTGGCCCGCGGTGGTCGTGGTGCTGCCCGGGGACGCGGCGCAGGCTCTCAGCCGGCCGTGGGTCTATACGGCGTTCAGCCGGGCGGACCGTCATCTCTCCGTGGTGCACGGCGTCGATCAGGCGCTGCCCCGGGCCGTCGCCGAGATCCCGGCCAAGCCGCGCACGACCCGCCTGCCGGTGCTGCTGCGACCGCAGGTCCCGGTGGGAGGCTGAACCGGACGGCACAACGACGAACGGCGACGGCGGCGGTCGCGGAGGGAGCCCCTCCGTGACCGCCGTCGCCGTCGTTCGTCGCCGTCGGCGAGGCGCGGCTCAGCGGTCCGCTTCGAGCGCCTCCAGGTCCTCGTCCTCGTCGAGATCCGCGTCGAGCTCGGGATCGAGTTCGTCCTCGATCTCCTCCTCGACCTCGTCCACCTCGTCGATGTCGTCCAGCTCGTCGTTGATCTCGTCGTCGAAGACCGCGCTGACGTCGAAACGGCACACCACCCGCTGGGGATCGACCCCCTCGAAGGGGGCCTCCAGCCAGGCGCCGGGTTCGGCCGCTTCGTCGGAGGCGGTCACCCACAGCGTGGAGTCGCCCTCCTCCAGGCCGAACTCCTTGGGCCGGGAGGCGATCTCGTCCGCCTCGAACTCGTCGAAGAGGATGCCGAGCGCGCCGTGGATCGTGCCGGAGGCCTCCGTGCCGGTGCCGTCGCCGACCGCCGCCTCGACCCGCTGCGCCTGCGCGAGCAGCCGCTGCGGCTCCGCCACGGCGTAGTCACGACGGATCAGCACGCTCACCGCGTTCGGCTCCTCGGGGCCGGTGTACGGCGGCAGGGAGTCGTCGGTACCGGGGATCTCGAAAGGCGTGACCTCGTCATAACGGTCGTAGAGCAGCTCGTCGTAGACCTCGGCCGCCGCGGCGAGCTGGTTGAACGCCTCGTAGACGGCCGGGTCGTCCTCCCCCGACCGACCTTCGACCGCGGCCAGGTGGCGGTCGAGCGCGGTCTTGACCGCCTCGGCGGCGGCGCGTACCTCGGCAGCGGTGGGCTGCGCAGCATCAGACATAGTGCAGACGCTATCCGTACCGGGGCTCTGCCCGCACAATAGATGCGATGCCGGAATACGAATTTGTCGACGTGTACGTACCGCGCGGGGTCTCCCGCAAGGACGCCACACGTCTGCTGACGGACCACGCCGAGTACGGACACTGGGAATTGGACCGACTGAGCCTGCTGCGCGACGGCAGCCGCAGGGTGCGGCTGCGCCGGCGGATCATCCGCCAGGTGCGTGCCACGTGGTGAGCTGAGTCGGGCGAAACGGAGCGGGCCCCGGCTGTGCGGGGCCCCTCCGTCGCGCAGATCACATGTTCCCGGGGGTCTGTTCCCAGGTCCCGGGTGCTGGTTCCCAGGCGCTACGCCGTGGCCTTCGCCTTGCGGTAGAGCACCGCGCCCGCGAGCAGCGCGCCCGCTCCGACCGGCAGCGCGAGGCCCAGCGGCAGCTCACTGCCGGTGTGCGCGAGCTGGGGAGCGCCCTGGGACCGGACGGCGGACTGCGCGGCGCCGGGCTGGGTGACGTGCGCGGAGCCGGTCGGCGTGTGACCGCCGGTGACCGGCGAGATGCCGCCCGGCGAACCGGGGTGGGCGGGGGTGCCCGGGTGGATGGGCGTCCCCGGGTGGCCGGGAGTTCCGGGGTGGCCCGGCGTCCCCGGCGGGGTCGTCCCGTGGCCGCCGCCCGGATGCGTGCCGTGGTGACCGCCACCCCCGTGATGGCCACCGCCGCCGTGGTGACCGCCGCTGCCGTCGTGGCCTCCGCCGTGGTGACCGCCACCATGGTGACCGCCGCTGCCGTCGTGGCCTCCGCCGTGGTGGCCCCCGCCACCGTGCTGCCCGCCACCGCCCGGAGGCGTCCCGTGGTGGTGGCCGCCGTCGTGCCAACCGCCGCCGTTGGCGCAGTCGTTGCCGGTGGCGGTGTTGCCGATGCCGATGACGTCGACGCTGTTGCCGCACACGTTCACCGGCACGTCGATCGGTACCTGGACGTGGTTGCCCGAGCCGACGCCGGGCGAGCCGGCGGTGTGTCCTCCGGCGTACGAGCCCCCTGAGCCGCCGTGCGCGCCGTGTCCGCCGGAGCCCCCGTGCCCACCCGCGCCGCCGTAGCCGCCCGAGTCGCCGTAGCCTCCGGAATTGCCGTAACCCCCCGAGTCGCCGTAACCGCCCGACGAGCCGTGACCCCCCGAACCCCCATGGCCGTGACCGTGCCCGCTGCCGCCGCCCTGGTTGGCGCACTTGTTGCCGACCGCCGGGTTGAGGATCCCGACCACGTTCACGGTGTTGCCGCAGACGTTGACCGGCACATGCACCGGTGCCTGCACGGAGTTGCCGGACAGTACGCCGGGCGAGCCCGAGGCGGAGCCGCTCGCGCCCGAGTCGGCGTGGGCGACACCGCCCGCGGCGGCGATCACTCCGGTCGCCGCCGCCATGGTCATCAAGCTCTTGCGGGTGACTTGTCGCATCACTGAATTCCCCCCTGCCTTCATTCCTGACTGAAATTCCCCGCGCGACTTCCCGATCGACCTTTCGCTCGGTTTCCCGGTCGATCTGTCGGTCGGTTTCTCGCGCAAAGACCGTCGGCCCCGGAGCGCATGGCGCGCGCTCCGGAGCCGAGGACGTGGTCACCCCTCAGTGGGGCGACGTCACTTGTTGATGCAGGTGTTGCCGAAGGCGGGGTTCAGCAGACCGATCACCGAGATCGTGTTGCCGCACACGTTCACCGGGACGTGCACGGGAACCTGGATGACGTTGCCGGAAACGACACCCGGGGAGTGCACGGCGGCACCCTGGGCGCCCGAGTCGGCGACGGCCAGGCCCGCTCCCGCGAGAACCAGGCCACCGGTGGCAGCCGCAGCGGCGACGACCTTCTTGATCATTATTCCTCCTTGTTGGCAAAAGCGATCTCGTGTTGCCGATCGCATCACCTGTAACGAGGAGGGAGTAATGGAGCTACGAGCTTATGAGCACATTCACTCGTCCCAGTCGCCTCCCGCACGCGCGGTCGAATTCAGGCGTCAACCGGTGTCACCCGACGTCTCACGAGGCGTCGATGAACCGGTCCAGCACCCGCACCCCGAACTTCAGCCCCTCCACCGGCACCCGCTCGTCGACACCGTGGAACATGCCGGCGAAGTCCAGCTCCGGCGGCAGCTTGAGCGGGGCGAAGCCGAAGCCGCGGATGCCCAGGTCGTCGAAGGACTTGGCGTCCGTACCGCCGGAGAGCATGTAGGGGATCGCCTTCGCGGTCGGGTCCTCGGCGAGCAGCGAGGACTGCATGGCCTCGACCAGGGGGCCGTCGAAGGAGGTCTCCAGCGCCTTGTCCGAGTGCACGTCCTCGCGCTTGACCTTCGGGCCGAGGATCCGGTCCAGGTCGGCGAGGAACTCCTCCTCGTGGCCCGGCAGGAAGCGCCCGTCGATGTTCGCGGTGGCCTCGCCGGGGATGACGTTGACCTTGTAACCGGCGTTCAGCTGCGTCGGGTTGGCGGTGTTGCTGAGGGTCGCGCCGATGAGCTTGGCGATGCCGCCGAGCCGCTTGAGGGTCGACTCCATGTCCTCGGGGTCGAGCGGGGTGCCGAGGGCGTCGCCGAGTTCGTCGAGGAAGGCCCGGGTCGTCTTGGTGACCCGCACCGGGAACTTGTGCCGGCCCACCCGGGCGACGGCCTCGGACAGTTCGGTGATCGCGTTGTCCCGGTGGATCATCGACCCGTGCCCGGCCGTACCGGCGACGGTCAGCTTCAGCCAGTGCATGCCCTTCTCGGCCGTCTGGACCAGATAGAGCCGCCGCTCCTCGCTCACCGTGAACGAGAACCCGCCGACCTCGCTG
This sequence comes from Streptomyces sp. NPDC001100, assembly GCF_053598575.1. NCBI lineage: Bacteria > Bacillati > Actinomycetota > Actinomycetes > Kitasatosporales > Streptomycetaceae > Streptomyces > Streptomyces sp. NPDC001100. Next base: position 60,697 of record NZ_JBSFKO010000015.1, read on the forward strand.
ATGCCCTCGGTGACGCCCTCGAACAGCTCGGGGTGGTTGTCGACGAGGTGCCGCGCCCCGTACGTGCCGCCCGCCTCCTCGTCCGCGAGGAAGGCGACGACGATGTCGCGCGGGGGCCGGCGCCCGCTGCGCAGCCGGTCGCGGACGACCGCCAGGGTCATCGCGTCCATGTCCTTCATGTCGACGGCGCCGCGCCCCCACACGCACCCGTCCGCGACCTCGCCGGAGAAGGGGTGATGGGTCCAGTCCGCCGCGTTCGCCGGTACGACGTCCAGGTGGCCGTGGATGAGGAGCGCGGGCCGGGAGGGGTCCGTGCCCTCGATCCGGGCGACCGTGGAGGCGCGTCCCGGGTGGGACTCGAAGATCCGGGGTTCGAGGCCCACCTCGGCGAGCTGCTCGGCGACGTACTCGGCCGCCTTTCGCTCACCCGGGCCCGAGTGGTCGCCGTAGTTGCTGGTGTCGATCCGGATCAGCTCGCGGCAGAGGTCCACGACCTCGTCCTCGCCGGTGACGCCCTTGGCCGTGCCCGTGTCGCTCACGCTGCTTCCTCCCACTGTCACTGCTGGTGGTCCTGTCCCTCATCCTCTCTCTCCCCGGCCCGCACCCCAAGGGCGGTCCGCGGCCGTCACACGCCGTTCACGCGGGAGGCGGGTGGGAACAGGGGGTGATCGGCCACCCCTGGAAGCCTGGTAATGTTTCCTTCGTCGCCGCGGGGGAAACCACGCGCGACAGACACCTTGTCCGGGTGGCGGAATGGCAGACGCGCTAGCTTGAGGTGCTAGTGCCCTTTATCGGGCGTGGGGGTTCAAGTCCCCCCTCGGACACCAGCTGGGACCCCACACTTCGTGTGGGGTTTCTCGCGTTTCACGTCCGTGGCGTCGTGACCGCGCTCCATGAGGACGCGCACGGCACGTCCGCCGCCGGATCCACCACCGGTGGCAGCCGTGACGGCGGGGTATTCATCGGGTTTCCTCGGTCAGGGCGGGAGGAACGGCGACCGCCCCGCCGGGGTCGGTGAGCGGCCGGAACGTGGCCAGCACCATCAGCAGGGTCCCGCCGGCGCACCAGGCGCCGATGACGGTCGGGGTGGGCAGGTGCTCGCTGAGTGCGCCCGTGATCAGGATCGCGGCTCCCTGGGCGAGTTGCACGCCGCCGTTCATCACGCCGAACGCCCGGGCCCGGTATTCGTCGGCGATTGCCTGCTTGAACAGGGTCTGGGCGGCCGGCAGCAGCAGCGCCATGGCTGTCCCGGAGACCATGACCACGACGACGACCACGACCAGAGGCGGATCGAACAGCGCGGGAACCAGGACCAGCGGTGCCAGGACGGCCAGCGGGCGCATCAGCAGGGTCCGGACCCCCGGCGACAGCAGACGGTTCAGGACCAGGCCGCCGATGGCGACGCCGAGCGGGTTGGCCGCCATGATCAGGCCCTGGGTTCTGCCACCGTCGCCGAGGTCGGACGCCCAGGCGGCGGCCAGTCCCTCCGGGACGATCACGAAGGTCACCACACCGAAGGTGATGATCGCGATCGCGCGCAGCAGCGGGTCGCCGAACACCGCCGCGTACCCCTGGCCCGTCTCGCGCCACAGGCCGGTGCGGCGGGCGGCCGTCAGGGTCGCGGGGCGTTTGCGGACGTACAGGCGCAGAAGCAGCGCAGAACCGACGAACGTGAGGGCGTTCAGCGCCAGCGCCACCTGTGGGCTGTAGCCGGCGATCGCTCCGCCGAGCGCGTATCCGGCGACCTGTGAGGCGTTCAGGACGGAGTTGTTGAGGGCCAGGGCCAGCGGATACCGGTCGCCGGTCAGGATCTGCGGGAGCTGGGCGGAGCGGGACGCCTCGAACGGCGGGGACGCCAGGCCGCCCGCCAGCAGCAGCGCGAAGAGGACCGGGATCGGCATGCCCGGGATCGCGACGAGTCCGATCAGTGCCGCGCGGATGAGATCGCAGGAGATCATGACCGTGCGTGCGGGGTACCGTTCGGCGATCGCGGCGAGCACGGGGCCGCCGAGCAGCCAGGGCAGATACCCGATGGCGAAAGCGGCGGCGGAGGCCAGCGCCGAACTGGTCCGCTCGTACACCAGCAGGGTGACTGCGGCCTTGCACAGATAGTCCCCGGTCCAGGACAGCGCACTCGCGACGAACACCGCACGGTATTCCGTCACCGCCCACAGCATCCGATAGCCCACCGGCCGGTCGGCTGCCACCAGACGAATCCCCTTCCCCGCTGCGAGACACCGGTGCAGGGCGGCGACCCGCGACCGAAGTCGATTCATTCGTCATTTAGCCTCATGGTCGTCCCGCGTGACAAGCCCCGACTTCGTCACCTGATGTGCGAACGCAGAGGGTTAACAGGGGAGTTGGCCGAATCCCGGTCCGGGATTGTCTGATCGACGACATATGTCGGTACGCCGCCCCGCCGGAGGCCGTCGGCCCGATCCCTCCGAAGCGGAGAGCAGCCCTGGCCGGTTTTGTGGGGGATGTCTCCCTGGATCAGAAGATCACCAGGTCAGAGCATTGCCGGATGCTCACGGAGCGCCCCCGTTCGGCTCCCCCGAGTGGCCGTCGGACGACCTGAGGCCTAGCGTCGTACTAAAATTTCCGGCTTGTTACGGAACGGAGCTGGAGCTGGACAACCCCAGGCGTACCTGCGGGCCCGCCAGCGCCCCGGAAGTTACCGGGCTTGAGACGCGAGGACCGATGGCAGCGATACACGAGAGCAGTGCTCTCGGCCTGCTCGACGAAGAGATCCGCACCCAGTTCGGCGATACGGCACGTTTCTCCGCGGCACCCGCCGCCTCGCCCCGCACGCTCGTCGACATCTTCGACGCGTCGGTGCGGTCGTATCCCGACGAGCTCGCCCTGGACGACGGCACCGTCCGCCTCACCTACCGTGCGCTGGCCGTCGAGGTCGAGACCCTGCGCCGCACCCTGGCCGCCGCCGGTGTCGGCCTCGGTGACCGGGTCGGTGTGCGCGTCCCGTCCGGGACCAACGACCTCTACATCGCGATCCTCGCCGTGCTCGCCGCCGGCGCCGCCTACGTCCCCGTCGACGCCGAGGACCCGGACGAGCGGGCCGAGCTGGTGTTCGGCGAGGCCGACGTCCGTGCCGTCATCGGCGCCGAGCACGCGCTGACCGTGCTCGGCCACGGTGACGCCCCGGCCGCCCGGCCCGACACCGAGCAGGACGCGTGGATCATCTTCACCTCCGGCTCCACCGGCAAGCCCAAGGGCGTCGCCGTCACCCACCGCAGCGCGGCGGCCTTCGTGGACGCCGAGGCGGCACTGTTCCTCACCGACGAACCGATCGGTCCGGGTGACAGGGTCATGGCGGGCCTGTCCGTGGCCTTCGACGCGTCCTGCGAGGAGATGTGGCTGGCCTGGCGCTACGGCGCCTGCCTGGTGCCCGTCCCCCGCTCCCAGGTCCGCAGCGGCGCCGACCTCGGCCCCTGGCTGGTGGACCAGGACATCACCGTCGTCTCGACCGTGCCGACCCTGGCCTCCCTGTGGGAGCCCGAGGCGCTGAACGACGTACGCCTGTTGATCTTCGGCGGTGAGGCCTGCCCGCCCGAGCTGGTGCAGCGCCTCGTCACCGAGGGCCGTGAGGTGTGGAACACCTACGGCCCGACCGAGGCGACCGTCGTGGCCTGCGCCTCCCTGATGACCGGCGACGAGCCGATCCGCATCGGACTCCCCCTGAACGGCTGGGAGTTGGCCGTCGTCGACGAGGCCGGAGTGCCCGTACCCATGGGCGGCAGCGGCCAGTTGGTGATCGGCGGGGTCGGTCTCGCCCGCTACCTCGACCCCGAGAAGGACGCGGAGAAGTACGCGCCCCTCGAATCGCTCGGCTGGGAACGCGCGTACCGCAGTGGCGACTTGGTCAAGGCCGAGCCGGAAGGCCTGATCTTCCTCGGTCGCGCCGACGAGCAGATCAAACTCGGCGGACGCCGGATCGAGTTGGGCGAGGTCGACGCGGCCCTCCAGGCACTGCCCGGAGTCGCGGGCGCGGCAGCCGCCGTACGAACCGCCCGCAGCGGCAACCAACTTCTCGTCGGCTATGTCGTCACCCAGGAAGGCTGGGACCAGCCCTCCGCCGTCGAGAAGCTGCGCGCCGAACTGCCCGCCGCCCTCGTGCCGTTGATCGCCCCGGTCGAGGACCTCCCGACCCGCACCTCCGGCAAGGTCGACCGCAACGCGCTGCCCTGGCCGCTCGAAGGCCTGGAGACCGGTGGCGCCAAGGAGCAGCTCTACGGCACGGAGGCCTGGCTCGCCGAGCAGTGGGCCGAGGTGCTCGGCATCCCGGTGAGCAGCGCGGCCGACGACTTCTTCGCGATCGGCGGCAGCAGCCTGGCCGCCGCCCAGCTGACCACCCGGCTGCGCACCCGGTACCCGAGCGCGGCCGTCCTCGACATCTACCAGCAGCCCACGCTCCGCAAGCTGGCCCGGCACCTGGAGGACTCGGCGCAGGGCGACGGCACGGCCCGCGTGATCGCGCCGGTCCCGACCCGCGCCAAGGTGATCCAACTCCTCGCGCTGGTCCCCCTGTTCACCTTGGCGGGCCTGCGCTGGACGGTGGCACTGGCCGCGCTCGGCAACGTACTGGGCGGCTATGCCTGGCTGCCCACCGCCTCCTGGTGGCTGGTCGCCGCCGGCGCCCTGCTGCTCTTCAGCCCGCCCGGCCGGCTCGCGATCGCCGCGGGCGGTGCGCGCCTGCTGCTGCGTGGCGTGAAGCCGGGACGCTACGACCGTGGTGGCAGCGTCCACCTGCGGCTGTGGGCGGCGGAGCGGCTGGCCGAGTTCAGCGGGGCGACCTCGCTGACGGGCTCGTGGCTGGAGCGGTACGCACGCGCCCTGGGCGCCAAGGTCGGCCCGGACGTCGACCTGCACTCCCTCCCCCCGGTCACCGGCATGCTCAAGCTGGGCCGCGGGGCCGCCGTCGAGTCCGAGGTGGACCTGTCCGGCTACTGGCTGGACGGCGACCGGCTGGAGATCGGCCCGGTCAAGGTCGGCGCGCACGCCGTCGTCGGCACGCGCAGCATGCTGTTCCCCGGCGCCCGGGTGGGCAAGCGGGCCGAGGTGGCGCCGGGTTCGGCCGTCACCGGCACGATCCCGACCGGCCAGCGCTGGGCGGGCGCGCCCGCGGTCAAGCTCGGCAAGGCCAAGCGCAACTGGCCCAAGGAGCGCCCGCAACGGGGCACGTACTGGCGCGTGATGTACGGCGTGACGGGCTTCGCGCTCACCATGCTGCCGGTGATCGCCGGAGCGGTCGCGCTCCTGGTCACCAGCCTGTTCGTGGCCCCGGGCGACGGTCTCGGCGAGGCCCTGCGGGGCGCGTCCCTGGCCCTGGTCCCGGCGACGCTCGCCTTCGGGCTGACGTACGCGCTGCTGATCCTGATCGGTGTACGACTGCTCAGCCTCGGCCTGCGCGAGGGCACGCACCCCACGCACAGCCGCATCGGCTGGCAGTCGTGGACGGTCACGCAGCTGATGGACCTCTCCCGCGAGACCCTGTTCCCGCTCTACGCCGGGCTCGTCACGCCGGTGTGGCTGCGGCTGCTCGGCATGCGGATCGGGCGCGGCGCCGAGGTGTCGACCGTGCTGGCGCTGCCGAGCCTGACGACCGTCGGCGAGGGTGCCTTCCTGGCCGACGACACCTTGACCGCGCCGTACGAACTCGGTGGCGGCTGGGTGCACATCGGGCGGGCCGAGATCGGGCGGCGGGCGTTCCTCGGGAACTCCGGGATGACCGCGCCCGGGCGCAGCGTGCCGGACGGCGGGCTCGTCGGGGTGCTGTCGGCGACGCCGAAGAAGGCGAAGAAGGGCACGTCGTACCTGGGCCTGCCGCCGGTGAAGCTGCCGCGCAGCACGAGCGGCGGCGACCAGAGCCGGACGTACGACCCGCCGGCCCGGCTGCTGTGGGCGCGCGGGCTCGTCGAGCTGTGCCGGATCGTGCCGGTGTTCTGCTCGGCGGCGCTCGCCCTGCTGACGGTGGTCGCGCTGTGCGCGCTGGGGGTGTGGGCGCCGCTGCTGGCGGGCCTGGTGCTGCTGGCCGTGGGCGCGCTCGCCGGGCTGATCTCGATCGTGGCGAAGTGGCTGCTCGTGGGACGGCACCACGGTGCCGAGCACCCGCTGTGGAGCGGCTACGTGTGGCGCAACGAGCTGGCGGACACCTTCGTCGAGGTCGTCGCGGTGCCGTGGCTGGCCGGTTCGGTGCCGGGCACTCCGGTGCTGACGGCGTGGCTGCGCGGGCTCGGCGCGCACATCGGCAGGGGCGTCTGGGTGGAGAGCTACTGGCTGCCCGAGACCGACCTGGTGACCCTGGAGGACGCCTCCACGGTGAACCGCGGCTGTGTGCTCCAGACCCACCTCTTCCACGACCGGATCTTGCGGACGGATACTGTGGTCCTCCGTGAGGGCGCGACGCTGGGTCCTGGCGGAATCGTCCTGCCCGGCAGCGTGGTCGGGGCCCGAACCACTCTGGGGCCCGCATCGCTCGTGATGGCGGCGGAGTCCGTCCCGGACGACACCCGCTGGCTGGGCAATCCGATCGAGTCATGGCGCCCCTGAACACAGGTCGCGCCGAGTCGGCTTCGGAGGGCGGTGCACGGGTACGAGATACGAGCACATCGCAGGGAGCAGACGCAGCAGTGACCGTTCAGCAGGCGGCAGGTCCGGACCCGTACTTCCCGGCAAACGGCGATGCCCGCTACCGGGTGCACCGCTATGAGCTGGCGCTGGACTACCGCCCCGGCCCCAACCGGCTGGCCGGCACGGCCCGTATCAACGCCATAGCGGGCCGTGCTCCGCTGCCCGAATTCCAGCTGAACCTGGGCGACTTCAAGATCGGCCGGATCCGGGTGGACGGCCGCCAGCCGCACTACACGCACCGCGGCGGCCGGCTGCGCATACGGCCCGCGAAACCGCTGCGGGCCGGTGCCGCGTTCACCGTCGAGGTGCACTGGTCGGGCAACCCCAAGCCGGTCGCCAGCCCCTGGGGCGGCCTCGGCTGGGAGGAGCTGACGGACGGCGCGCTGGTGGCGAGCCAGCCGGTCGGGGCACCGTCCTGGTACCCGTGCAACGACCGCCCCGCCGACAAGGCGTCGTACCAGATCTCGATCACCACGCCGTCGGCGTACGCGGTGGTGGCGGGCGGGCGACTGCTGACGCGCACGACGAAGGCTTCGACGACCACGTGGGTGTACGAGCAGTCGGCGCCGACGTCGAGTTACCTGGTCGGCCTGTCGATCGGGAAGTACCAGACGGTGCTGCTGGGCGACCCGGGTCTCGGTGGTGTCCCGCAGCACGGACACATCCCGTCGGACCTGCTCCCGGAATTCTCAAGGGACTTCGCGCGGCAGCCCGCGATGATGGAGCTGTTCCAGGAGCTGTTCGGCCCGTACCCCTTCGACGAGTACGCGGTCGTGGTGACGGAGGAAGAGCTCGATGTCCCCGTCGAGGCACAGGGGTTGTCGCTGTTCGGCGCCAACCACGTCGACGGGGCCCGGGGTTCGGAACGACTGGTCGCGCACGAGCTGGCCCACCAGTGGTTCGGCAACAGCGTCTCCATCGCCGACTGGCGGCACATCTGGCTGAACGAGGGTCTCGCCAAGTACGCGGAGTGGCTGTGGTCCGAGCGCTCGGGCGGCCGTACGGCCCACCAACACGCCGCCGCCGCGCACCGGTTGCTCGCCACGCTCCCCCAGGACCTGCGCCTCGCCGACCCCGGCCGCAAGTCCATGTTCGACGACCGCCTCTACGAACGCGGCGGCGTCACCGTCCACGCGGTGCGCTGCGCCCTGGGCGACATCGCGTTCTTCCGCATGCTGCGGAGCTGGGCGAGCGTCCACCGCAACGGCACGGTGACGACAGCGACGTTCACGTCGCACGCGTCCCGGTTCAGCTCCGAGCCGTTGGACCAGCTCTTCGACGCGTGGGTGTACGGGACCCGACTGCCGCCGATGCCTTCGGCGGAAACCGGGATCGCGGTCTGAGTTGTCGGGTCCGTTGCGGCTCCGTTGCGGGTGAGGAGCTGACGGAGTATCAAGTGGCTTCACGGGGGTGAGGTCATGGCGTCTGCATGGAATCGACGGTGCGCGGAGACGGGTGAGTGGCTGGAGGTCTATGGGGAGACCGAGCCGCGGTCCATTCCGCTGGAGCGGATCTTCGCAACAGGACCGGAGAAGGCGGCCCCTTTCACGGGGTATCTCTACGTCTGGACGCTCGGGTACACGCGGGGCGCTCCCGACGTGAAGGTCACGCTGCTGTTCCCTGCCATGGGTGGTTGGCGGGTGAAGGATGTCCAGGCCATCGTGTATCACCTGCCGCCGGTGGAGGACGAGCGGGCGTGGCGGGCCACACTGGCCAGAGACATACGGGCGGCCGGTCCCGTTCTGGAGGCCGCCGGCAAGCTCACGGCCGAACTGGTCGGCTTTCCCGAACTCGACGCGATCACGTCCGCTGCGGCCCACATGAGGGCGCGCAGCGCGCCCCAGATGCAGGACGAGGAGTGGTACGTCAAGAGAGTGCACCGCAGTCCCGGCGGAAACCTGTACCAGGGAGTCGAGTGGACGCTCCCGGCGAACTTCGTGAAACAGATCGGGACCCGGGTCACCGGCGCCCTCCTCGTACAGTTCGTCGGTGCGGCACCCGCGTACGCGGACAGTGATCCTCCTGACAGCGAGCCGCTGCCTCTCCTCGCCTGCGCGGCACTCACCCGCGACAAGGAGGTGAGCCTGCCCGAGGACGACTACGTCCGGCTGCCGCTCCGTGTCACCCCCGAGCGTCCGCGAACGTAGTCCCGGCACAATGGTCCCCATGCCCCGACCCACTCCCTGCCCCTGCGGCCTCCCCACCCCCTACGACACCTGCTGCGGCCGCTACCACTCAGGCACCGCCGCCGCCCCCACCGCCGAGGCGTTGATGCGCTCCCGCTACAGCGCCTTCGTGCGGTTGGACGCGCCGTATCTGCTGCGCAGTTGGCATCCGAGGACGCGGCCCGCCGAGCCGCTCGACCTCGACCCGGGGATGCGGTGGACGGGGCTGGAGATCCTGGAGACGGGTGGCGGGTCTGCGTTCCACCAGGCGGGGACCGTGACGTTCCGGGCCTCGTACAAGGGCGGCGCGATCCATGAGCGCAGCCGGTTCGAGCGGGTCGACGGGGCGTGGGTGTACCTCGACGGGGAGTTCATCGAGGTCTGAGGCTCTACGGCGCCAGGATGTCGAGTTCCTGAAGCGCGCCGATCGTGATCTCGCGGGTCAGGGTCTCCGCGCGGACCGCGTCGCCCTCGCGGACGGCCTCCGCGACCTGGACGTGGAGGGTGACGGCGGCCGGGTCGGGGTCCTCGAACATGACCTCGTGGTGGGTGCGGCCGGCCAGGACCTCGGTGACGACGTCGCCGAGGCGGGCGAACATCTCGTTGCCGGAGGCGGCGAGGATCACCCGGTGGAAGGCCACGTCGTGGACGAGGTAGGCCTCCAGTTTGTGGCCGCGCGAGTTGGCCACCATGCCGATCGCGCACTCGGTGAGTTCCGCGCACTGTTCCGCCGTGGCGAACTTGGCGGCGAGGCCCGCCGCGATCGGCTCGACCGCTGAGCGCAGCACCGTGAGGGAGCGCAGTTGCTGCGGGCGGTCGGCGCCGGCCAGACGCCAGCGGATGACCTGTGGGTCGTAGACGTTCCACTCGGCCTTGGGGCGGACGGTGACGCCCACTCGGCGGCGGGACTCGACCAGGTGCATGGATTCGAGGACGCGGACCGCCTCGCGCATCACAGAACGGGACACCTCGAAGTCCTTGGCGAGCTCGTCCGTGCGCAGGACGCTGCCCGGCGGGTACTCGCCCGCGGTGATGGCGGGGCCGAGGGAGTCGAGTACGCGGCCGTGCAACCCGCGGCCCGGAGTGGTCATGCACTCAGCGTACGGGTCGCATCACGGAACCAAAAAGTCAGACTTATATGTCACAGACTCTTGAATTCGTCGTACCTAATCGGTTTCAGTGGGATCGACATCAGGTGTCGACGGAGACAGTGAGGCAGCGATGCGTACCCCCCATGTCGTCGTGGTGATGGGCGTAGCGGGCACCGGGAAGACCACCATCGGTCCCCTGCTCGCGGCCCGGCTCGGTGTGCCGTATGCCGAGGGCGACGACTTCCACCCGCAGGCCAACATCGCCAAGATGTCGGCCGGGCACCCGCTGACGGACGAGGACCGGTGGCCCTGGCTGGACGCCATCGGCTCCTGGGCGCACGGGCGCGCGGGGCTCGGCGGGGTCGTCAGCAGCTCGGCGCTGAAGCGGTCGTACCGCGATCGCCTGCGGGCCGCGGCCCCCGGGGTCGTCTTCGTGCATCTCACCGGTGACCGCGCGCTCATCGAGGACCGGATGGCGCACCGGCACGGGCACTTCATGCCGACCGCGCTGCTCGACTCGCAGTTCGCCACGCTCCAGCCGCTGGAGCCGGACGAGGCGGGTGTCGCCGTGGACGTCAGCGGCAGCCCGGAGCAGATCGCCGAGCGGGCGACGACCGCGCTGGAGCAGGTCCCCGAGCCGACCGCCTGACACCTGTAACCCCCACTGCCCCTCCCCTCCCGTATCCGCAAGGAATCCACCGTGACCAGACTCAGCGTCGAGATGCTGGCAGCGGACCCCGTCGAGCCCATCACCTCGGCCGGCCACGCACAGCTGGGCATCGCCGTACTGGCGGGCATCGCCGTCATCGTCCTGCTCATCACCAAGTTCAAGATGCACGCCTTCCTGGCGCTGACCATCGGCTCGCTCGCGCTCGGCGCGTTCGCCGGGGCGCCGCTGGACAAGGCCATCACCAGCTTCACCACCGGGCTCGGTTCGACCGTCGCCGGTGTGGGTGTGCTGATCGCGCTGGGCGCGATCCTCGGCAAGCTGCTCGCCGACTCGGGCGGCGCGGACCAGATCGTCGACACGATCCTCGCGAAGGCGAGCCCCCGGTCGATGCCGTGGGCGATGGTGCTGATCGCCTCCGTGATCGGGCTGCCGCTGTTCTTCGAGGTCGGCATCGTGCTGCTGATACCGGTCGTGCTGATGGTCGCCAAGCGCGGCAACTACTCGCTCATGCGGATCGGCATCCCGGCCCTGGCCGGTCTGTCGGTCATGCACGGGCTGATTCCGCCGCACCCCGGACCGCTCGTCGCCGTCGACGCCGTCAAGGCCAACCTCGGTCTGACGCTCGCGCTGGGCGTCCTGGTCGCCGTCCCGACCGTGATCATCGCGGGCCCGCTGTTCTCGAAGGTCGCCGCCCGCTGGGTGGACGTCCAGGCGCCGGACCGCATGCTGCCGCAGCGCCCCTCCGAGGACCTGGAGAACCGTCCCGGCTTCGGCGCGACCCTCGCCACGATCCTGCTGCCGGTCGTGCTGATGCTCTCCAAGGCACTGGTCGACATCATCGTCGACGACCCCGAACACACCGCGCAGCGCGTGTTCGACGTCATCGGCTCGCCGCTGATCGCGCTGCTCGCGGCCGTGATCGTCGGCATGTTCACGCTGGGCCGCCCGGCCGGCTTCACCAGGGAACGGCTGTCCTCGACCGTCGAGAAGGGCCTGATGCCGATCGCGGGCATCCTGCTCATCGTCGGCGCGGGCGGCGGCTTCAAGCAGACGCTGATCGACTCCGGCGTCGGCCAGATGATCCTGGACATCTCCAAGGACTGGTCGATCCCGGCGCTGCTGCTGGCCTGGCTGATCGCGGTGGCGATCCGGCTGGCGACCGGCTCGGCGACGGTGGCCACCATCTCGGCGGCCGGTCTGGTCGCGCCGCTGGCGGCAGACATGTCGTCGACCCACACCGCCCTCCTCGTGCTGGCGATCGGCGCGGGCTCGGTCTTCTTCAGCCATGTCAACGACGCCGGATTCTGGCTGGTGAAGGAGTACTTCGGCCTGAGCGTCGGCCAGACCCTCAAGACCTGGTCCGTCATGGAGACGATCATCTCGGTGGTCGCCGGCGGACTGGTCCTCCTCCTCTCGCTGATCATCTAGGGGTACGGGAATGAGTCATCCTCTTTTCGACATCAGTGGCCGTACGGCCCTGGTCACCGGTTCCAGCCGGGGCATCGGACTCGCCCTCGCGCGGGGCCTGTCGGAGGCCGGCTGCAGGGTCGTCCTGAACGGCCGGGACGGCGAGCGCCTCACCAAGGCCGCAGCCGAACTCCCCGGTGACGTCCACACGGCGGCCTTCGACGTGACCGACGGTCCGTCAGTAGCCTCCGGAATCAAGGACATTGAAGACCGGGTCGGGCCGCTGGACATCCTGGTCAACAACGCGGGCATGCAACTGCGCGCCCCGCTCCTGGAGTTCACCGACTCCGACTGGCACCGGATCATCGACACCAACCTCACCAGCGCGTTCCTGGTCGGCCGCGAGGCGGCCCGGCGGATGACGGAACGCGGCCACGGGAAGATCATCAACATCTGCTCGCTGCAGAGCGAGGTGGTCCGCCCCGGCATCGCGCCCTACGCGGCCACCAAGGGCGCGTTGAAGATGCTCACCAAGGGCATGTGCGCCGACTGGGGCCCGTCGGGCGTGCAGGTCAACGGTCTCGGTCCGGGCTACATCGAGACGGAACTGACCCAACCCCTCGTCCAGGACGAGGAGTTCAGCGCCTGGGTGCGCAGGCGGACCCCGGCCGGTCGCTGGGGCACCACGGACGACCTGGTCGGCGGAGTGCTGTTCCTGGCGTCCCCCGCCGCGGACTTCGTGAGCGGACAGGTGCTGTACGTCGACGGCGGCATGACGAGCGTGCTGTGAAAGAGGACATCATCGTGCCGGACGTGCTGGGTTGTGTGATCCACGGTCAGGACGACCTGCGGATCGAGGAGTTGCCGGTCCCCGTGCCCGGCCCCGGTCAGGCCCTGGTCGCCGTCCGCTACGGCGGCGTCTGCGGCTCCGACCTCCACTACTGGCGCCACGGCGGCGTCGGCGACTTCCGCCTCAAGGAACCGATGCTGCTCGGCCACGAGGTGGTCGGCACGGTCCTGTCCTACGGCACCGGGGCCTCAGGTCCCGCCCCCGGTACCGCGGTTGCCGTGCACCCGGCCACTCCGTGCGGGGTCTGCCCCGAGTGCGCGGACGGTCGACGCAACGTCTGCCGCGACACCGCGTACCTGGGCAGCGCGGCCCGCTTCCCGCACGTACAGGGCGGATTCGCGGCCCAAGTCACCGTCCCCGCCGAGCAGTTGAGGCCGCTCCCGGCGGGTTTGGAGCTGCGCCGGGCCGCCCTCGCCGAACCGCTCTCCGTGGCCGTGCACGCCGTACGCCGGGCCGGGGACGTGACCGGACGGCATGTGCTGGTCACCGGCGCGGGACCGATCGGCTGTCTGGTCGTCGCGGCGGCGAAGGCGGCGGGCGCGGCACACGTCACGGTCACCGATCTGCTTCCGGCGGCGCTGAGTTACGCCACCGCGGCCGGTGCCGACACCGTCGTACGGGCCGATGATCCGGACGACTCCGGGTGGCCGGCAGAGGTCGACGTGGCCATCGAGGCGTCCGGGGTGGCGGCCGGGCTCGACACCTGTCTGCGGCTGGTGCGGCGGGGCGGGGTGGTCGTGCAGCTCGGGATGCTGCCGCCGGGGCAGAGTCCCTTCGCCGGGAATCTCGTCGTCAGCCGGGAGATCGAACTGCGGGGCGCGTTCCGCTTCGACACGGAGTTCGACGACGCGCTCCAACTCCTCGCCGTGGAGCCCGCGTTCGACGCGCTCGTCAGCTCGGTGGTACCGGTCCGGGACACCGAGTCGGCGTTCGCGCTGGCGGCCGACCGGAGCCGGTCGTGCAAGGTACTGCTGGACTTCGGGGACTGAGCGGGGTCATCGGGCCGGGGCGGCGAACGTCGCCGCCCGGACCCGTCCCCCCAGAGGGAAGGCCTCCGGGCCGACGCCGAAAGCGGCGGCCGCACCCCGTGTCCCGGGGTTCCCCGCCCGGTCCCAGGCCCGCCCCCGGGCGGGAAGGCCACCGGACCGACGCCGAAAGCGGCGGCCGCACCCGGTTCCCGGAGTTCCTTCCGGAGGTTCCACGCCGACTGCCGCAGCCGCCGCCCGTCCTGGCACAGGGCGGTCGCCCTCGCGGCCGACGGCCTTCGGCCTCCCGACCCGGCATTCGGCGTCCGCGCCGACAGCTCCGCCTCTCAGCCACAGGCCGCACCGCACCGCCTGCGGAACCGGCCGTCTGCACCGCCATCGGCACCCACGACCAGCTGCCCGCCCCTGCCGGAGAGCCACAGCCGTACAGCCGCAGGACCGCAAGGCCACAGGGCCACAGGGCCACAGGCAGCCCGAAGCCCCCTCCACCGCGGCAGCAAACCCCCTACACCCCTACACTCCTACGGCTTCCACAGCGGATGTTCCCGCTTCGCCCACTCCCTGCTCACCGACCCGGTGCGCAGGCCCGCACGTGCCTCCGGGTCGCCGAGCGCCATGCCGATGTGGCCGCCCAGCACGATGCCGATGGTGAGGGCGAGCCAGTCGTGGACGAAGGTCGCGCTGGTGCGCCACATGATCGGGGTGAGGTGGGTGAACCACATCATCAGGCCCGTGCCGAGCATCACCAGCGTGGCGCCGGCGATCCAGTTGGCGTAGATCTTCTGGCCGGCGTTGAACTTGTCCGCGGGCCTGGCCGACCGGCGTTTGTCGCGCATCAGGGCGCCGCGCAGCCAGACCCGGTCGTGCGGGCCGAAGCGGTTGAGGAAGCCGAGGTTGACGCGGAAGCCCCGGGAGAAGAGGCCGAAGAGGACGGGTACGGGGAGCGTGACTCCGGCCAACTCGTGAATGCGGACGACGAGTTGGCGGCGACCGACGAGTTCGGCGAACTCCGGGATGTAGAGGCAGGCCGCGGTGGCCACGCAGATGCCCATCAGCGCGGCCGTGGTCCGGTGCACCCAGCGGTCGGTGCGGCCGAAGCGGCGGACGCGGGACGAGGGTGCCGTGGCGGGTGCGTGGGCTTCAGCTCGTAGGGTCATCGTCGCGTCCGTTCGACTTGCCGACCCAGGCGTCGACGTCGTAGCCCCGGTCCTCCCAGTAACCGGGCTTGACGTGCTCGGTGACCGTGATGCCGGAGAGCCACTTCGCGGACTTGTAGAAGTACATGGGGGCGACGTAGAGGCGGACCGGGCCGCCGTGGTCGTGGCCCAGGGGTTTGTCCTGCATGCGCAGCGCGACCAGGATGTCCGAGCGGCGGGCCTGGTCGAGGGTGAGGCTCTCCGTGTAGGCGCCGTCGAAGCAGGTGAAGCGGACCGCCCCGGCCTTGGCGCGCACTCCCGCGGCGTCCAGGAGCCGGGACAGTCGCACCCCCTCGAAGGGGGTCCCGGGGACCCGCCAGCCGGTCACGCACTGGACGTCCTTGACCAGCCGGGTCTGCGGCATGGCGCGCAGGTCGGCCAGGGTGTAGGTGGCCGGCTTGTCGACCAGGCCGTCGACGGTCAGCCGGTAGTTCTGGGCGTTCCTGTTCGGCACGGACGCGGTGACGGAGTAGTAGCGGAAGCCGCCGCCGTTGGGGAGCAGTCCGGTCAGCCCGGTGGGGTCCTTGCCGGAGAGGGCGCCCAGGAACCCGTCCATGCCCTTCTGGAGGACGGGCGCGGACACGACGCCGAGGGCGCCCAGGCCGAGGGTGCCGAGAAGGACACGGCGGCCGATGGGCCGGCCCTGCGCTTCCTTCTCCTCCTCGGACGGCTCGGGCGACTCGGCTGGTTCAGGGTTCACGCACTCATTCGAACACCCGCGACCCCGGCGCGGCCAGGGATCGCGGATGCTCGTCAGACTTCCGTAACCACTTCTTACGTGCTTCTCAGCAACGACAGCCCGCCCACAGGTTCCTACGGCGCCTCCGTGGCCGCCTTGTCCAGCTGGAACGCCTCGTTGCCGAGCCCGATGCGGGCGTGCGCCTCGGGGTTGCGGGCGCGCAGGAACAGGCCCTGGGCCAGGCCGACGAGCAGGGCGAGTCCGACGATGCCCGGCAGGATCCAGCTCAGGGACGAGCCGGGGCCCGCGCCGACCAGGACGTCGAAGTCCTTGACGGTGTAGACGGCGATGACGACGAGGGCGATGCCGGAGAGCGCGGAGGTGACCAGCCGCCAGGCCTGGGCGCCGGCGGAGCCGCGGCGGGCGAAGAAGACGATCACCGAGAGGGAGGCGGCGGCCATCAGCAGGATCACGCCGAGGGCGCCGATGTTGCCGAACCAGGTGAACAGGTGCAGGACCGGTTCGGTCGGGTCGCCGGTCGGCTTGTCGTCGGCGACCGCGAAGACGATCACGATCACGGCGGACACCGCGGTCTGCAGCAGCGAGCCGGTGCCGGGGGCGCCGCTGGAGCCCGTCGTACGGCCGAAGGCGGACGGCAGCAGGCCCTCGCGGCCCATGGCGAAGGCGTAGCGGGCGACGACGTTGTGGAAGCTGAGCATGGCCGCGAACATGCCGGTGACGAACAGGACGTGGAGCACGTCGGTGAAGGTGCCGCCGAGCCGGGACTCAGTCAGATAGAAGAGCAGACCCGCGCTCTGCTTCTGGGAGACACCGACGACCTGGGAGGGCCCGGTCGCGACGGTGAGCGCCCAGCAGCTGAGCGCGAAGAAGACGGCGACGCCGCTGACGGCCAGGAACATCACGCGCGGCACCAGGATGTGCGGGCGGCTGGTCTCCTCGGCGTACACCGGGGCCTGTTCGAAGCCGAGGAAGGCGGCGATGCAGAAGCACAGGGCGGTGCCGACACCGGCGCCGCTGAGGGTGCCGGGGTTGAAGGCGTGCAGGGACAGGCCCTCCTTGGCGGGGTCGGCGACGGCCGCGATGTCAAAAATAACAACGAGCGCGACCTCGACGATCAGCAGGACACCGAGCACGCGCGCGTTGACGTCGATCTTCAGCCAGCCGAGCCCGCCGACGACGGCCACGGCCACCAACGCCGGTATCCACCAGGCGACTTGGACGTGGGCGTAGGTGGAGAAGAGCCCGGAGACCTCGAAGCCGAAGATGCCGTAGATGCCGACCTGGAGGGCGTTGTACGCGACGAGTGCCACCAGGGCCGCGCTCGCGCCGGCGGTGCCGCCGAGGCCGCGGGAGATGTAGGCGTAGAAGGCGCCCGCGTTGTGCACGTGCCGGCTCATCTCGGCGTAGCCGACGCTGAAGAGGACGAGGACGACGCCGAGGAGGACGAAGAGGAGCGGCTGCCCTTCGATGCCCATCACCGCGAATGTGGTGGGCATGACACCCGCGACCACCATGAGGGGCGCTGTCGCCGCAAGCACGGAGAGCAGCAGGCCCCCGGTGCCGAGGCGGTCGGCGCGCAGGGCGCGCTCCTGCCCTCTGAACGTACTGATGCCGCCGCCGTCCGCGGTGGCGCTGCTCGTACTGGAACTGCCCGTCGTCATGGCGGGAACGTCCTTTCGGGGTCGCTACGGGTTCGTTGCTACGGTCGCGTTACTCCGCTACGGCGGCGTTGCTACGGTCACGTTTCATCGCTACCGGGCCGTCGGTACGGGGGTGTTACGTCGTACCGAGCGCACGGTCGCGCGCGGCACGGAAAGCGGTGAGCGGGTCACGGTCCGGGTAGGACCAGGGGGCCGGCGTCGGGTGGTCCCCGATGCGGTGGAACAGGGCGGCGGCCTCGGCGCTGCGGCCCTCGCAGTACTTGGCGTGGGCGAGGAAGTTGAGGTCGACCAGGCGGCGCGGATGGCCCTCGTGCTCCCACTCCAGCCACCAGTCGAAGGCGGCCTTCATCACCTGCCGGGCCCGGCGTCCGGACCAGTGCCCGGAGGTCGCGGGGTCGGCGGGTTCGAGACCGGCGGCGGCCAGCACGCGGTAGCGCTCGGCGTGCGCGATGACCGGCAGGATGGCCAGCGGGGAGTCGGCCGGGGCCTGTTCGGCGGCCCAGTAGGCGAAGTCGTAGACCTCGTGCAGCGGGTCGAGGCCGGCGGTGGCCCGGCGCTCGGCCAGCCTGGCGACCATCAGGTGGTGGGCGTGGTGGTGGTCGGCGTGCCGGTGGCGGACCTCGTCGAAGAGCTGGACGACGCCCTCGTCGGTGCCGAGGCTGTGCTCCAGGAGGAGCATTCCGAGCCAGGGCGTGGGATCGGCGGGCACACGCGCCGCGGCCGTACGGCAGGCGTCGCGGGCCTTGACGGACTTCTCCTTGCCGGCCAGTACACGCTGGACCATGGCGAGGGCGAGCAGTACGGAGGCGTCGGCGGACTCGGGCTCGGCGAGCAGCCAGTCACGGGCCCAGGCGGCGGTGTAGGACTCCTGGGCGAGAACGGTGACCCGATGGGCGCGCAGATCCCACTCGTCGCCCGTCTGGGCGAGCAGCCCACGCGCCGCCTGCCAGCGTCCCTGGGCCAACGCGGCGCGCGCGGCGACGAGCTCTCCGTCGTCGAGGGCGGCGTCGAATGCCTGGGCCGCACGTTTGTGGCGGCGTCCGAGGGGTGGCGGGGGTGGTGACACCCGGGTATTCCTCACGATCCTCACGCGACGCTGCGGGACATCGGCGTGCCATCGGCCGATCACGCACAGCAAACCCCCAGCCAACACTTCACGTCAAGCGCCGAACGCTTGTTACTCCTGTCAACTACCTTCACGCAAAAGGCACTTGTGGCCACAACCCCTACCCGGGACGGTACGCTCCCAAGCGTTCACGGGTAACCGATGTGTCGTACGCCATGGCGCTCGGGCGCGCGGCGGCGGACCATGGCAGCACGGTCCCGCTTCCGGACATCCCCAGGGGCACGCCGGACCCCGGGGCGCTACAGTCGCCCAAACGCACCCCGTAGCCCGGCCCAACGATCGAGGTACGCAGCGTGTCGGTTCTGGTTCTGATGCTCTCGGTGAGCGCGGCCTGTTGCCTCGGCTTCGGGTTCGTACTCCAGCAGAACGCGGCCCAGCAGGCACCTCTGAGCGACTTCCTCTCCCCGAGACTGCTCCTCGACCTCGTGAAGGTGCCGCGCTGGCTCGGCGGTATCGCCCTGATGGTCGCGGGCATGGTGCTGGGCGCGATAGCCCTGTCCCAGGGCGAGGTCTCCCTGGTCGAACCGCTCCTCGCCACGAACCTCCTCTTCGCCCTCGCCCTCTCCCGCAAGCAGACGAGACAACCCCTGGGCCGCCAGGGCTGGGCGGGCCTCGCACTCCTCGCGGGCGGCGTCACGGCATTCATCGTCGCGGGCGAACCGCGCAGCGGCACAGCGGTGACGGACCCCTTCCGCCACTGGCTGATCATCGGCGCGATGGTGGGCCTCGCCCTCCTCCTCACCACGTACGCCAAACGCTCCCGCCTCAGCGCGGGCCCGGTCCTCCTGGCCCTGGCCGCCGGCCTCCTCTACGGCGTGCAGGACGCACTGACCCGCGTCAGCGGCCAGCGCTTCACGGAGGGCGGCCTCACCGAACTGGTCACCGGCTGGCAGCCGTACGGCGTACTGGCGCTCGGAGTGACGGGCCTGCTCCTCGTGCAGAGCGCGTTCGAAACGGCCCCCCTGCGCATGTCGCTGCCCGCCCTCACCGCGGCCCAGCCGCTGGCCGGGATCATCTGCGGGGTGGGCTTCCTGGGCGACCGGCTGCGCACCGACACCGGTGCGCTGGCCTGGGAGGCGGTGGGCCTCGCCGGAATCGTCGTAGGCATCCTGCTCCTGGGCATGCACCCCGCGATGCCACGCGGCACGACGAAGCCCCAGCCGGCCCTGAACCTCCAGCCCCGCTGACCATCCCACCCCTCTCCTGTTTGGATGGGGCCATGAGCGCAGCAGACGAAATCCTGGACATCGTCGACGAACACGACCGAGTGATCGGCCAATCCCCGCGAGGCGAGGCCTACGCCCGGGGCCTGCGCCACCGCGCGGTCTTCGTCCAGACCCGAGACGCCCAGGGCCGCGTCTTCGTCCACCGCCGCACCCCCACCAAACTGGTCTTCCCCTCCCTCTACGACATGTTCGTCGGCGGAGTGGTCGGCGCGGGCGAGTCCTACGACGAAGCGGCCCTGCGCGAGGCAGAAGAGGAACTCGGCGTCACCGGCCTCCCCCAGCCCGGCTTCCTCTTCAAGTTCCTGTACGACGACGGCGCCGGCCAGACCTGGTGGTCGGCGGTGTACGAGGTGCGCTGCGACCTGCCGGTCAGCCCCCAGGTGGACGAGGTCGACTGGCACGCCTTCCTGGAAGAGGGAGAGATCGTGCGACGCCTGCACGAGTGGGAATGGGTACCGGACGGCCTGGCAGCCTACGAACGGCTCAAGGAGTACCACTCCAAGACGGCCGGATAGGGTCGTTCCCGTGATCGATTTCGCACGGAACGTCCGGCTGTGGTTCGCGCCCCAGGAGATCAGCGAGGAGGGCGGCACCCCCGACTACCGGTTCTCGCTGGCCAACGAGCGCACCTTCCTGGCCTGGCTGCGCACCGCGCTCGCACTGATCGGCGGAGGCTTCGCGGTCGACCAGTTCCTGCCGGACCTGCGCTGGGCCTGGCGCGTCGGCCTGGCCCTCGCCCTCCTCGCGGCGGGCGTCCTGTGCTCACTGCGCGCGGTCAACCACTGGGTGCGCTGCGAACGGGCGATGCGCCAGGGCAAGGATCTGCCCGTATCCCGTTTCCCCGCACTGCTCAGCATCGCCGTGGCGATCGTGGCCGTGGCGATGGTCGTCGTCGTACTGGCCGGATGGGAAGGATGACCAGCCCGACCCCGGACCGCGACCCGGGCCTGCAACCCGAACGCACCCGCCTCGCCTGGCGCCGCACGACCCTGTCGAGCACGGTAGCCGCGGTCCTCGCCGTAAAAGCGGCACTGCACGGCGGAGTCACCGCGGAAGGCGTCATCATCTGCGCCCTGTGCTGCGGACTCTGGCTCGGCTTCCTCACCGTGGCCCACCACCGCATCACCACCCTCACAGCCGGCGGAACACCCCCACCCCTCTCCCCCCGCCACGCCACAGCGGCTGTGCTGTGCACAGTGGCCGTGGCGCTGTGCGCCGCAGTGCTCGTGTACTGACTGGGGGATCAAGACGGATCACACACCCGCAGTCCCCGACCCGACCACCGCCCGCGGGCGCCCCACCCCCAACCCCGACGCCACGCACCCCGGATCACCCGATATGACCGATTCCCATGGCAGCCTGTGCGACGTCATCCCCCGCACCTCCGAAGGCGAGCGCCATGACCACCCTGCACCTGGAGCACTCCGCGCACACCCACACCCACGGCCCGGACTGCGGCCACGCCCCGGTCCCGCACGGCGATCACGTCGACTACGCGCACGACGGCCACCTGCACCGCGAGCACGGCGGCCACTGGGACGAGTGCGAGCCGGGCGGCCATGTCGCCCACCAGGAGCACGCACACCAGCACGGCCAGGACTGCGGCCACGAGAGCGTGCTGCACGGCGACCACGTCGACTACGTCCACGACGGCCACCGGCACGCTCTGCACGACGGCCACTGGGACGACCACTGAGCCGAACCCCACGGCCCCGGACGGCCTGAACGCACCACCCCGCAGCTCCCCGCCGCCCCGAGCGGGGAGCTGTCGGCCTATCGTGGGCCCCGTCACGTTTCACTCCCCCACTGGACTACATACCGACCGGTCGGCATGATGGTGGGCGACGTGTTCGTCCATTCCCAGGAGTGATGTATGAGCCCCGACCACCCGCCCGGACTCGATCTCGACCGGCTGCGCGGTCTGCTCGACCGCGAGCGGCCCGGTCTGGTCACAGGCCCCCTGTCCGGCCGGCTGATCGAGGGCGGACGGTCGAACCTCACCTACGCGGTCACCGACTCCACCACCAAGTGGGTCGTACGACGCCCCCCGCTGGGCCACGTCCTGGCGACCGCGCACGACATGAAGCGCGAACACCGGGTGATCAGCGCCCTGCACCCGACGAACGTACCGGTGCCGAACCCCGTGCTCCTCTGCGAGGACGACGAGGTACTCGGGGCACCGTTCTACGTCATGGAGTTCGTGGAGGGCACCCCGTACCGCACCGTCGACGAACTCGCCCCGATCGGCCCGGAGCGCACCCGGGGCGCGGTGTTCGAACTGGTCGACACGCTGGTCGAGTTGCACGCGGTGGACCCCGCCGAGGTGGGCCTCGCGGACTTCGGCCGCCCCGAGGGCTTCCTGGACCGCCAACTGCGCCGCTGGGGCAAGCAGTTGGCGGCATCCCGCAACCGCGAACTGGCCGGCGTCGAAGAACTGCACGCGGCCCTGGGCCGCCGCCTCCCCACCTCTCCCGCCCCCACGGTCGTACACGGCGACTACCGCCTGGACAACGTCCTCATCGGCGAGGACGACAGGATCAAGGCGATCCTCGACTGGGAGATGTCCACACTCGGCGACCCACTCACGGACCTGGGCCTGCTGGTGATGTACAGCATCCCGCTGGAGCTGCCCAACTCCCCCATCTCCACCACCGCTTCGGCCCCCGGCCACCCGACACCCACCGAGCTGATCGAGCGATACGCCGCGCGCTCGGGTCGCGACGTGTCCTCGGCCGCCTGGTACACGGCGTTCGCGTGGTTCAAGCTCGCCGTGATCCTGGAGGGCATCCACTACCGCTACACCCTGGGCCAGACCGTCGGCCGCGGCTTCGACCGCATCGGCGAGCTGGTCCCCGTCTTCATCGAGCACGGCCTGACCACCCTTCAGGAAGGCTGATCCACCATGGACTTCGCGTTCGACGCACGCACCGAGGAACTGCGCGCCAAGCTCCTGGCCTTCATGGGCGACTACGTCTACCCGGCCGAACCGGTCGCCGAGGAGCAGCGCGCCCAGCTCGCGTCACCCTGGGACACCCCGGCCGTAGTAGGCGAGTTGAAGGAAGAGGCCCGCAGCCAAGGCCTCTGGAACCTCTTCCTCCCCGACGCCGGGTACGGCGCCGGACTGACCAACCTCCAGTACGCCCCGCTCGCCGAAATCACCGGCCGCTCCCCGCACTTGGCGCCCACCGCGCTGAACTGCGCGGCACCGGACACCGGCAACATGGAGGTGCTGTACCAGTTCGGCGACGAGCAGCAGAAGAAGCAGTGGCTGGAGCCGCTGCTGGCAGGCGAGATCCGCTCGGCGTTCGCCATGACAGAACCAGAGGTGGCCTCCTCGGACGCCACCAACATCACGACCCTCATCGAGCGGGACGGCGACGACTACGTCATCACCGGCCGCAAGTGGTACATCTCCGGGGCGATGAACCCGGACTGCAAGATCTTCATCGTGATGGGCAAGACCGACCCGGACGGCGCCGACATCCGCCGCCAGCAGTCGATGATCCTGGTCCCGCGCGACACCCCGGGCGTGACCGTCAAACGCGCGATGCAGGTCTTCGGCTACGAGGACCACTCCCACGGCGGCCACGCCGAGGTGATCTTCGACCACGCGCGCGTGCCGGCGACGAACCTGATCGGCGAGGAGGGCGGCGGCTTCGCCATCGCCCAGGCACGGCTCGGCCCGGGCCGTATCCACCACTGCATGCGGCTGATCGGCATGGCCGAGCGGGCGATCGAGCTGATGTGCCAACGGGCCGTGTCCCGCGTGGCGTTCGGCAAGGCGCTGGCCCAGCAGGGCGTCGTCCACAACTGGATCGCGGACGCCCGGGTCGCCGTCGAGCAGCTGCGGCTGCTGGTCCTGAAGACGGCCTGGATGATGGACACCGTCGGCAACAAGGGCGCCCACGCGGAGATCCAGGCCATCAAGATCGCCACGCCCCGCACGGTGGTCGGCATCCTCGACAAGGCGATCCAGCTGCACGGCGCGGGCGGTGTCAGCCAGGACTTCCCGCTGGCCGAGCTGTACGCGAGCGCCCGCACCCTGATGCTGGCCGACGGCCCGGACGAGGTGCACCAACGGTCGCTGGCGCGGCGGGAGTTGAAGAAGTACCTGTAAGAAAGCACGAAGGGGCTGGAAGGGGTGTGAGCACCCCCTCCAGCCCGTTTCCCCCGAGGCGATGGTCAGTTGGGCGTGCTCGCCTTCAGCGTCCAGCCCTGCCGGCAGGTGTGACCGAAGGTGCCGATGTCACAGCCCTCGACAATGAAGACGTAGGCGCCGGTGTTCTGCTCCCGCACCCGGATCCGGCCGCCGGTGCCGCCGCCGAACTCCCGCTGGGTGCCCCCGGGATCGGACGCGCTGGTCCAGCGGACCAGGAACGAGTCGTAGTGATGCTCCGGGGCCGTCGTACCCCAGCTGAAGTAGGCGTAGCCGCGGTCCTCCCACGCGGCGACGACCATGTTCGAGCCCTGGCGTGGCGACCAGGTGGCGGTGCCGTAGGTGAAGTACTGGCGCTTCCCGGCGTAGGCGCCGTTCAGGTACACGTCCCTGGTACCGGTAGTAGGACACCCCAGCCACCCACCGGCCCCGCCGAGCGCGCTCCAACGCTGGTAGATGTGCGGCTCGTTCACCGCGATACCGCACGCCGCCCGCGCCGGTGTCTGCGCGGCGGCCGGCACCGCCGCCGTGCCGCCGAGAGCGAGCAGGGAGCCCAGGACAACGCCGGTCAGGCGCCGCTTCGTTGACAGCATGGTGTTTCCCCCGTTGGTTCCTGTCGTCCGGTCCGGCGGTGCGCCCGCCGTTCCACTGCTACGAGCATCACGGCGACGGGGGCCGGGAGTTGAGGGGAAGCCCCCGGGCATCGCCGGGGACCTCTCCCGGGTGGTCCGGGAAGCGTTCCCATGACACCCGGGTGCCGCGCCCCCACGATGGGAGGCATGGAAGACCGCGACGGGCGCACCCGGCCCCACTCGGCCGCCGCGTATGCGCTGTTGGGGCTGGCCGCACTCCAAGTGGCCGTCGGGTCGGTCGCGTTGGCGGTGGCCGACGTCCCCGTCGCGGACCTGGTCCACTACGACATGGTCGTCGACCTGGCGGTGGGCCTCGCCTACCCGGTCTGCGGCACGGTGATCGCCCTGCACCGCCCCCGCAACCCCATCGGATGGCTGCTGATCGCCTACGGCCTGGGACACGCGTTCACCGGCATGTCGATCGGACTGGCCGTCCAGGGGCTGCGGTTGGGCTGGTCGCCGGAGCTGCTGCACGCGGTCACGACCGTCGGCCGCCACACCTGGATCCTCGGCAGCTCCACGGCGTTCGTGCTCGTGTTCTTCCTGTTCCCCGACGGCAGGCTGCCCGACCGCCGCTGGCGCTGGGCCCTGGCCGCCCAACTCCTCTCCTCCCCACTGGACTTCGCGATCTGGGCCCGGGACGACTGGGGCCTGTTCCGCGGCACGCCCGCCCAGCCCTCCTACCTCCCGGTGCCGACCGGCTGGATGCCCGTGCTGCGGGACGTCGAGACCGCCAAGGCCTGCCTGGTACTGGCCGCCGTGTTCGCCGTCATGGCCGTCCGCTACCGGCGCGGCGGCGAACAGGACCGCCGCCGACTCCTGTGGCTCATCGCGGGCATACTGCCCCTCGCCCTGAGCGTGGCCCTCCAGATCCTCGGCTTCCCGGCCGTCTACACCTCGTGCTGCACCCTGTTCCTGCCGACCGCCATCATGATCGCCGTGGTCCGCGAGGAACTCCTCGACATCCGCCTCGTCGTCTCCCGCAGCCTCCTCTACGGCACCCTCACGGTCGGCGTGATCGTCACCTACGTCGGCCTCGTCACCTCCGTGCAGGCCCTCCTCAACCCCGACCCCGCCCTCCTCGGCCCGGCGTTGATCACCGTCACCCTCGCGCTCGCCTTCGCCCCCGCCCGCCGTCTCCTCCAACGCATGGTCGACCACGCCCTGTACGGCGACCGGCACGACCCGGTGCGCGCGGTCTCCCGCATCGGCGAACGGCTGGCCGGCACCGGGGTCGACGGGGTCCCGGAGGCGGTCGGCGAGGCGCTGCGGCTGCCGTACGTCTGCGTGGAGTCGAAGTCGGGTGTGACGGACGGCAGTTGGGGCGAGCCTGGCGAACGCATCCATGCCATACCGCTCGACTACGACGGCCGGACCGTCGGCGCGCTGGTGATCGGACTGCGCCCCGGCGAACAACAGCCCACCCCGGCCGACCTGGCCGTACTCGAACTGCTCGCCGTACCACTGGCCGCCGCGCTCCACGCCACCGATCTCACAAGGCAGTTGCAACATTCCCGGGAGCGGATCGTGGCCGCGCGCGAGGAGGAGCGGCGCCGGATCCGCCGCGATCTGCACGACGGGCTCGGACCGACCCTCGCCGGAGCGGCCTTCCAGGCGGACGCGGTCCGCAATCTGCTGGCCTTCGATCCGGAGCGGGCCGCGGTGCTGCTGGCCGAGCTGCGGTCCGAGGTCGGGGGCGCCGTCGCGGAGGTGCGCCGGCTGGTGGACGGGCTACGGCCCCCGGATCTCGACCAGTTGGGGCTGCTGGGCGCGCTGCGGGAGCGCGCGGTACGGCTGTCCTGGCGCGCGGACGGGATCCCGCTCCAGGTGCGGGTCCAGGCACCCGAGCGGCTGCCGGCGCTGCCCGCCGCCGTGGAGGTGGCCGCGTACCGCATCGCGATCGAGGCCCTGACCAACGCGGCCCGGCACGCCCGCGCCTCCCGCGTCGACCTGCGTATCGAGATCGGCGACGGGCTGCGCCTGGAGGTGTGCGACGACGGTTCACCGACGGGCGAGGAGACCGCGTGGACGCCGGGCGTGGGCATCACGTCGATGCAGGAGCGTGCGGCGGAGCTGGGCGGGCGGTGCGTGGCGGGACAGGGGCGGGTGGTGGCGACGCTGCCGCTGGGAGGAGCGCTGTGACGGGCCGGCCACCTGGCGACGCCGACGCTGGGAAGCGCGCCGCGACGGAGCGCGCACCTGGCCACGCCGGCGCTCCGAAAGGCACTGCGACAAACCGAGCACCCGGCAACCCCGGCACCGGGAGACGCACCGCGACAGAGCCAACACCCGGCCACGCCGGCGCTGCGAATAGCGCTGCGGCAGAGCGAACACCCGGCAACGCCGCCGTTGGGAGGGCGCTGTGACGGATCGGGAACCTCGCGACGACGAGGACACCGGCGCGCTGCGGGTCGTCCTCGCCGACGATCATCCCGTGGTGCGCACCGGGCTGGCCGCGCTGCTGGAGTCCGTGCGGGACAGGAGCCCGCGCGTGCGGGTCGTCGGGGTCGCGGCGAGCGGGCGGGAGGCGGTGCGGGCCGCGGTGACCCTGCGTCCGCACGTGGTGGTGATGGACATCCGGATGCCCGATCTGAACGGCATCGAGGCGACCCGGGAGATCGGGCGGGTGGCGCCCAGGGTGGCCGTGCTGATGCTCACCATGGTCGAGGAGGACGACTCGGTGTTCGCCGCGATGCGGGCGGGCGCCCTGGGCTATGTCCTCAAGGGCGCGGGCCAGGACGAGATCGTCCGGGCGATCCGCGCGGTGGCCGCCGGTGAGGCCATCTTCGGTCCCGGTGTCGCCCGGCGCGTGCTCGGACAGCTCAGCAGGCCGCCGGACCGGCCCGACCCGTGCCCGGCGCTCACCCCGCGCGAACGGGACGTACTGGCCCTGATCGCCGACGGCCAGCCCAACTCGACGGTGGCCACCCGGCTGGGTCTGTCCCCCAAGACGGTCAGCAACCACATGTCGGCGGTCCTGGCCAAACTGGGCGTCGCGGACCGCGCGGAGGCGGCGGCGTGGGCCCGGGAGGCGGGGCTGGGCCCGACGCCCGAGCCGTAGACCTCCCGAGCCGTAGACCTACGGCCGCAGCGCCCGCAGCAGCAGGTCCGCGAGGTGGTCGGCGACCTCCTGGGGGCTGAGCGGGCCGCCGGGCCGGTACCAGGTCGACAGGTGGTGGACCGAACCGAAGTGGTAGTCCACGACGAGGTCCGCCGGGGTCGCCGTGGAGAAGACACCCTCGCGCTGACCCTCCTCGACGAGCGCGCGGAAGCGCTCGTGGTAGCGGCGGCGCTCGGCGCGCACCTGCTTGTTCTTCTCCGGGCTCAGATGGTGCATGGACCGGAAGAAGATCGACGCGTCGTCGAGATTGTCGATCGTCGTCACCACGACATCCGCGGCGGCGTCCCGCAGCCGCTTCTCCACCGGCTCGTCCGCGTCCGCGAACACCTCCAGGCGCTCCATCTGGACGCGCAGCACGCGCGCGTACACCTCGTGCAGGAGGTCGTCCTTGGAGCCGAAGTAGTGGTAGAGCGCCCCCTTGGTGACCCCTGCGGCCTCGACGATCTCCTGTACCGAGGTGCGGTCGTAGCCCTGCTCGGCGAAGAGCCGGGTGGCGGCGGCCAGCAGCCGCTGCGGGACGGGAGCCCCGTCTCCGTCGGTCGTCCTGGGCACTGCCGCCACCTGCCTTTCCTAGGTGTTCACTCGCTGTCGTGCGACCGGGAACGCAGTTCCCGCCGGAGGATCTTCCCACTTGCCGTCTTCGGCAGCTCGGGCAGGATCTCCACCTGGCGCGGGTATTTGTAGGCGGCCAGTCTCTCCTTGCAGTACACGGCGAATTCATCCGGGTCGGTTTCGGCGCCCGGACGGAGACTGATGTACGCCTTCACCGTCTCGCCCCGGTACCCGTCCGGCACCCCGACGACGGCCGCCTCGCGCACCGCCGGGTGGGTGTACAGCACGTCCTCGACCTCGCGCGGCCACACCTTGAAGCCGGACGCGTTGATCATGTCCTTCTTGCGGTCGACGACGTACAGCCAGCCCTCCGGGTCCATGAACCCGATGTCCCCGGTGCGCAGTTCACCGTCCGGGAAGGTCTCGGCCGTGGCCTCGGGGCGCCGCCAGTATCCGGGCACGACCTGCGGCCCGCGTACGACGATCTCGCCCTGCTCGCCGAAGGGCACCTCCTCGCCCTGGTCGTCGACGATCCGTACGACGGTGTCGGGCCCGGGCAGGCCCACGGCGAGCGTCCCGGACGCCGGGTCGACGGGCGCCTCCAGCTGGGGCGGCACGGAGGCGCAGGGCGCGGTGCACTCGGTGAGGCCGTAGCCGTTGCGGATGTACGGCCCGAAGCCGGCCCGGAACTTCTCGACCAGGGCGGGCGGCACCGGGGCGCCGCCGGAAGAGATGGTCCGGAAGGACGCGAAGTGGTCCGGGGTGACGTCCGGGCGCGCGGCGAGCGCCATGAAGGCGGTGGACGGGCCGACCGTGTAGTGGGGCCTGTGCTCGGCGAACGCGTCGAGCACGACCCCGCCCTCGAAGCGGTACACCAGCACCAGCGAGCCCCCGCTGACGAGCGAGGCGCCGAGTTGGCACACCATCCCGGTTATGTGGAACAGCGGTGCCATCGCGAAGTACACGGGCGGGTCCGGCAGTTCGAGCCCGGTGCGCTGCCGTTCGGCGTTGTAGAGGATGTTGCCGTGGGTGTTGGTGGCGCCCTTCGGGGCACCGCTCGTCCCCGAGGTGTAGCTGATCAGCGCGATGTCGGAGGGCGCGGGGGCGGGGACATCCGGTGCCTGGTGGCCCTGGCGGGCGACGGCGACAAGGTCCTCGGCGTCGGAGGCCTGGGGGAGCCGCTCGAAGGTGAGAACGCGCGCGTCCCCACGGCTCTGGAAATCCAGCTCGCACGCCGTGAGCACGACCCGCACCGGCGAATCGGCCGCGGTGTCGCGCAGATACGACTCCCACGCGCGGTCCGAGCAGATCAGTGCGGCCACCTCACCGTCGCGCAGGACGTGGGTCACCTCGCCCGACTTGTACATCGGGTTGACGGGCACGACGATCGCGCCCGCCTTCCAGGCGCCGAGCAGCGCGATGACGAAGTGCGGCGAGTTCTGGAGCAGGACGGCGACCCGGTCGCCGTGCTCAATCCCCCGCGCGGCCAGATACCCGGCGACGGAGTCACTGAGCTCGTCGACCTCGCGATAGCTGAGCCGGCCGTCGAAGTAGGTGAGGAAGGTGCGGTCGGGCGTCCCGGCGACGACCCGCCGCAGGGCGTGCACCAGCGAGTCGTCGGGGCTGATGGGCCCGCGCTGGGCCTCGTTGAGCAGGCCGAGCCAGGGCCGGGCGGCATAGCGGGATTCGGTCATTCGCCGGCCTCCCACTTCTGCTGGATGTGGTTCATGGTGGTCAGCCAGCGGTCCGGTTCGGCGGCCCTGTGCTGGTAGAACCCGGCGACCTCGGGGTGCGGCAGGATCAGGAAGCGCTCCTCCTCGATCCCCTTCATCAGGGCGTCCGCGACGGCGTCGGGCTCGATCGCGGTCGGCCGGAGCACCAGGTCGCCCGCGCTGCCGCTGGCGGACAGCATGTCGGTGCGGACGCCCTGGGGGCAGATGGCGTGGACCTTGATCCCCCGGTGGCGGTAGGTCAGCGACAGCCACTCGGCGAAGGCGTAGGCGCCGTGCTTGGTGACGCTGTAGGGCGCGGCCCCGATCATGGTGAGCAGCCCGGCGGCCGACACGGTGGACACGAACCGCCCGTTCCCCCGCTCAAGCCACCCCGGAATCAGCGCCTCCGCGGCTCGCACATGGGCCATCACATTGACGTCCCAGGCCTGGGCCCACACCGCCTCACCGGCTGCTTCGGAGCCGCCGGAGCCGACCCCGGCGTTCGCGCAGTAGATGTCGACGGTCCCACCGAGAGCGTCCCGGGCCGCACCGACAACGGCCGAGGCATCCCCCGGCACGGCGGTCCCGCCGATCTCGTCGGCAACGGCTTTCGCCCGGTCACCGTCCAGATCGTTGACGACGACCCGGGCCCCTTCGGCGGCGAACCGCCGCGCGAGCGCAGCGCCGATGCCACCCCCGGCCCCCGTGACGACTACCCCGGCACCCTGAACGGCTTCCACCATCGGTCTCCTTCGACTCCGGCCCCAATGCATGGCCAGACTAACCGGTCGGTATGTAACACCGGAAGGGCAGATTCGTTTGGGGGCGCGGGGAACGGCGCGACCAGCCACACAGGGCCCGCAGCCGACGATTCACATGCGGCAGCCCATACCGTGCCGACATGCCCCTCACCAGAAGAACCCTCCTGGCAGCGACCCCGGCGGCAACCCTCACTCCCACACTCCCCAAACACGACAAACCCGGCACTCTGCGAACCGGCTTCGAACAACTCGTCGCACACGACTACGCCCAGCTGAACGGCCGACGCATCGGAATCGTCACCAACCCCACCGGCATCACCAGTGACGCCCACCACATCGTCGACGTCATGCACGCCAGCCCCCACGTGAACCTCACCGCGGTCTTCGGCCCCGAACACGGCTTCCGGGGCACCGCACAGGCGGGCGGCTCCGAGGGCCGCCACACCGACCCGGCCACCCAACTCCCGGTCTACGACACGTACCTGAAGAGCGGTCAACCACTCGCCGACGTCTTCAGGGCCTCCGGCGTCGACACCGTCGTCTTCGACATCCAGGACGTCGGTGCCCGCTTCTACACGTACATCTGGACCCTGTACGACTGCATGGAGGCGGCCCAGGTCGCCGGCAAGCGCTTCGTCGTGCTCGACCGCCCGAACCCGGTGACCGGCCGTACCGCCCAAGGCCCGGTCCTGCACCGGGAGTTCGCGACCTTCGTCGGCCGGCAGCCGATCGCGCAGGCGCACGGGATGACGGTGGCGGAGCTGGCCCGGTTGTTCAACGGTGAGTTCCTGAAGACACCCGTTCAGCTGGAGACCGTACTGATGACGGGCTGGAAGCGGTCGGAGTTCTACGACGCCTGGTCGCTGCCGTGGGTGCCGCCGAGCCCCAACGTGCCGACGCCGGACACGGCGCTCGTGTACTCGGGGACGTGTCTCCTCGAGGGGACGAACCTGTCCGAGGGGCGCGGGACCACCCGCCCCTTCGAACTGCTCGGCGCGGAGGGCATCGACGGCCGTTGGGCGGCGGCGGTGAACCAACTCGGCCTGCCCGGTGTGCACTTCAGGGAGGCGTACTTCGCGCCGACGTTCTCCAAGTTCCAGGGGAAGACGGTCGGCGGGGTGCAGATCCATGTGCACGACCGGGCCGCCTTCGACCCCGTGCGTACCGGGATCGCGCTACTGGTGACCGCCAAGAAGGTCTGGAGCGGCTTCGGTTGGCGCTCGGACCACTGGATCGACAACCTCACCGGGTCGGCGCGGGTGCGGACGGCGATCGACGCGGGCGCGGGCACCGACGAGGTGGTGGCGGGGTGGCAGGAGGAGTTGAGAGTGTTCCGGGGTATTCGAACTGAATACCTCCTCTACAAGTGACTCGCGATGTATGGCCAATCTTCACCGGTAGCGGGACGATGCGCCCACATTGAACCGCTCCGGGGGACGAGGAGGCCGGTCATGGCGGATCCGGCGATGAGTGTGAGCCCGTACTGGGAGTTGACCTTCGACGCCGGCGGGGACGTCGACCAGGCGGAATACGATCGTCTGCTGCGTGAAGTACGGCAGCGGGGGGTCGGTGACCTGATCGTGTTCTCGCACGGGTGGAACAGTCAGCGTGCCGGTGCCACGAAGCTCTACAGCCGCTTCTTCGCACCGATTCCGAAGCTCGCGCCGAAGGCCCGCATCGGGTACGTGGGCGTGATCTGGCCATCGATGGAGTTCCCGGACCAGCCGATCCCGGACTTCCCGCACACAGCGGCCACCATGGCCGGGCCTCCGGCCCCGGCGCTCGACGACGACACCCGGCACGCGCTCCTCGAAGCCTTTCCGGGGAACGCGACGCTGATCGACCAGATCGCCCGCATGCTGGACCAACAGCCCGCCCAGGACGCCGAGTTGGAGGAGTTCGGGCGGCTGGTGCGGACGCTCGTGGAGGTGGTGCCGCCCGGGCCGCAGGCACAGTTCGGCGCGGACACGATGGCGGAGGGGCTGCCGCAGTGCGAGCCGCGGATGCTCGCCGTCGGCTGCACGGCCGAGGTCTGCGACCAGTTCGCGCAGGCTCTTGAGCATCTCGCGTCGCCTCAACCACCGCGCACCGGCCCGGAGTTCACACTGCCGAACCCCTGGAAGGGGGCACGGGAGCTGCTGCGGCAGGCGGCGTACTACGCGATGAAACGGCGCGCGGGCACGGTCGGCGAGCGCGGGCTCGGGCCGGTGATCGGGCGGCTCGCGGGGGTGGCACCGGACGTGCGGGTGCATCTCGTGGGGCACAGTTTCGGTGGCCGCCTGGTGTCGTTCGCGCTACGCGGTCTGCCCGAGGGGGTGCACTCGGTCAAGTCGGTGACGCTGCTCCAAGGGGCCTTCTCGCACTACGCGTTCGCGTCCCGGCTGCCGGACGACGCGCGCACCGGGGGTGTGCTGCAGGGGCAGCAGAACCGGGTCGACGGTCCGCTGGTGTGCTGCTACTCGCACTTCGACTCGGCGCTCGGCACGATCTATCCGCTGGCATCGCGGATGGCGGACGACGACTGCTCGTTCGCCGCGTTCGAGATCGACCGGGTGCTGGGCGACAAGTGGGGCGCGATGGGCCACGACGGAGTGCGGGCGGTTCCCGGCACCCGCACCCTGACCCTCGCCGAGGCGCTCGACTCCCCACTTCCCACATCGGGTTGTGTGAACATCGACGCGTGTGCGGTGGTGTGCCACGGTGGCGCCCCGAACGGGGCGCACAGCGACATCGTGCACCCGGAGCTGGCCCGGGTGGTGCTTGCGGCGGGCCGGATCGGCCGGCCCGCCGCCGCTACGGCGTCACCGGTGTGACGTGTACTCCACCACCTGCTGGAAGGTGGGCCGGTTCTGCCAGCTGATGTTGTAGTGCTTGATGCCGCCCAGGGTGCGCTGGACGATCGAGTCGGCGCACCACTGGTCGCCCGCCGAGCACAGCGAGTCCCCGGGGTAGACGGTGGACGCGCTGGTGCCGGCCGCCGTCTTCAGGGTGCTGATGAGGATGTCCCGGCAGGCGCTGAGGCTGCCGCCGCCGCAGTACTGCTCGGCGAGCGGTCCGGAGACGGTCTGCCCGAGCACCGACCGGATGTCCTTGTCGACGTAGCTCCACCAGCCGTACTGGAAGGAGCTTCCGGCGTGCGACCCGGTCGGACCGTGGGCGGCCGAGGGGGTCTCGTCGATGTACAGGTTGTTGGTGAACGCGGTGTACAGGCTGTCACCGAGGCCGGGTTGGAACTCGGCCTTGACCAGCAGCGGCCACCAGGCGTCGAGGATCCGGATGGCGTCGGAGTTGGCGTAGGTCTTGGACCCGGCCGAGGTCTCCGTGCGCTTGCCGCCCGCGGTCAGCCAGGTCTGCAGCTTGGTGACGGCCGCCGCCGCGGTGGTGTCGGTGACCGTGCTGCTGTTGACGACCTTCAGGAGGTCGGGCAGTACGTCCTCGGCGCGCAGATCGGTGAGGGAGGCGTCCGACATGGCCTTCACCAGCGAGGATCTGGTGACGCCGCCGGCCGCGACGAGTTTCTTCACCCGGTCGTCGAGGAGGTTGCCGCGATGGACGGAACCGTCTCCCCAGCTGGCCGTCGTGTAGTTGAGGGCCTGTTTGTTGTTCCAGGAGATGTAGTAGTCCTGGTCGATGGAGTTGGGGTGCGCCGAGGCCGGGGTGTAGTCGGAGGTGTTGGTGGTGGGGTCCCAGTTCTGCCACTCGTAGGCGGCCTGGCCCCAGACCGGGAACTCGGGGTCGACACCGCTGGGCCGCACCGGGTTGTTGCCGCTGTTGTAGTAGGCGGTGTGCTGGGAGTCGGCGTAGAACCAGTTGAACGTGAAGTTGATGTGCTGCGCGGCGGTCTGGAAGGTCGCCGGACTCTTCACGTAGTCCGGGTCGTTGAGCATCTGGAAGCCGATGATCGAGTCGGCCTCATGCATGTAGGAGGAGCGCAGGGTGGTGTAGGCGACCTTTTTCCCACCGACGGTCGCTCTGTATTCGACGGGTCCGTACTTGGTCTTCCACACTCTCATCGTGTACGACCCGGCCGCGGTGCCGTCGGCCGTGGTGGGCTTCCAGGAGTTCTTCTGCTCGATCTCGTCCATGGCCGTGCAGGTGCCGTGGAAGAGGTAGTGGTAGTCGTCCGTGCAGAGTTCGACGGCGTAGGTGTCGATGATGTCCTGGCCGGAGGTGGTGGCGGACCACGAGTAGTCCTGGCCGCGGCCGAGTTCGACGTACATGCTCAGGCCCGCGAAGGAGGCGCCGCGGGCGCTGATGCCCGGGCCCTGGATCTCCTGGAGCATGAGCAACTGCGGTGCGAAGTAACCCGTTTGGGGTCCGAAGACGGCGATCGGGTGGCCGCTCGCGGTGTACTTGCCGCTCACCACAAGGGCGTTGGACATCCCGCGCTTCGCGGAGCTGAGGGCGGTCGCGGTCGCCGCGGCGGAAGCGGCGGAGGCGCTCTGGTCGGCGCCGGTGCCCGTTGCGTCGTAGACGAGTGGCTCGGTCGTCACCGAACCGGCGTCAGGCAGGGCCTCGCCCTGGGCGGTGGTGGGCTTGGTGCCGTACGGGAAACTCTCGCCGTTGTGGACGGTGAGGACGGCCTCGGGGTCGTTGCGTTCGCGGAAGGACTCCCAGACCTTGGTGCCCTCGGTCACGCCGTACTTCTCCTGGGCGGCGAGCAGGGAGATGGCGTTGTTGACCTCGCCGCCACCGCCGGAGCCGAACAGGGTGCCGATGACGGAGGCCAGCGCGACCAGGTCGGTGATCTTGAAGTGGTCGATCGTACCGGCGTTGGTGATCGAGTCCTTGTGACCGGTGAGGACGTACTCGCCGGGGAAGTAACGGCCGCTGTCCGAGGCGTCGATGTAGGCGTTGATGCCGGCCAGGTAGGCGTTGGCGTCGGCGAGGGCCTGCTGGCCGCGGGCGCCGTTGTTGGCGACGGCGTTGTCGATCTGGGACTGGAGCTCGGCCTCGGAGTACGGGGCGTTGCGGTAGAACTCCTGCTCAAGGCCCTGGTTGGAGGTCGCGCCGCCGGCGAAGGTGGTCAACTGGCCGCGCCCGACGTGCCGGAAGACGTCCATCAGCCACAGCCGGTCCTCGGCCGCCGCGTAGCCGGCGCCGTACTCGGTGCCGTAGCGCGTGGTGCCTGTGATGTGCGGCACACCGGTCGCCTTGTCGCGGACGATGGTCACATCGGTACGGCCGCTGGGGTTCTCGGTCGAGGCGACGTTGGCGGCGGGGACCCCGAACGAGGCGTCGTTGAAGAAGGTGTTGATCTTCGCGTCGGTCAGCGTGGAGGCGCCCGTGGCCAGGTTGGCGTAGGGGCCGAGCTGGTCTTCGGCATGCGCGGGCTGGGAGCCGAAGGCCTGATTGAGGAGGATCTGGGCGAGGGTGGCGTTGCCGTTCTCACCGGCCGGGAGGATGTCCGAGCACTGGCCGCCGCAGTAGTCGTTCGAGGCGGTCGCGGCCGTGGCGGTCCCCTGGGCAAGAGGAGACAAAAGGGCGGCAATGAGGGCGCATACGGATGCGGCCTTCAGGAACCCGGGGAATCTGCCGGGAGTTCTCAGTCTGTCGAGCAAGTTACGTGGGGTGCGCCGAGGCATGGCGGCTCCTACCGACGGGGGTGTGGCCGGACGTTACCGCCGGTATCCCCGGGATTGAAGATGAACATGCGTCAAGTTTTGGATGGGCGGGAGCGGCTTATGGGGGCCATCGGAAATCGGATGGAGCCAAATCGCTTGTCGATACGTCTATTCGGCGACGTCCGTACGACGACGCCGAGGTGACCGAAGTACAGGTGCAGGTGTGACGGAGGTGCAGGGCGATGGCCGGTTTCCGGAGTCTGGCGAGACAGGTGCGAGACCCTCGGTGCGATCTGGCGCTGCG
The DNA here is from genome assembly GCF_053598575.1 of Streptomyces sp. NPDC001100. Taxonomy (NCBI): domain Bacteria; kingdom Bacillati; phylum Actinomycetota; class Actinomycetes; order Kitasatosporales; family Streptomycetaceae; genus Streptomyces; species Streptomyces sp. NPDC001100. Next base: position 97,225 of record NZ_JBSFKO010000015.1, read on the forward strand.
GCGCTACTCGCTGCGCAAATGCCTTGAGCGGTTCGCCCCTTATGGACACAGGGCGACCTGGGACCACTTGAGCTCCCGGGCCGGGTTCGGACCCGAGGACCGCTCCCCCGACCCGGCGCGGCTCGTGGCCGCACTGGACGAGCTGGAGGAGGCGCGCAAGGTCTGGCTCGCCTATGAGGCGGGGTTCGCCGAGCGCCGTAAGAAGGAGAAGCACGACGGGCTGCGCCGCCCGGGCAGCGTGGACGACTGGCACCGGCTGACCTGGGGCGGCTTCGGTGTCGCCTGGTGCGACGACCCCCGTCTCCACCCCCATGAGCCACTGGCCGAGGTGCTGCGACGGCTGATCGCCGCCCTGGAGCGCGAACCGGGTTCCGTGTGCCCGGTGTGCGCCGGGGAGCGCCTCCTGTGGAAGTACGACCTGGCCCACGAACCGTCCTCGGGCCCGGTCTGCACCGACTGCGGCATCGTCGTCCCGCGTCCGGTGCTCACGCCCGAGGCCCTGGCCTACGCCAGGCGCGGACGACTGCTGATGTCGGCCTGAACCGGGGCGAATCGAAGAAGGGCGCCAGGGGTGCGCCGGGGATGCCGCACCCCATATTGACGCAGCCGATTTGCGCTTGCCGATGCAACGGCCGGGGCTGCCGACGGCGTTCCGTCGACAGCCCCGAAGCGGTGCGCCGCAGGCGCCGGCAGGTGTCAGCTGGCCTTCCAGACGTCGGCGAAACTTCCGCCGGAGATCGAGCCCGGCTGGGCCCGTACGGCGGAGCTGCTGCTCTTCGTCATGACGATCTCGTTAGGCGAGAAGGTGTCCAGGTTGCTGCCGTTGGCCTTGGCGCCGGTGAAGGTCACGGTGCCGAAGTCGGCGAGGCTCGCGACCGAGCCGCCGACCTCGGGGGCCTCCGCGATGACCTCGGCGGAGGCGTTCTTGAAGCCGGACGAGCCGGCGTGCGTGGTGGTCTTGGTCCAGCCCTCGGTGGAGTCGGCGAGGGTCATGGTGAAGGTGGAGCCGGTGTAGGTCACGGTCGCGGTGAACTTGTCGCCGCCCTTGACGGTGACACCGGAGTACGCGCTCTCGGAGGCGGGCAGCACCTCCCACCAGGCGCCGTAGGTGGCCTTGCCGCCGATGCAGTCGGCCTCCGTACCGGTCTGCTCCAGCGCGGAGTTGCTGTAACCGTCGAGGCCGACCCAGAAGGACGAGTACGTGGTGGCCGAGCCACAGGTGACGGTCGGCTGGGTCCAGGAAGAGGTCACCGACGTGTAGGCGCCGGTCGATCCGACGGCCGCGTAGCCGGACCAGTTGGTCGACGAGACGGTTGCGTTGACCTTGCCGGGCTTCGCGAGCCCGCGCAGGGTGTGGCTCTCGTGGCTCGCTATGGACTGGGTGAGCTGGGCGGGGGTGTTCGAGGCGGCGCTGGGCTCGGCGGCGAGTGCGGGAGTGGCGAGGGCGGCGGTGAGGGCGGCGGCGGTGACGAGAACGGACCCGGCGGAAGATCTCGCGGACATGACTCTCCGTCATTCGAGGGGGTGGGGGGACTGCCGTGACGGCAGTGGACAGCAGCTTCCGCGAGCTTGCATGGGCCTGACAAGACAGCCAAGGACCTTCAGTCTTGCGGGAATTGGCGCGGCAACACCCGGGAAATCTGACAGGTTCATTCAAGATTGATCCATCGCCGGGAAAGACTGACCAAACTTCGGGGCAACGCTCTTCCGCCCCAGGACGGCCCTGACCTGAGCTGGAGTACGTGACTTCCGGATCCGAGACGATGCCGTTCCACGAGGCGCTGCGCGCGGCCATCGCGGCCAGCGGGCTGAGCCTGGACCGGATCCAGGACCGGCTGCTGCGCCGCGGTACTCCGGTGGCCTCGGCGACGCTCAGCTCCTGGCAGTCCGGGCGCTACCAGCCCGAACGGCAGCGGTCGTTGGCGGCGCTGACCGTGCTGGAGGACGTACTGCGGCTGCCGCCCGGCGCGCTCACCGGACTGCTCGGCCCGCCCCGGCCACGAGGGCGCTGGCTGCCACCGGTCGGCGACCACCCGGATCTGGCCCGGGTCTGGTCGGACCACCGCGACCTGACCGCCACCCTCGCCGCGCTCGACACCCGCTGGGACGACAGCCTGACCCGGCTCAGCTGCCACAACCGGGTCGACGTGGCCGCCGACCGCAGCATCCGCTCGATGACCAGCCGCCGGCTGCTGCGCGCCGAGGCGGACGGCGCGGACCGCTGGATCGCCCTGTACCGCCTCGACGCCCCCGGGCCGCTACCGCGGCTCCGCCCGGCGGCCCCGGCCCGGCTGGGTACCGTCGTCGAACTGCCCGCCGAGGGGCTGGTGGCCGCGGAGTTGCTCTTCGACCGCCCGCTGGCCCGCGGCGAGACCGTGATCGTCGACTACACGGTGGAGCACCGGGACCCGCGCCCGTACTCGCCGCGCGCCGAGACGACCATTCACGTCCCGATGCGCGAACACCTCCTGGAAGTCCGGTTCGCGAAGGGGGCGTTGCCGCGCGCGTGCTACTCGTTCCGCACGAACGGCCTCGACTCCCACGCCGGTGGAGCGCGGCCCAGGGAGCAACGGCTGCGGGTGGACGCGTCCGGGTCGGTGCACACGGTGGCGTTGGGCGTGGGGCCCTGCCGGGTCGGGATTCGGTGGGTATGGGCGTGAGCGGGCGTTGTCAGTGGCGGGTGGCACCATCGAGGCATGGTGCAGGTCTGTCTCAACGGGGTCCGTGGGGCCGTCGACGGGGTGATGGTGCCGGTCTCGCCGGGGGCGATGGCCGACTCCGCGGCCGAGGCCGTCGCGGCGGGGGCCACGGAGGTGCACGTCCACCCCAAGTCCCCTTGCGGGGGCGACACGTTGTCGCCGCGCGTCCTCGCCGTGACCCTCGACGTGATACGGGCGCGGGTGACTGTGCCGGTCGGTGTGACCACCGGTGCCTGGGCCGAGCCGGAGCCCGCCGCCCGGCTGGAGCGGGTGCGCGGCTGGACGGTGCTGCCCGACCACGCGTCGGTCAACTGGCACGAGCCGGGCGCCGAGGAGGTCGCGGCGGTGTTGCTGGACCGGGGTGTCGGCGTGGAGGCCGGCATCTGGTCCGGCACGGACGGGGCCGCCCGGTTCGCCGTCTCGCCGCTCCGCTCGAAGGTGCTGCGGGTCCTCGCGGAGGTGACCGACCCCGATGCGGACACGGCAGAAGCGTCCGCGCGAGCCCTCCTCGCCGACCTCGACACCGGTCACGGCCGCCCGGTGCTGCTGCACGGCGAGGACGGCGGCGCCTGGCCGGTGCTCCGGCTCGCGGGGCGGCTGGGGCTCGCGACCCGCATCGGCCTGGAGGACACCCTGTACCTGCCGGACGGTGAACGGGCCCTGTCCAACGGTCAGTTGGTCGCCGAGGCGCTGGTGCAGTACGGGTGTCAGGACGGCGCCGCGTAACAACTGACGGCCACCGTCTGCTGGGGGCTCCATCGCTGCTCGACGGTGGCCAGCAGTTCCCAGCCCAGCCGTTCGTACAGGGCTGCCGCGGCGGTATCGGTGGTGACGACGTCGAGCACCGGATGAAGGCCGTGCCGCCGCGCCTCCCGCACCGCCCGGCCGATCAGCAGTGCGCCGATCCGATGTCCCCGCGCCTCCGGAGCGACGAACAGTCTGCCGACCACGGCGGTCGTACCCGACGGCACCCCCGTCCGCTCGCCCCACAGCACCGGTGCCAGATCGTCTTCGCCCGCGGGTGCCAGACAGACATGCCCGACGAGGCGGCCTTCGAGTTCGGCGACCCAGGCGCCCAGCGAGGGACCGTGGGTCAGCCACTCACCGGGCCGGTCGGGCCAGTTGACCGGATAGCCGTCGTGCGCGTGGACCTCCGCGAGAATCCTCACGCACTCCTCGACATCACCGTCGGCCCTCTCCCGGATGGTCACCCCGGAATGGAAACACAGGCCACGGAGCCACGACCAACCGGTTTCGCCGCCGGCCGCGGCCCGGCCCTAGCAGCCCATATTCGACTCGCTCAACCCGGTTTCTTGTCAGGACAGTTGAGGACGATGAAACCCAACTGAGGAACCCGAGGAGCCCCGATGTCGACGCTGCGCGTCACCGCCGAAGTGCTGACCGTCCACGAACACCCGAACGCCGACGCCCTCGAACTGGCCCAGGTCGGTTTGTACCGGGCCGTCGTCGCGAAGGGCGCGTACCGCACCGGTGACACCGCCGTCTACATCCCCGAGCAGTCCGTGCTCCCGGCCGCGCTGATCGAGGAGTTGGGGCTGACCGGGCGCCTCGCGGGGAGCAACTCCGACCGGGTCAAGGCGGTGCGCCTGCGCGGTGAGCTGTCGCAGGGCATCGTCTGCCGGCCCAAGGCGCTCGCCGACGTGGACCTTGCCCGGGCCGCCCTGGACGGCACCGACTTCGCGGAACTGCTCGGCATCGTCAAGTGGGTGCCGCCGATCCCGCCCACGATGGACGGGGACGTCGAGTCCGCGCCCGATCTGCTGCCCTGGGTGGACATCGAGAACATCCAGCGGTTTCCCGGGATATTCGAACCGGGCGAGGCTGTGGTCCTGACCGAGAAACTGCACGGCTCGGCGTGCCTGCTCACGTACTTCGCCGAGGACGGCCGCGTCCAGGTCTCCTCGAAGGGCTTCGGCGCCAAGTCCCTTGCCCTGAAAGAGGATCCGCGCAATCTGTACTGGCGGGCCGTCCTCGGCCACGGCGTCCCCGAGGCCGCCGCCCGCCTCGCCGAACGGCTCGGCGCACGCCGGGTCGGCATCTTCGGCGAGGTCTACGGCGCGGGCGTACAGGACCTCACCTACGGCGCCGACGGCCGGCGCGGCACCCTCGGGTACGCCGTGTTCGACGTCTCCGCCGAGATCGACGGAACGGTGCGCTGGCTGGACTCGGCCGAACTCCTCGCCGGGGACCTGCCGTTGGTGCCACGACTCTACGAAGGGCCGTACGACATCGAGCGGGTGCTGGAGGTCGCGAACGGCCGCGAGACCGTGTCTGGGCGTGGACTGCACCTGCGGGAGGGCGTCGTGATCCGCCCCGCCGTGGAGCGCTACAGCCCCGTGACCGGCGGCCGGGCGATCGCCAAGGCGGTGAGCGCCGCGTATCTGACGCGGAAGGGCGGCACCGAGTACGAGTGAGGCCCGGCGCCGGGCCTCACTCGCGCTCGCCGGGACCGGGATCCGACGTCCGGTCCCGGGGAGCGCGACCCTTTCGGCGTTCTCCCGGTTCCGTCATCAGCCGTGAACCCGCGCCCCGTTCGCCGACCACGTCGTCCGGGTTGGACAGGACGCAGGTCGCCAGGGAGAGGCAGCCGCAGCCGATGCAGTCGGTGAGATGGTCGCGGAGGCGGTTGAGCTGCTTGATGCGTTCGTCGAGTTCGGAGCGCCAGGCCTCGGAGAGGTGGGCCCAGTCCTCGCGGGTCGGGGTGCGCTCCTCGGGGAGTTCGGCGAGCGCCTCGCGGATGGTGGCCAGCGGGATGCCGACGCGCTGGGCGGCCCGTACGAAGGCGACCCGGCGCAGGGTGTCACGGGTGTACCGGCGCTGGTTGCCCGTGGTGCGGCGGCTGCTGATCAGACCCTTGGCCTCGTAGAAGTGCAGGGCGGAGACGGCGGCGCCGCTGCGGGCGGCGAGTTGCCCGACGGTCAGCTCGTGGATCTTCTCGGGAATCTGGGGCACCCCTCGAACCCTACCCATCCACCGACACAGGTGTTCCGTTGACAGCGGCCCGGCATACGACCATGCTAAGCAGTTGCTTAGACATTTCGAGACGCGTGATGCTGGATGACGTGAGAGGCCGGGACATGGCAGAGCCGAGGATCTTCACCTCCGTCGACGACCTGCGGGCGGCGGTCGGGGAGCAGTTGGGGTACACCGACTGGCTGGAGGTGGACCAGAAGCGGATCGATCTGTTCGCGGACGCGACGGGCGACCACCAGTGGATCCACGTGGACCCGGAGAAGGCTGCCGCAGGTCCCTTCAAGACGACCATCGCGCACGGCTACCTGACCCTGTCGCTGCTCCCGCTCTTCGGACCGCAGCTCATCAAGGTCGAGGGCGTGAAGATGGGTGTCAACTACGGGACGAACAAGGTCCGTTTCCCCGCCCCCGTCCCGGTCGACTCCCGGCTGCGCGCCACCGCGACGATCACCGGCGTCGACGACGTACCGGGCGGCGTCCAGGTGACCGTCGCGTTCACCGTGGAGCGCGAGGGCGGCGACAAGCCGGTGTGCGTGGCCGAGTCGGTGTCGCGCTACTACCTCTGAGCGGCCGAATCCCGCACGACAGCGGCTAGTTGGCCCCCACCATCCGCAGTACGAGGTCGGCGTAGAGCGCGCCGACCTCGTCGGGTGTGCGGGGTCCGTCGAGGCTGAACCAGCGGGCCACGTCGATGCACAGCGACAGGATCGCGAGGGTCGTGCCCTTCACGTCCGGCACGTCGAAGGAGCCGTCCGCGACCCCGTCCTCGACGATCCCGCGCACCTCGGCGTCGACCTGCCGGCGCAGCGCGAGGATCTCGGCGCGGGCGTCCGGGCCGAGCGAGTCGAGTTCGTACTGCACGACCCGCGCGGTGGTACGGCCGCCCGCGTGCCAGCGCACGAAGGAGCTCACCGCGTCGGCGAGCCGCTCGGCGGCGCTGCCCTCGCGTGCCGCCGCCGTCCGCAGGATGTCGAGGGCCTTCTCGTGGCCGATCCTGCTGATCCGGTGGAGCAGCTCTTCCTTGGTCTTGTAGTGGATGTAGAGCGCCGCCGGGCTCATCCCGGCGCGGCCGGCGATGTCCCGGGTGGTCGTCGCGTGGTAGCCGCGCTCGGCGAAGGCCTCCACGGCGGCGATCAGCAGTCGCCGGGCCGCGTCGGGCGTGACCTCTGCCCAGGCCTGCGGGTCCCCCGCGGTCGTCTCCTCCGCCGTACTCATCGCTCGTAAGCCCCTCTCGGTGACAAGGGCTCCACCATACCGCCGAACCTGAGCGAGCGCTTAGTCTCCCCGCTCAGAGCTTTTCGAACGGGTTGTAGGTGCCGCGCGTCCCCTCCTGCCGGTCCCGGATCACCTTGGCGAGGGTGAAGGAGGAGGTGACCAGATACAGGACGGCGATCGCGAGGAAGGCCCGCACCCAGGCGTCGGCCTGCAGCTTGAAGATGCCGATGGCGGTCGCCGCGATGGCGACGGAGAAGGATGCGACGGCCTGGCCGTAGAAGGCGGCCGTGTTCTGCGGTTTGCCCGATGCTTCGCTCATGGGGACAAGCGTCCGCTGCTACGGCCGCCACCACATCCGTCCGCGTACTCAGCTGACGTACTCAGAACGCCGAAATCCCCGTCAGCGCGCGCCCGATGAGCAGTTTCTGGATCTGGCTGGTGCCCTCGTAGAGGGTCATCACGCGGGCGTCGCGCAGCAGCTTCCCGGCCGGGTACTCGTCGATGTAGCCGTAGCCGCCGAAGACCTGGAGCGCGTTGTTCGCGGCCCGCACGGCCGCCTCCGAGGCGAAGAGCTTGGCCTTGGAGGACTCGGTGGCGAAGGGGAGCCCCCGGTCGACGAGGTCGGCGACCCGCCAGGTCAGCAGCCGGGCCGCGTCCACGTCGACGGCGATGTCGCTGATGAGTTCCTGGACGAGCTGGTGGTGGGCGATCGGCTTGCCGAACTGCTCGCGCTCACCGGCGTAGCGGACCGCGGCGTCGAGCGCGGCCTGGGCGATGCCGACACAGCCAGCGGCGACCGACATCCGCCCCTTGGCCAGCGCCGACATGGCGACCGAGAAGCCCTTGCCCTCGGAACCGAGCATGGCGGCTGCGGGGACACGGACGTCTTCGAGGACCAGTTCGGCGGTGGCCTGGCCGCGCAGGCCGAGCTTGCCGTGGATGGTGCGGCGGGTCAGGCCGGGGCTGTCGGTGGGCACGAGGAAGGCGGAGACGCCCTTGTGGCCGGGGGCGTCGGTGGAGCGGGCGAAGAGCAGTACGACGTCGGCCCAACTGCCGTTCGTGATGAACATCTTGGTGCCGTTGACGACGTAGTCGTCGCCGTCACGGACCGCGCGAGTGGTGAGGTTGCCCGCGTCGGAACCGGTGCCGGGTTCCGTGAGCCCGAAACAGCCCACGTACTCGCCCGAGGTGAGCCCCGGCAGCCAGCGCCGCTTCTGCTCCTCGCTCCCCCAGGCCGCGATCGACTTGGCGACCAGGCCGAGCGACACGGAGACGATGCCGCGCACGGAGGAGTCGCCGCGTCCGAGTTCCTCGGTGACCAGGCAGTACGCGAGATGGTCGCCGCCCGAGCCGCCGTACTCCTCGCCGATGGTCAGACCCAGGAAACCGACCCCGCCGAGCTTCTTCACGATCGAGCGGTCGACCTCCTCCGCGCGGTCCCACGCGATGACGTGCGGGGCGATCTCACGGTCGACGAAGTCCTTGGCGAGCCGCCGTACGGCTTCCTGCTCCTCACTCAGTCCCAGGTCCATCGCGCGTCACCCCAAGTGGAAGGCCGTACACCGGCTGCTGCACATTGACTACTGCACATTTAAATTAGCACTGCTAGTTTCGGTCTCGCAGCCCTACTATGTGCGCCATGGCCCGACCGCGCAAGCCCCTCCTCAGCACCGACCGGATCGTCGAGACGGCTCGCGTCCTGGTGGACGCGGAGGGGCTGGCGGCCGTCTCCACGCGCCGGCTCGCCGCCGAGCTGGGGGTGAGTGGGCCCTCTCTGTACAACCACTTCCGCACGAAGGACCAGATTCTGGAGGCGGTCGCGGACTCGGTGAGCGCGCAGGTCGATCTGTCGATGTTCGAGGACGGCCGCGACTGGCGTACCGCGCTGCACGACTGGGCCGTTTCCTATCGGTCCGCGCTGCGGGACCACCCGAACATCGTGCCGGTGCTGGCGACCGGGCCCGGGCGGCGGCCGGCGGGGCTGCGGCTCGCGGACGCGGTCTATGGGGCGATGGTCGATGCGGGGTGGCCGCCTGCGCAGGCCACGTCCATCGGGGCGTTGATGCGGTACTTCATCATGGGGTCGGCGCTGGGGTCGTTCGCCGGGGGGTTCGTGGACGACGCGAGCGCGTACGACCCTGCCGACTATCCGCATCTTGGGCAGGCGCATCTGCTTGCCGAGCAGCAGGAGAAGGTTGACGAGCGGGCTTTCGAGGTGGGGTTGGCCGCGCTGCTGGACGGGTTGGCTGGGCAGTTCTCGGAGATGCAACGCGGGGCTTAGGTTCTGTCGTCTGCCGGGTGCGGGTCCGTTGTGGCTGGTCGCGCAGTTCCCCGCACCCCTGGGGGGGTGCGCCGTACCGTGACTCAAGAGGTGCGGAGGAACACCTTCGGCAGGTATGCCGGAACGACCCGGTTCGGGGCGTCCACGACCTCTGTGATCCCCAGGTCCACGGCCACGCTGCACAGGACGTATGCGTCGATCGGGTCGAGGCCGTAGCGGGTGCCGAGGTGGTCGATCATCGCGCGGGTCGCGTCCTGGGCCGCCTTCATGAGGTCCGGTGCCACGCCCGTCGTGGCGTAGTGGTCGACACGGTCGGAGCCGGTGCGGAGCGGGCCCGCCGTTTCGAACTGGGGAGCCGCGATGCGACGGCCCTTGTGCAGGCAGATGCGGGCCGCGCCCGACAGGGACGCCTCGATCGCGCTGACGCACAACTCGTCGAAGCCCGCGATCGCGTCGACTGTCGACGTCGGGCCGAACTGGCCGTCCGTCGCCTCGGTGAGGTCGAACGACACCGTGTCCCCGTCCTCGACCTACAGCACGGGCTCGTGCTCGGTCGACCACAGGCGATGCACGGGCTTCGGTACGGGGTGGTGGCTCATCCGACCGTCCTCACCTGTAGGCACTTGTGCCGGACTCTGCCCCTCCCAGAGAGTCGACATCCAGCCTCATTGGTAATGAATTTGACCTTAAAGGCATCACACCTGCCCTCCGAACCTGCCGTCCGATTTCCGCTAGCATCGCCGTCCCGCCCCACCTAGCCTCGGGCCATGAAGAAACCCGTACGTCCCGCCGAAGCGACCGCCGCCGCAGCGGCCGCTGTCGTCAGCGTCGTGCTCTGGGCCTCCGCCTTCGTGTCCATCCGGAGCGCCGGGGCCGCCTACTCGCCGGGAGCCCTGGCCCTGGGACGGCTGGCGAGCGGAGGGCTGGCGCTGGGGGTGCTCTGTCTCGTACGGCGGGAAGGGGTGCCGCCCCGGTCCGCGTGGCGGGGGATCGCGATCTCGGGCGCGCTGTGGTTCGGCTTCTACATGGTCGTCCTGAACTGGGGCGAGCAGCAGGTCGACGCCGGTACCGCCGCTCTCGTCGTGAACATCGGGCCGATCCTCATCGCCCTGCTCGGCTCACGGCTGCTCGGTGACCCGATGCCGCCGCGGCTGCTCGCGGGCATGGCGGTGTCCTTCGCCGGTGCGGTGACCGTGGGGCTGTCGATGTCGGGCAAGGTCGGTTCGTCCGTGCTCGGCGTGGCGCTGTGTCTGCTCGCGGCGGTCGCCTACGCCGGTGGGGTCGTCGCCCAGAAGCCGGCCCTCGGCCGTGCCAGCGCGCTCCAGGTGACGACGTTCGGGTGTCTCATCGGTGCGGTGCTGTGTCTGCCGTTCGCGGGGCAGCTCGTCCAGGACGCGGCCGACGCGCCCGTCTCCGCCACGCTCAACATGGTCTATCTGGGCCTCTTCCCGACCGCCCTCGCCTTCACCACCTGGGCCTATGCCCTCGCCCGTACGACCGCCAGCCGCATGGGCGCGACGACGTACGCCGTGCCGGCGCTGGTCGTCCTGATGTCGTGGCTGGCGCTCGGCGAGGTACCGGGGCTGCTCACGCTGGCCGGCGGGGTGCTGTGTCTCACGGGTGTGGCGGTGTCCCGGTCCCGGCCACGCGCGAAGGCGGAGGCGGAGCAGGCCACCTCCACCTCCACTTCCACCTCTACTGCCCCTGCCCCTGCCCCTGCCATCGACCCGGAGCCCGAACAGGTCCCGTAGGCAAGGCGGTTCAGAACACCACCAGTGCCCGTCCGCCCTTCCCCGCCACCATGTTCTCGAACGCCGCCGGAATCCCGGCCAGTTCGATCCGTTCCGTCACCAGTGCGCCCAGGTCCAGGCGCCCGGCCAGCACATGTTCGGCGAGCACCGGCAGGTCCTTAGCCGGGTCGGAGTTGCCGTAGACACAGCCGCTCAACGTCCGTCCCCAGTGGAAGAGTTCGAGGGCGTTGAAGGTGACCTGCTGGTCCTTGCCGCCGATGCCGACGACCGTGGTGCGGCCGCCCCGGCGGGTGGACTCCCAGGCGGTGCGGATGGTGACCGCCCGGCCGACGCATTCCACGGCGACGTCGACGCCCTGCCTGCCGGTCAGGGCGCGGATCTCGCGGGCCGTGTTCTCGGAGGCGACCACGTAGTCCGTCGCTCCGGCCGCGCGCGCCAACTCCTCCTTCTCCGGGGAGACATCGACCGCGACGATCTTCGCGGCACCCGCGATCCGGGCCGCCTGGAGCGTCGAGAGGCCCACTCCGCCGACTCCGAAGACCGCGACCGTCTCGCCCTCCCGGACCTGCGCCGAGTGGTGCACGGCGCCGTAGCCGGTGAGGACGGCGCAGCCCAGAAGTGCCGCGTCCGTCAGCGGGATTCCGTCCGGAAGGGGCAGGACACAGGCTGCGGATACGACCGTCTCCTCGGCGAACGCCGCCACGTTCAGGCCGGGATGGAGATCGCTGCCGTCGGAGGCGCGGTGGGCGTAGACATCGGCGGCGCCGTTGAGCGCGTTGGCGCAGAGCCAGACCTCGCCGAGCGTGCAGGCGTGGCAAGTGCCGCAGGACGGGGCCCAGTTGAGGACGACCGAGTCGCCGGGTGAGACATGGGTGACGTCCTCCCCCACGGCCAGCACCGTGCCCGCGCCCTCGTGGCCGAGGACCGCCGGGACCGGGACGCGCATGGTGCCGTTGGTCAGGGACAGGTCGGAGTGGCAGACCCCGGCGGCCGCGAGGCGGACACGGACCTGGCCGGGGCCAGGGGCCGGGAGGTCGATCTCGGCGATCTCCAGCGGAGCGCCCACGGCGGGCAGTACGGCGGCGCGGACCATGCGAGGCCTCCTGAAGGGTCAACGGGATCAGAACTGAAGGGACTTGGTCTGGAGGTACTCGGACAGGCCGTGTGCACCGAGTTCCCGGCCCACGCCCGACTGCTTGTAACCCCCGAACGGGGCACGGGGGTTGAAGCGTCCGCCGTTGATGTCGACCTGTCCGGTCTCCAGCCTCCGCGCGAACGCGACCGCTTCCGCCTCCTCACCGGCCCACACCGCACCGGCCAGGCCGTACACCGTGCCGTTGGCGATGCGCGCGGCGTCGTCCTCGTCGTCGTAGCGGAGCAGGGAGAGGACCGGGCCGAAGATCTCCTCCTGGGCGATCGTCATGTCGGGGGTCACGTCGGCGAAGACGGTCGGGGCGATGAAGTAGCCCTGTTCATAAGGGGTTTCGAGGCCTCCGGCCACCAGCCGCGCACCCTCCGCCACCCCCTTCTCGATGTAACTCCGCACCCGCGCCTGCTGCTTGGCGCTGACGACCGGGCCGATGCGGTCGCCGTACTTGGCGGCGGCGGTCGCGGCCAGCCGCACGGCCTCGTCGTACTGGTCGCGGTGGACCAGCATGCGGGTCCAGGCGCTGCACGTCTGGCCGGAGTTGGACATCACGTTGGCGACGCCGACGTTGACGGCCTTGGCGAGGTCGGCGCTCGGGAGGATGACGTTGGCGGACTTGCCGCCGAGTTCGAGGGCGACCTTCTTGATCGCGGCACCTGCCGTCGCGCCGATCCGGCGACCGACCGCCGTGGAGCCGGTGAAGGAGACCAGGTCGACGCCCGGGTGCTCGGCGAGGGCCTGGCCGGCGATCGGGCCGAGGCCGGTGACGAGGTTGAAGACGCCGGCCGGGACGCCCGCCTCGTCGACCGCTTCCGCGAACAACTGCGCGGTGAGCGGGGTGTCTTCGGCGGGCTTGAGTACGACGGTGCAGCCTGCCGCCAGCGCCGGGGCGACCTTGGCGACGATCTGGTGGAGGGGGTAGTTCCAGGGGGTGATCGCGCCGACCACGCCGATCGGCTCCTGGTAAACGGTCGAGTTGCCGACCTTCTCCTCGAAGGCGTGGGTCGCGGCGAGTTCGGCGTAGGAGCCCGCGACCGCGATCGGCACGGCCGCGTGGACGGCTTGCGAGAAGGCGAGCGGGGAGCCGAGTTCGGCGGTGACCGTCTCGGCGATCTCGTCCTTGCGGGCGACGAGCACGTCCCGCAACGCCCCCAGGCGCGCGGCCCGTTCGGCGGGCGGGGTGGCGGCCCAGCCCGGGAGGGCGGCACGAGCGGCGCGTACGGCGGTGTCGACGTCCTCGGGGCTGCCGGCCGGGACGCGGTCGATCACCTGCTCGTCGACCGGGTTCACCACGTCGATGGTCTCCCCGCTCGCGGCCTGGCGCCAGGCGCCGTCGATGTACATGCCGTCGTGTGCCTTCATCGTGCTGCCTCCCAGGCGTGACTGCGTCGTCCGCCTCACAAACTAGCGGTGTTAGTTTTCCGGCGCCAGAGACCCCGGGGCACGGACACGCGGACACCTCAGAAATCGGCGCGGGTCCGGTCGTCCACCCGAGCCACCGCCTCCTGCGCGAAGGCCTTCTCGTACGCCCTCCGGATCTCCTCGATCTTCCGGTCGCTCGCACCCGCCGCCACCGGATACAGCAGGATCACCTCGTACGACCGCTCCTTCTCGATCCTCCTGTTCGCGTCCCGCCACTGCCCGCGCCCGCTCCGCACGGTGAGCCCGTCCGGGAAGTCCGACGAGACCTCCTTGTCGACGAAGGCCGTGAACTGCCGGTCGGTGACGGCCGGACCGCCGTCGGGCCGCTCGGTGCCGAAGAAGAGCTGCGTCTCGACGTACGGCGCTCCGCGCGTCGGCGCGGGGGCGGTCTCCGTGTCGAGGCTTGCGTAGGCGGTCGGGGCTGCCGCCGCCAGGAAGAGGCCAGCGATCGCGAGGAATATCATGTTTCGGCCGATATATGCGCTCATGCGCCTATCCGTACCGGTCGTCACTCGTCCAGGTCGGGCAGCCGCGCCGGGGCGGGCGAGATGCGTTCGCCGTGCTGGTCGAAGACGAACAGGTGGGCGATGTCCACGAGGAGCGGGACCTGCATGCCGTGGCGGAGCTGGATGTCGGGGGTGGTACGCACGACGAGGTCGCCGGGGAGGCGGCCCTCGGGCGGTACGAGGTCGGGTTCCGGGTCCGCCGGGTGGTCGAGTACGACGACCGGTCCGGCGCGCAGCACGCCCGCGCGCTCCCGCAGCCGGCCCAGGACACCGCCCTCGCGTCGGCGGCGCCGGGCCGGGCGGGCGGGGCGCGGGGCCTCCAACTCCGGTACGACGGCGGGCCGGGAGCCGGTGTTGAAGTGGACGAGGACCTCGTGGCCCTGGAACTCCACATGCTCGACCAGGCCGCTGATCGCCACCTCACCGGGGCGGGCGGCGGCGGGCTTCGCGATGCGGATGGCCTCGGAGCGCAGGCCGACGATGACCTCGCGGCCTTGCTGGACGCGGAGCAACTGGTGGTCCAGGCACAGGGGTTCGGGCAGACGCAGGTACTGCTTGCCGAGGCTGATGGTCATCGCGCCGTCCAACGGGGCCCGGACCAGACCGCGCAGGAGGTTGATGCGCGGGGTGCCGATGAAGGCGGCGACGAAGACGTTGCGGGGCAGCGCGTACACCGAGCGGGGGCTGCCGACCTGCTGGAGGACTCCGCCGCGCAGGACGGCGACCCGGTCGCCCAGCGACATGGCCTCGGCCTGGTCGTGGGTGACGTAGACCGTGGTGACGCCCAACTCGCGGGTGAGGGTGGAGATTTCGGCGCGCAGGTGGTTGCGGAGTTTGGCGTCGAGGTTGGAGAGCGGTTCGTCCATCAGGAACGCGGAGGGGTGGCGGGCGATGGCCCTGCCCATGGCGACGCGCTGACGTTCGCCGCCGGAGAGCTGGCCGGGGAAGCGGTCGAGGAGTTCCTCGATACCGAGCATGCGGGCGGTGGCGTCCACGCGCGGGCGGGGGTCGGTGCCGGGGGCCTCGATGCGCAGCGGGAAGCCGATGTTGTCGCGGCTGGTCATGCTCGGGTAGAGGGCGAAGTTCTGGAAGACCATCGCCATGTCCCGTTCGGAGGGGGCGAGTTCGTTGGCGTACTCGCCGTCGAGTCTTAACTCGCCCTCGGTGATCTCTTCCAGGCCCGCGATCATGCGCAGCACGGTCGACTTGCCGCACCCGGACGGCCCGAGCAGCACGAGGAACTCCCCCGGCGCGATGTCCAGCGACAACCGGTCCACCACGCGGGCGCCTCGCGGGTAGGCCTTGCTCACGTCGTGCAGGGAGATGGCGCGTGTCATGACGAGTGCCCCCGGGGGCTCCGCGATCGGATCGCCCCGTACGGGTCGTACGGGGCTTGTGAGTCACGGAAGTTAACGGAATGTGCGCGCCCGGGGGAAGAGACCGGACCGGATCGGGCGGGTCGGTCCGGGTGGTGAGAAAACGGACGATCGCGTTCAGCGCGTACGGCCGCGTTCGCGGGTCGCGGTCAGGTGGGCGAACACGACGGTGTTGCCGGAGTAGCCGGTCCGGTGGTCGAAGCTGCCGCCACAGGTGATCAGGCGGAGTTCGGGCCGGCCACGTGCGCCGTAGACCTCCCGGTCGGGGAAGTGCGCCTTCTCGTACGTCTTCACCGCGTCGACCGTGTAGACGGCGGTCCGGCCGTCGGCGCGGCGGGCCTCGATGAGGCGGCCGGGCTTGAGTACGCCGAGTCCCGCGAAGACGGCGGGGCCGGTCATGGTGTCGAGGTGGCCGACGGCGACGGCGGTGCCCTGTTCGCCGGGGGTGGGCCCGTCCGCGTACCAGCCCACCCGCTTGGAGTCGTCGTCCGGCGGCGCGGACATGTGCCGCCCGCTGCCGAGCCGGAGCGGGACGACCGGGGCGTCGACACCGAGGTAGGGGATGACGAGCCCGGTCGCGCGGGAGCGCGGGAGGGCACGCGGCGGAGCCGCCGGGCGTCCGGAGCGGGCCACGGGGTGCGCCGGGGGCGGGTGTTGACCGCCACGGGCGTCCGAGCGGGCGTCCGGGGGCGGCGAAACCGCTCCGTTCGGGCCGGAGGTGCCTGTGGCCGACGCAGCCGCCCCGGCCGGGCCGGAGGCGTCCGTGGCCGACTGCGTCGCCCGGGCCGGGCCGGTCGGGCCCGCGCTCCCGGCGCACCGGGAGCCGCCGACCATCAGGAAGACAGCCAGCACGACGGTCCGGGTGAGCCGGTAGGCCCGCGTCCGGTACCAGGGCCGACGGCGCCGCACCATGCGGGTGGTGGAGCGGCCCGGCGTCTTGCAGGTGGCGGTGCGGCCCGACGATCCGCGCGGAGCGGTGCGACCCGGTGTGTCGCGGTCGGCCGGGCGCGAGGTCTGGTGCAGGTGGGCGGTGTCAGCGCCCCGCGCCCGGGTGGGGCGCGGGGCGGAACTCGGATTCATCGCATCCGCTCAGGCCGCACCGTGGGGACGGCGACGCAGCCGGAACCAGACCACCCCGCCGACCGCGGTCAGGCCCACCGCGGCGGCGCCCGCGAGCGGGGTCAGGGCCGCTTCCCTGGCCAGGCCGCCGCCACCGGCGGGCGGGCCGCCGTTGGGACCGCCGGTGCCACCGGTGCCACCCGTGCCGCCCGTGCCGCCACCGGGACCGCAGTCGACCTTGAAGACCTTCTGCTTGGCCTTTCCGTGCTCGCCGACGAAGTTCCAGGTCAGCTTGTACATGCCGTTCGGGAGCGTCGCGACGGGCATGGTGTGGCCGGTGCCGCCGCTGAGCGTGATGGAGCCGGAACGGGTCGCGCCGCCCAGGACCGGCGGCTGGGTCTCGATGGACCAGGTGACCTGCTGGATCGTGTCGAAGTTGAACGCGTCGATGTAGAAGTCGCAGACCTTCGGCTGGTTGCGCTGATCGTCGAAGGGCGTCCCCACCTCGTGGATCTTGACGTCTCCGTTGTCACCAGGAGCGGCGACAGCGACGGGCGCGCCGGAGACGACGGTTGCCGCGGCGGCGAGAACCGTCCAGGCGGCGGCTCGACGGGGCAGGAATGAGGTCGGCATGAACAGCCCTCCGAATCAGGCGATTATCGTACGAATTGCTCTTTAGCCTGATTCCCTTTCACATCCGGCCCGCCGAATGCGTGCGCAGCGCCGTACGCGCCGTCAGATATCGCTAGATATCGCCCTTCCGGCTCAAGGAAGGCCGCCCCCGCCGCACGCCGCCGGGTGCCGTCCGCTCCCGGGCGGCACCGCCCGGCGACCGCAGCGCGGCCCCCGCCGAGAGCACCAGCAGCGCGCCGAGCATCACGAACGGCGCCGCCACGCCCGCGACTCCGGCGACAAGGCCCGCGCCGGCCGGTGCGGCGACCTGGCCGAGCCGGTTTCCGGTGAGGCGCAGCGCGAGGGCGGTGGAACGGGCGCCGTCGGGGGCGGCCTGGACGACGGTCGTCATGGAGAGCGGCTGGCCGACACCGAGACAGAAGCCGAGCACGGCGAGCATCAGGCCGATCGCCCACACCGGAACCGGCAGCGCGATGCCCGCGCACAGGACGCCCGCGAGGAGGCAGGTCGCGGTCAACAGGGTGGCCCTGCCGAGCAGTTGGAGGAGTGGGGTGAGGACGAGGCGGCACGCGATGGTGGCCGCCGCGCGGATGCTGAGCAGTACGCCGATCACCGAGGGCGCGATGCCCCGGTGTTCGCCGACCACCGGAAGGTAGGCGGTGAGGATGTCGGTCGCGGACAGCACGGAGAGGCTGACGAAGATGCCCGCGGGGACACCCCGGGCGCCGAGGATGCTCCGCATGGGCACGCGATCGCCTTGCCGGGTAAGGGACTTGACGGCCGTACGGTCCTCGATGCGCCAGAGGGAGGTGAACGACACGGCGGCCCCCGCGCCCGCGACGAGCAGGGCCAGGGCGCTGCTGCCGGCCATGTCGGAGCCGCCGATCAGGGCGCCCGCGGCGATGGGGCCGACGAGTTGGCCGAGGGAGGCGCCGATGGTGAAGTGGCCGAAGTTGCGGTCCTGTTCGTGCGGGGCCGACTGGCGGGCGACCAGCGACTGGGCACCGATCACGAAGCAGAGATGGCCCAGGCCCATCACGCCGCTCCACATCGCCATCGCCCAGAGGGAGTTGGCGAGCCCGCTCAAGGCGCAGCCGCCGGAGATCAGGACCACGCCGACGGGCAGCAGGGGTGCGCAGCGGCCGTGGTCGGTGCGGCGGCCCAGCGGTACGGCGGCGAACAGCGGGAGCAGCGCGTACACCCCCGCGATGACACCGATCGCCCGCTCGTCCGCGCCGAGGGCGAGCGCCCGGTAGGACACCGCGGGGCGGGCCATCGACACCGCCCCCTGCGCGAAGCCGAAGGCGATGACGAGGCGGAGCAGCCAGCCGCGGTTCCTGCCGGGCGCCATGGTCGAGTTCCCTGTCGTGTAGGTCAGATGATGCCGAACAGGATTCCTGCCCCGAGGACGACGAGCGATGTCAGGGCCGCCCACTTGACCACGAACCGGGTGTGGTCGCCGAACTCCACCTTGGCCATGCCGACCAGGACGTACACGGCGGGCACGAGCGGGCTCGACATGTGCAGGGGCTGGCCGACGAGGGAGGCGCGGGCGATCTCCAGGGAGGAGACGCCGTGGGCCTGGCCCGCCTCGGCGAGCACGGGGAGGATGCCGAAGTAGAAGCCGTCGTTCGACATGAAGTACGTGAGCGGGATGCTGAGCACGCCGGTGACGAAGGCCATGTGCGGGCCCATGCCGTCGGGGATGTTGTCGACCAGCCAGGTCGCCATGTGGTCGACCATGCCGGTGCCCTGGAGGACGCCGGTGAAGACGGCGGCGGCGAAGACCATGCCGGAGACGTTGAGGACGTTCTCCGCGTGGGCGCCGAGGCGGGCCTTCTGGTCCGGCATGTGGGGGAAGTTGACGGTCAGGGCGAGCGCGGCACCGAGCAGGAACAGCACCGGGATCGGCAGCCACTCCATGATCATCGCGGTGAGCAGGGTGACCGTGAGCAGCGCGTTGAACCAGTAGAGCTTGGGGCGCAGGGTCGGGCGGTTGGGGTCGAGGCCGCGGAAACCGTCGTCCTCGTCGGGCAGTTCGGCGCCGGCGTCCGTGCCGGAGCCCGAACCGCCGGTGACCCTGGGGGCGTTGCCGGTACCCGAACCGCCGGTCCGCGCCCGCTTGTCGCCCTCCCCGCCGCCGGCGCCCACGAGGACCGTCTCCGACTCGGCGGGCTCCTCCACGAGCACCTCGTCCAGCGTCAGCACGCCGAGCCGCTTGCGCTCGCGGCGGCCGAGGACGTACGCGAGGACGAGGACACCCAGCAGGCCCACGGCGAGGGCCGGGATCATCGGGACGAAGATGTCGCTGGCGTTGAGCTTGAGGGCGGTCGCGGCGCGGGCGGTCGGTCCGCCCCAGGGGAGCGTGTTCATCACGCCGTTGGCCATCGCGGCGACACCGGTCATCACGACCAGGCTCATCTTCAGGCGCTTGTACAGCGGGTACATCGCCGAGACGGTGATCATGAAGGTGGTCGAACCGTCGCCGTCCAGGGAGACGATCGCGGCGAGGACCGCGGTGCCGACCACGATGCGCAGGGGGTCGGCCTTGCAGAACTTGAGGATCCCCCGGACGATCGGGTCGAAGAGACCCACGTCGATCATCACACCGAAGTAGACGATCGCGAACATGAGCATCGCCGCGGTGGGCGCGAGGCTGGTGACGCCGTCGATGACGTAGTCGCCGAGCTTGGCGCCCTTTCCGACGAAGGCGCAGAACAGCGCGGGTATCAGGACGAGTGCCGCGATCGGCGACATCTTCTTCAGCATGATCAGGACCAGGAAGGTCGCGATCATGGTGAAGCCGAGGATGGTCAGCATGAGTGGAACACCTAACGTTCGCCTTTGAACTCCCACCAGGGGCGGCGGTCCGACGACGTTAGGTCGCGCAAAGCTGCGTTAACAAGATGTTGACGCGCGAGCAATAAGCGCAAAAGTCCAGGTCACAGCGGTGCGGTGAGTGCGGCGACCTCCACGGGCACTCCGTTGAGCACCGCGTTGCCCGACAGCGGGTCGAGGAGACTGCCGTCGAGCAGCTGGTTCACGTTGACGCCAGGGTCGGCGGACGCGTGGTTGAGGCGGGTGCCGGGACGGTCGTGTCCCCAGCCGTGCGGAAGGCTCACCACGCCCCGGCGGAGGCCGTCCGTGATCTCTGCGGGGGCGGTCACCTCTCCCCCGGCGCCCTTCACCCGGACCGGCGCTCCGTCGGTCACGCCCAGCCGCTCGGCGTCCTCGGGGTGGATGTGCAGGGTGCAGCGGTTGGTGCCGCCGGTGAGGGCGGGCACGTTGTGCATCCAGCTGTTGTTGGAGCGCAGGTGGCGGCGGCCGACGAGAACGAGTCCCTCGGCGCGCTCGCTCATGGCCTGCCGGAGCCGGGGCAGGTCGTCGGCGATCGGCTGCGGCAGCAGTTCGACCTTGCCGCTGCGTGTCTTCAGCGGCTGCGGCAGGCGTGAGGTCAGCGGGCCCAGGTCGATGCCGTGCGGATGCGCGAGCAGCTGCTGGAGGGTCAGCCCGTCGGGTCGTACGCCGAAGCCGTCGCCGTAGGGGCCGAGGCGCAGCATCATGTCGAGCCGGCGCTCGGGGCCGGTGTCGCCGGTGAGGCGGTCGGTGATCTCGCGCGGATCGCGGCCGTGGACGGGCGAGTCGGGGTCCTTGACGGCCTTGGCGAGGGTCTGGTCGATGACCATCGTGTCGACGGCGGCCGGGTCGGCGCCGTGCATGCCGGTCGCGGCGAGGATCAGCCGGGCCAGGATCTCGGTCTCGGCCATCCGGCCGGGCTCCAGCGGGATCGCGGGGCGGGAGTAGCGGACCTGGTTGCGGACGGCGAGGGTGTTGAACGCGAAGTCGTGGTGCGGGCTCTGGGAGGGCGGGGGCGGCGGAAGGACGACGTCGGCGTGGCGCGCGGTCTCGTTGAGGTAGGGGTCGACGCTCACCATGAAGTCGAGGGAGTCGAGGGCCTTGTCCAGGCGGGCGCCGTCCGGTGCGGAGAGCACGGGGTTGGACGCGACGGCGATGAGCGCGCGGATCGGTTCGCCTTCGACGGTCGCGGTGTCGATCTCCTCGGCGAGCGCGGAGAGCGGCAACTCGCCCTTCGCTTCCGGGTATTGACTCACCCGGGAGTGCCAGCGCCCGAGCGCGAAGCCGCGTCCCGGTCCGGCGGGCCGGGGTGTCCGATCGGTGGCGGCCTGCGGGAAGAGGGCGCCGCCGGGCCGGTCGAGGTTGCCGGTGAGAATGTTGAGGACGTCGACGAGCCAGCTGGCGAGGGTGCCGTGCGGGACGGTGCAGCTGCCGATACGGCCGTAGACGGCGGCAGTTGGGGCAGCCGCCAGTTCGCGGGCGAGGGCGCGGATCTCGTCGGCGGTCACGTCACAGGCGCCGGTGACCGCTTCGGGGGTGAAGTCCCTTACGGCCGAGCGGAGTTCCTCGACGCCCTGCACATGTGGACCCAACTCCCCCAGGTCCACGAGGTGTTCCTCGAAGAGCACGTACGTCATCGCCGCGAGCAGCAGGGCGTCGGTGCCGGGGCGGACCGCGATGTGCCGGTCGGCGAGCTTGGCGGTGCGGGTGCGGCGCGGGTCGATGACGGTGAGGGTGCCGCCGCGGGCCCTGAGCGCCTTGAGCTTGCCGGGGAAGTCGGCGGCGGTGCACAGACTCCCGTTGGACTCAAGGGGGTTGGCGCCGATGAGGAGCAGATGGTCGGTGTGGTCGAGGTCGGGTACCGGGATCGCGTTGGCGTCGCCGTAGAGCAGACCGCAGGAGACGTGTTTGGGCATCTGGTCGACCGTGGAGGCGGTGAAGACGCTGCGGGTGCCGAGGGCGCCGAGCAGGACCTGCGGGTAGAGGGCGCCGGCCATGGTGTGCACGTTGGGGTTGCCGAGGACGACACCGACGGCGTGCGGGCCATGGCGCTCGACCACCGGGCGCAGTCCGGCCGTGACCGCGTCGAACGCCTCCTCCCAGGTGGCCTCGCGCAGTTCGCCGTCGCGGCGGACGAGCGGGGTGCGCAGCCGGTCGGGGTCGCCGTCGACGGCGCCGAAGGAGGCGCCCTTGGGGCAGATGAACCCCCGGCTGAACACGTCCTCGCGGTCGCCTCGGGCGCCGGTCACCCGGGTGCCCTCGATGGTGAGGGTCAGCCCGCAGGTGGCTTCGCACAGGGGGCAGATACGCAGGGCGGTGCGGGACACGGGGCCTCCCAAGGGCGACGTTGCCTCTTGGCGGTGAGCATACCGACCGGTATGGACGCTGGCGAGGGGGTTCCGGGACGAGGTCGGAAACCCGCGGGCGGACAGGGCCCCGCCGGACACCGTCCCCGCGCCCGCGGAAGGGCGGCCGTTCGGCCGCCGGTCAGTCCAGCACCCGCGCCAGATACGCCCGCAGCAGCGCCCGCGTCTCCTCGATGACCTTATCGTCGCCCTCGGGAGCGACCCGGAAGGCGAGATGGACCAGGGAGTCGGCGGTCTCCACCGCGATCAGGAACGTACGGCGCAGGTCCTCATCGGGTTCGCGCGAGAGATAGCCGGAGAGCAGGTCGGTGAGGCGGTCGGCGACGCGGTGGTTGGGTTCCGCGTGGCCCGAGCCGACCGGGATCTGGTTGCCGAAGTCGACGAGGGAGAAGCCGGGCGCGGTGCGCTTCATGGCGATGTACTCGTCCAGGACGGCGTCCACCGCCGCCCGCCACCCTTCCGCGCCACCGGCCTCCTTGAGGCGCTCGGTGACGCGCTCCGTGTAGCGCTCCAGGTTCCGCTGGGCGAGGGCGTCGGCCATCGCGCGCTTGTTCCCGAAGAAGCGGTAGACCGAGCCGATGGGGACGCCGGCGCGCACGGCCACGGCCCGGGTGCTCAGCGCGTCGTAGCCGACCTCGTCGAGGAGGTCGGCGCAGGCGTCGAGGATCCTGGTCAGCCGTTCGGCGCTGCGCCGCTGCACGGGCGCACGACGGAGCGATGTCGTGTGGGGCACGGGCTTCATGATGCCTTTCCGCCGCGGTCAGGAGAAGCTCGCACCTCAGTACGGAACTGGGTGCCCATAGCACTCATACCGGCCCCCGCGTCGGTGCGGAACCGGGTGACTTGCTGCCGTCGGGCGTGGCCTGCACCGCCGACTCCGTGATGTCCGCCGTGCTCTCCACCGGTTTGCCGTGCACGGCCCACACGGTGCCGTCGTCCGCGTACAGGCGCGCGGTGACGTGGTGGGTGCCCTGCGGGACGAGGTCGGACGCGAGCCGGTACTCCGGGACGCGGAGCCGCGCGACGGTACGGCCGTCGACGAGGAGGCGGACGATGCCGCGGCCCGCGACCGCGACCGGCTTCACGCCGGCGGGCGAGAAGCGGAAGTCGTGGACGGTCAGCCGGACGTCCCAGCTGTCGTCGGAGGCGTCCGGCTCCACCTCGACACCGACCTCCGGCGCACCCTTCTTGCTCACCTCGCGGTAGTGCCGGCCCTGCTCGTCCGTGTCGTCGAGCACCTTGCCCACCGGGGACGGCGACACCCGGTCGCCCTTCCGCGCATGGGCGTCACCGGAACCGCAGCCCGCCGATCCGGCCAGCAGCAGGGCACAGACCGCGAGCGCGGTGAGAAGTGCGCGCGACCACGACATGCCGGGGAGACTAGAACACCGGTCTGACAGCCGGATCCCCCTTGAGGCTGGTTCTTCGCCCCCGGAAGTCGGATTTTCCCCGCACCCTTCGTCGTCCCCTTGCGCCCGCGAAACCGCAATCCTATGGTGATGCATAGGAATCAGACGGCTCGGAGGGCGAGGAGCAGAGATGAGCGGGGACATCCGCAAGACCGCCGAGGGGCTGACCCACCTCAGCGGTTTCGGCAATGAACACAGCTCGGAGGCGGTGCCGGGCGCCCTGCCCGAGGGCCGCAACGCCCCGCAGCGCGCACCGCTCGGCCTCTACGCCGAGCAGCTCAGCGGTACGGCGTTCACCGAGCCGAGGGCGCACAACCGCCGCTCGTGGCTCTACCGCATCCGCCCCTCGGCCGCGCACCCGCCCTTCGCCCGCGCCGACAACGGCGCGATCCGTACGGCGCCCTTCACGGAGTCGGTGCCCGACCCGAACCGGCTGCGCTGGAACCCACTGCCCGCACCCGCGCCCGGCACCGACTTCCTGGCCGGCCTGTGGACCCTGGGCGGCAACGGCGACGCGACCCAGCGCACCGGCATGGCCGTGCACCTCTACCACGCCGACTCCTCCATGGACCGCGTCTTCAGCGACGCCGACGGCGAGCTGCTGATCGTCCCGGAGCGCGGCGGACTGCTGCTGCGCACGGAGTTCGGGCTCCTCCACGTGGAGCCGGGACATGTGGCGTTGATCCCCCGTGGGGTGCGCTTCCGTGTGGAGCTGCTGGACGCTTCAGCCCGCGGATATGTGTGCGAGAACTACGGTGCGCCCTTCCAGCTCCCCGACCTCGGCCCGATCGGCGCCAACGGACTCGCCAACGCCCGGGACTTCCACGCGCCGGTCGCCGCGTACGAGGACGTCGAGAACCCGGTCGAGGTGGTGAACAAGTTCTGCGGCAACCTCTGGACCGCGACCTACGACCACTCGCCGCTCGACGTCGTCGCCTGGCACGGCAACCATGTGCCGTACGCCTACGACCTGCGCCGCTTCAATGTGCTCGGCTCCATTTCCTACGACCATCCCGACCCGTCGATCTTCACCGTGCTGACGTCCCCGTCGGACACCCCGGGCCTGGCCGGCGTGGACTTCGTGGTGTTCGCCCCGCGCTGGCTGGTGGGCGAGGACACGTTCCGGCCGCCGTACTTCCACCGGAACGTGATGAGCGAGTACATGGGGCTCATCGAGGGCGCCTACGACGCGAAGGCGGAGGGCTTCGTGCCCGGCGGCGGCTCGCTGCACAACATGATGTCGGCGCACGGACCGGACCGGGAGACCTTCGACCGCGCCAGCGCGGCGGAGTTGCGCCCGCAGAAGATCGACGACGGCCTGGCGTTCATGTTCGAGACCCGCTGGCCGGTGACGGCGACGGCCCAGGCGGCACACGCCGACCACCTCCAGCAGGGCTACGACGACGTCTGGCAGGGCCTGCAACGCCACTTCCGCCCCTCTCACTGACAATTCCCCACCGCCCTACGGCTCTTGCACTGATCCCTCCCTACCGGTACGGATGGCCCCGTGACCTCCTTCGCCCCGGATTCGATCGTCCTGAACCGCAAGCTGCCGCTCTGGTACCAGGTGTCGCAGTCGCTGCGCGCCTCGATACTCGGCCGCTCGCCCCAGGACCCGCTGCGGCTGCCCACCGAGGAACAGCTCGCGGGGCACTACGGCGTCAGCGTGCTCACCATGCGGCAGGCGCTGAAGGAGCTGGAGGACGAAGGGCTGATCACCCGCCACCGCCGTCGCGGCACGTTCATCGAGCCGGACGTCCGACGGGCCACGCCGGTACGGCTGTTGGGCTCGGTCGACGCGATCGTGGCCCAGCAGTCCGGCATGACGACCGAGCTCCTCAACCACGGCAAGGTCTCCGTACCGCCCGAACTCGCCGAGCACTTCCCGGACTTGACCGAGCTGGCGGCGTATCACCGCCTCCGCGGCGACGAGAAGACCGGCGAGCCCACGAACCACGCCCGCAACCACATCCGCCCCGAACTGGCCGCCCGCCTCGACCCGGACGACCTGATCCGCTGGCCGATGACCAAGGTGCTGCGGGACGTAGTCGGCGCGGACATCAGCCGCATCACGGACACCGTGGAGGCCCGACTCGCCGACCCGGAGACCGCCCGCCTCCTCCAGGTCCCGCTCCTCAGCCCGATCCTGCACTACACCGGCATCACCTACGACCCCCTGGGCAGGGTCCTGGACGTGGCCGTCATCCATTACCGGGGGGACCGTTTCTCCTTCTCGGTCACGCTCGACGTCGCGAACTGAGGTCGTCGTACGATGCCGAGCGTGACGCACGACGACGCTCCGTTGCTCGCGGACCTCATGCCGTGGTCCGTCGCACCGATCCGGCTCGGCCGGGGGTGGCCGACGGCTCCCGACGCGGCAACCCTGAGAGCCCGCTGGGACACCCTGGTGAAGGCCGAAGTCCCCGCCCGGGAAACCCTGTTCGAGCCGACCCGCTCCCGCACCCTCCACTCGGCGGTGACCCAGCTCCCCGGCCAGTCCAGCGGCACGGAGAAACTGGTCCGTGCCACCGGCCCCTGTCCGGAACCGGTCCGCGTCCTGCACGCCCCGTTCGACGAGCAGTGGCTCATCCCCGACCACCGTCTGATCGACGTGGCCCGGCCGGAGTTGTGGCGGGTCGCGGACGAGCGCCAGATCTTCGTGGTGGACACTCCGGGCGCCCCCGGCACCTCCGGCCCGCTTCTGCTCGCGTCCACGATCCTCCCCCTGGTCCGCCCCGGCCGCGTCCGGCCGCTCTACCGCCGCCCCCACGCCGAGGAACCGAACCTGGCACCAGGCCTGTTGGACCACCTCGCCGGTCACCTCGGCCACTCCCCCGCCCCGGCGGACGTCCTCGCCTGGACGGTGGCGACGGTCCGCCCCGGTCCGGCCGTACCCCTGACGCGGGACCCCGAACTCTGGGCTCGCGGAGTCGAGTTGGGCCACCGCCTGCTCTGGCTGATGCACCGCAACGGCGACCGCCCGAAACTCCCCGGCGGCCGACGCCCCTACGTCCGCGCCCCGCTGCCGTCCCTCCCCCTCACCCTCCACTACGACCGCGACGAGGAGACCCTCCACCTCGACGAGGGCCGCATCTCCCCGGTCCCGCCCGAGTCCTGGGACTTCGAGGTGAGCGGAGTACGCGTCCTGGAGGAGTGGTTCACGTCCCGCACGTCCGAGTCCGCCGCCCCGGGCACCCTGGCCGCGATCCGCCCGGCGGCATGGCAGCAGACCTGGACGTCGGAACTGCTGGAGCTGATCACGGTGTTGGCGTTGCTGGCGGAACTGCGGCCGCGGCAGACGGAGTTGACGGTGACGGACCCCGTCACCTCCGCCGAGCTGCGCAGGGCGGGCGTCCTCCCGGCACCGGAGTGGACACGCCACCCGGCTTCGGTCCTGGACCACCACGAGGAGGGCCCGGAGGGTCAGTTCGCGCTGCTCTGACCCCGTTCGGGATCGAAGGCGTCCAGGACCTTCCGCAACGCCATGCCGAACACCGCGTCCAGGTCGATGGGCCCCGGGTCCTCCATGAACGCCGCCGCCATCCGCGGATACGCCCCGCCGGCGATCTGACTGCCCAGGTACGCGATCCGCACCGCGTTCTCCTGCTCCTCCGACCAGGGCAACGACCGCGACCGCTCGGCCGTGGCCAGCTCGTTGGACACATACATCGTCACGACCCCGTTGAGCAGCCCGACGAGCTGCATCTTCGTGCCGTACGTCGCCTCGACCGGATCGAGGCAGGCGAGGCAGTGCTCCAGATACCGCAGGGCGTTCGGGCTGAACCCGTACACCGGTGACATGAGCCGGGGCAGCCAGGGGTGCCGGTGCATCAGCGTCCGCGTCTGATGGGCGACCCGGATCATGTCGGCCCGCCAGTCCCCCGACGGCTCCCACCGCTCGTGCTCGCCGCTGACCGCGTCGACCATCAGCTCGTACAGGTCCTCCTTGCGGGGGACGTAGTTGTAGAGCGACATCGTGCCGCACCCCAACTCGGCCGCGACATGCCGCATGGACACCGCGTCCAGCCCCCCGCCGTCGGCGATCCGCACCGCCGCCGCCGCGATGTCCGCGCGGCTGTACGCGGGCTTGGGCCCACGCCCCGCCCGCTCGGGTCGCGCCCAGATCACTTCGGGTACGGCCGCTCGGTCCGCCATTGATCATCACCTCGACCACCATGCTAGTTACGTACACCGTACGTAGTGCGCTATGGTCGACCCATGACTACTACGTACGCTGTACTTAGTGAAGGTCTGGAGAAGCGCTTCGGCGCCGTGCACGCCGTGCGCGGGCTGGACCTGGCGGTGGCACAAGGCACGGTCTGCGGAGTCCTCGGGCCCAACGGCGCGGGCAAGACCACCGCCGTCCGACTGCTCACCACCCTGCTGCGCCCCGACGCGGGCTCCGCACGGATCGCCGGGCACGATCTGGTCCGGAAGGCTTCGGCCGTACGGCGCAGCATCGGCGTCACCGGGCAGTACGCGTCGGTCGACGGCGACCTCACCGGCCGGCAGAACCTGAGGCTGTTCGCACGACTGCACCGGGTGCGGGGTCCGGCCGAGCGGGCCGCCGAGCTGCTGGACCGCTTCGGCCTGACCGAGGCCGCCGACCGGCCCGCGTCCACCTACTCCGGCGGGATGCGCCGCCGCCTCGACCTGGCGGCGAGTCTCATACGACGCCCCGAGGTGCTGTTCCTGGACGAACCGACGACCGGCCTCGACCCGGCCAGCCGGAACCGGATCTGGGACGCCGTACGGGACTTGAAGAGGGAGGGTACGACCGTGCTGCTGACCACGCAGTACCTGGAGGAGGCCGACCAACTCGCCGACGACATCGCTCTGGTGGACCAGGGGCGGGTCGCGCACAGCGGGTCGCCGTCCCAACTCAAGGCGCTCATCGGCACCTACGCCGAGGTCGTCGTCGCGCATGCGGACGCCCTGGCGAAGGCGGCCGGTGTCCTCGACCAACTCACGGGCGCCGAGCCGTCGTTCGACCACGAGCGGAACACCGTCGGCGCGATCACCGGCGATGCGACCCTCACCCTGCCCCGCCTCGTCCGCGAACTCGACGCGGCGGGCGTGCCGTTGCTCGACGCGAGCATGCGGCCACCGACCCTCGACGACGTGTTCCTCCGGCTGACGGACCGTAAGGAGGCTGCGGCATGAGCGCGTTGGCGTACGACGGCACCGCGATGCTCGGCCGGCAGCTGCGGCGGGTGCGGAACAATCCGGCGCTGGCGATCCTCACCCAGACCATGCCGATCACGATGCTGCTGTTCTTCGGGTACGTCTTCGGCAGCGCGCTGGCGATGCCCGGCGACGCCTATCGCTCGTACCTGGTCCCGGGGTTGCTGGTCGCGACCGCCGCGAACGGCATCATGACCGGCATGTTCCAGGCCGCCCAGGACTCGCACCGGGGCGTGAGCGACCGCCTCCGCACCCTGCCGATGAGCAGGGCGGCCGTGCCGCTCGGACAGGCGACCGCCGATCTGGTCGTCACGGCGGCCGGGACCGTGCCGTTCCTGCTGGTCGGTCTCGCGGTGGGGTGGCGGGTCGAGGGATCGGCGGCCCGAGCCGCCGCCGCTGTGGGCCTGTTGCTGCTGTTCCGGTTCGCCTGCGCCTGGGTCGGCATCCTGCTCGGGCTCGCCTCCCGCAGCGAGGAGGCGGCCGGTCAGCTCGGCAGCGCGACCTTCATGCTGCCGCTGCTGTCCAACGCGTACATCCCGACCGACCGGCTGCCGGGCTGGCTGCGCGCGCTGGCCGAGTGGAACCCGATCAGCGCGGTGACCACGGCCCTGCGGTACCTGTTCGGCAACTCGCCCGTGCCCGAGGGTGCCGCCTGGCCGGTGGCCCATCCGGTCGCCGGGGCGCTGGCGTGGTGCGCCGCGCTGATCGCCGTGTTCGCGCCGCTCGCCGTGCGCCGGTACGCACGCGGCGAGGGGTGAGCTCCCCGCATGACAAAGGTGCCGGGCGCGGGACATGATCCCCGGCATGGAGCCCATGCCGCTGCCCCTTGAGGGCGTCACCGTCGTCGCCGTCGAACAGGCGGTCGCCGCCCCCTTCGCCACCCGGCAACTCGCCGATCTCGGCGCCCGGGTGATCAAGGTCGAGCGGGTCGACGGCGGTGACTTCGCGCGCGGCTACGACACCGCGGCCGGCGGGCTCGCCTCGCACTTCGTGTGGTGCAACCGGGGCAAGGAGTCGATCGCGCTGGACCTGAAGGACCCGCGCGGCCTCGACGTCGTACGGCGGCTGGTCGCGGACGCGGACGTGTTCGTGCAGAACCTCGCGCATGGGGCCGCCGCGCGGCTCGGACTCGACGCGGCGACGCTGTGCGCGGCGCATCCCCGGCTGGTCGCCGTGGACATCTCGGGGTACGGGGCGTCGGGGCCGTACGCCGGCAAGCGGGCCTACGACATGCTCGTGCAGTGCGAGGCGGGGCTGGTGTCGGTGACGGGGACGCCGGAGCGGCCGGTGAAGGCGGGGATCCCGGTGGCCGACATCGCGGCGGGGATGTACGCGTTCTCCGGTGCGCTCGCGGCGCTGGTGCGGCGCGGCACCACCGGTCGGGGCGGGCCCGTCGAGGTCTCGATGCTGGACGCGGTGGTGGAGTGGATGGGGCATCCGCTGCATCACACGATGCACGGCGGAACTCCCCCGGCGCGCGCGGGTCTTGCGCACGCCGTCATCGCGCCGTACGACGTCTATCCCACGGCGGACGGCGGGCAGGTGCTGCTCGCGGTGCAGAACGACCGGGAGTGGCGGCGGCTGGCCGAACAGGTGCTGGGGCGGCCGGAGTTGGGGACCGATCCGGACTTCGCGACCAATGCGGAGCGGGTGGTGAACCGGATGCGCACGGACGCCCTCGTCGGTGCGGTGCTGGGTGGGCTGGCCACCGACGAGGCCGTGTCGCGGCTGGAGCGCGCGGGCGTGGCCTGCGCGCGCCTCAGGAACGTACAAGAGGTGGCGGAGCACCCGCAGTTGGCGGCCCGGGAGCGGTGGCGGGAGGTGGGTTCGCCGGTCGGGCCGTTGCGGGCGCTGCTGCCGCCGATCACCTTGCCGGGCGGAGGCGAGGCGCGGATGGGTGACGTGCCCGCGCTCGGGGAGCACACCGTGGCGCTGCTGCGTGCCGTGGGGATGGCGGACGTAGAGATCGCAGCACTGCGCCGGGACGGTGTGGCGTCCTGAGCGCGGGCCCCCGGGAACTCCCCGGGGACGCCGAGGACTTGCTCAGCGCCCGCCGAACAGCGAACGGCGCAGCCTGCGCAGCGGTGCGAAGAGCGAGACCCTGCTCACTCGCGCGCCCCTGGCGCTGCGTTCCTGCGTGGTGTCGCGTGAGGTGAGCTCGCGCATCAGCGAGGTCGCCTCTGCCGTCTCGCGCTGCGGGACGACGGGGCCGCCCAGCACCGAGAGATGGCGGTCGAGGCGCGAACTCGTCGCGCTGCTCCCGCACGTGATCGCAGGGACCCTTGCCCTGCTGCGCACTATCTGTTCCATGTCACTCCCCACCCGTACGAGTCCACCCGGCCCGGGCAGGGTAACCCTATCGCCCCAACCGGGCACTCGTGTATCGAGGTCTCAGGATTCACCTTCCCCGTAAGGGTGTTGACGACCCCTCCTTGATTACTCTCCGAATCCAACCGATTTCAGGGCGAGTTGGACAACTGGCTGAGTTGTGGGCTGCGGTGAGCCTCCGTCGGGCTCGACGGTCACTGCGAGTGATGTTGCTGTTTTGTCGAGTCCGGTGGTGACCAAGGGCGTGTCGTCCTTGAAGAGCCCGAGGGAGCGCGGTTGCACATTGGGGCGCATCAGCCACAGTTGACGCACGCGCCCGCTCGGCGGTGCGCCGTATCCGCTCAGGGTGACGACCGCGCGCCCCTCCGACGCGGAGGCGACCACGCCGATGCTCCGGCCCGCGGTGTCCGCGCCGGTGGTCGCACGGGCGTCGGGAGCCGCGAGAACGTGTGCGATCTCACGCGACTGCGCCTGCGCGGCGTCCAGCTTGTCCTGGGTCTTGTTCGCCTGCACCGCGAACAGCGAGGCCACGACGAGGGCGGCGGCGGCCGTCGCGGTGGCGAACGGGACGAAGAACGGCCGTCGTTGGGGCACGCGGGCGCGTGAAGCCTGCGGCTCCGCGCCCCACACATGGGCCGGCAGCCGGGGCGTGTACTCCCGCGTCTCCCGCCCGCGCTCCCGCAGCGGCCCGGGCTCCTGCGGGGTGTTGCGGATCGCGGACAGCACCCGGTCGCGCATCGCGGGCGGCGGCTGGGCGGCCATGGACCGGGCGAGGCGGACCGCGCCCTCGGACAGGCTGCGCACCTCGAAGGCACAGCGCTCGCACTTCTTGAGGTGCTTCTCGAACTGGGCGCGCTCGCCGGGTTCGAGGGCGTCGAGGGCGTAGGGGGCGGCGAGCGAGTGGAGATCGCCCCGGCGGAAGAGTCGGGCGAGGATGCTCATGCGGCACCTCCCAGGCAGTCGCGCAGCCGGGTGAGTCCGTCACGCATACGGGTCTTGACCGTGCCCAGCGGCAGCGAGAGCCGCTCGGCCACTTCACGGTACGTATAGCCGTCGTAATAGGCGAGGGTCACGGACTGCCGTTGCAGGGCGGTGAGCCGGTCCAGGCAGCGGCGCACCAACTGGCGCTCCAGGCCTGCCTCGACCTCCTCGGTCACCTGGTCGAAGGCCGGGTTGTGGGAGCGGCGGGCCTCGCGCTGCTCGCGGTCGACGGCGGCGCGGGCGCTGCGCACCCGGTCGACGGCCCGGCGGTGGGCGAGAGTGAGGACCCAGGACAGGGCGCTGCCGCGGCCGGGATCGAACCGGGCGGCGGACCGCCACAGTTCGAGCAGCACCTCCTGGGACACCTCCTCGGACTGCGCGGGGTCGCGCACCACGCGGCGCACCAGCCCGAACACGGGCCCGGACACCAGTCCGTAGAGCTCCTCGAAGGCCCGCTGATCCCCTCCGGCGACCTGCACCAGGAGTTCGTCCGCCCCCACCCGTCCCCCTCTCGTCGACCGCACGCGGCCCCTCCTCTTCGACCGCACGCGGTCTGTCACTTCGCATCCCGTCACACGAGGCATTCGCAGCGGATGCCTCTAAGGATGGGTTACGGATCAGCGGACTTAAAACGCGGGTCACGAGCCGGATTGGAGACCACCAAAAAAAACTTTTCGGATTCGACCAATCCGGCCCGGCACCAGCTCCGAATCTCCGTGCGTCAGGCAAGTTGGCACTGAGGACGGACGGCATGACACCTATCTCCAGGAGCGGTGCGGGACGCAGGAAGCTCGCGGCCCTCATATGTGGCGCGCTCGCCGCCGGAGGGCTCGCAGCCGCCGGCACGGCCGCGCTGGAACCGGGAGTGGCCTCGGCCTCCTCCCACCGGGAGGCGCCCCTGATCTCGGGAACCCCCCAGTACGACAACACGGACCTCTACGCGTTCGTGAGCCCGGACAAGCCGGACACCACCACCATCGTGGCGAACTGGATCCCGTTCGAGGAGCCTGCGGGCGGCCCGAACTTCTACCAGTTCGCGGACGACGCCCAGTACGACATCCACGTCGACAACAACGGTGACGCACTGGACGACTTCATCTTCCGCTACACCTTCAAGACGCAGATCAAGAACAAGAAGACGTTCCTGTACAACACGGGCGCGGTCACCAGCCTGACCGACCCCGACCTGAACGTCACGCAGTCGTACGACATCGAGCTGATCAAGCTCAAGAAGGGCAGGGCGGTCTACAAGACCAAGATCGCCGACGACATCCCGGCGGCGCCCTCGGACGTCGGCGACGCGTCGATGCCGGACTACGCCAAGCTGCGGTCGCAGGCGATCTACAAGACGGCGAACGGCGGCGCGACCTTCGCGGGCCAGGCCGACGACCCGTTCTTCGCCGACCTGCGCGTCTTCGACCTGCTCTACGGCGGCAACCTCAGCGAGGTCGGCAACGACACGCTCAAGGGCTACAACGTCAACACGATCGCCCTCCAGGTGCCGAACGACCTGATCCGCCAGTCGAAGAACCACCCGACCGTCGGCATCTACTCGACGACCCAGCGCAAGAACGCCAGGGGCTACTACACGCAGGTCTCGCGCCTCGGCAACCCGCTGGTCAACGAGGTCGTCAACCCGCAGAAGGACAAGGACAAGTTCAACGCGTCCGAGCCCAAGGACGACGCGCAGTTCCTGAAGAACGTGACCAACCCGGAACTGCCGAAGCTGATCGAGTCGATCTACAAGATCAAGGCGCCGAAGG
Source organism: Streptomyces sp. NPDC001100 (assembly GCF_053598575.1). Lineage (NCBI taxonomy): Bacteria > Bacillati > Actinomycetota > Actinomycetes > Kitasatosporales > Streptomycetaceae > Streptomyces > Streptomyces sp. NPDC001100. The sequence goes on from NZ_JBSFKO010000015.1 coordinate 131,195, forward strand.
AGCCGCGCAACGACCTCGTCAGCGTGTTCCTCACGGGCGTCAAGGACCTCAACACCCTGCAGCCGTACACCAAGCCGTCGGAGATGCTGCGCCTCAACACGTCGATCCCGCCGACCGCGCACCCCAAGCGGCTCGGTGTCCTGGACGGCGACAACGCGGGCTTCCCGAACGGGCGTCGGCTCACCGACGACGTGATCGACGAGGCGCTCCAGGTCATGGAGGGTGAACTCGTCGGCTCCAAGAACGACTTGGGCGACGCGGTCGACAAGAACGACAAGGGCTTCGAGAAGTACTTCCCCTACGTCGCCGAGCCGACCTCGGGTTCGCGCGGTCCGCTCGCCAAGGGCACGAGCAGCGGCAGTGACGTCAAGAACCAGCTGGGCGACGCGCTGCAGCCGGCGGGCTCGTCCTCCAGCAACAACATGATGCTGATCACCGCGTCTGCGGCCTCGGGTGTGGCTGGAGTCCTGCTGATCGGCGCCGGTGTCGCGTGGTGGCGCCGCCGGATGACCCACCGCCCGTACTAAACCCCACCGACTGGCGCGGCCCGCACAGCTTCTTCCCCCACGGTGCGGGCCGCGCCACCCCTGCGTGACAACCCCCCACGGCAGTACGGCACTTGAACCACCCCAGGCGATGGAGGAACGGCATGGCCCCGCGCGAGCACGACAACAAGCCGACGGAGGGCGAGCCCGGCGAGACGCCGGTGGCGGCGGAGCGGGAACGCGAGTGGGAACGCGTGTGGGCGGAGGGCGAGACCGACGCCGAGGCCGGGACCGGCTCTGAGCGTGAAGCCAACTCCCAGGCAGCCGAGGTCCGTTCCGAAGCCGAGGCCGACTCCGAAGACACTGAGGCCGGTTCCGAAGCCAAGGCCAACTCCGGGCAAGTCAAGGCCAGTTCCGAAGCCGACTCCGAAGACACCGAGGTCAGTTCCGAAGCCGAAGCCGACTCCAAAGTCGAGGCCGACTCCGAGGCCACCACCGACCCCGTGGCCGGCCCCGAAGCCGAGGCCAACCCCGAGATCGAGCCCGAGGCCGAGGCCGAGATCGAGCCCGTAGCAGGACCGACCGAAGCCGCAGCCCCATCGCCTGGGCACGACCACACCCATCCCCACCCTCACTCCCACGACCACGACCACCCCCACGCGCACGACCACGACCACGATGATCACGCCCCCCACCCCGGCACGCCGGAAGACGCGGTCGCCGATGAACGCGTCGCCGCCGTCCGCCGGTTGGGCGCCGCGGGCCGTCGCTGGCGGGTCGTCCAACTCGCCGGTTGTGCCGCCCTGTTGGCCGTGGCGATGACCGCCGGGGCGATCGCGATCGGCGCGGCGAAGGACAGCGGTGCCACCGGCGTCACGAACGTCTCCAGCGCCGTGTCGCCGGACCTGCTGGCCAGCGGGAGCCTGGACGCGAGCATCGCCGCGCTGCAGGCCCATCTCCGGGGCCAGCCGAAGGACTTCGACGGGTGGGCGACGCTCGGACTGGCCTATGTGGAGCAGGCAAGGACCAAGGGCGACCCCTCCCGCTACCCGCAGGCACAGGCCGCCTTCACGCGCTCGCTCAAGATCTCGCCGGACAACGAGAACGCCCTTGAGGGGCGGGCCGCGCTCGCCGCCGCCCGGCACGAGTTCGCGGAGGCCCTCACCTACGCGGACAAGGTCCTCAAGGAGAACCCGTACAGCGAGCGTGCCCTGTGCTCCCGTATCGACGCGCTCGTCGAACTGGGCCGCTACGACGAGGCGTCGAAGGCCGCCGACCTGGCCGACGCCCGCAAGCCCGGCGTCCCGGTGTTCACCCGCTACGCGTACGTCCACGAGCTGCGCGGCGACGTCAAGACGGCCCGCACCGTGCTGGAGCAGGCGCTCGCCGCCGCGACCTCCCCCGGCGACATCTCGTACGTGGCCGGCACGCTCGGCCAACTCGCCTGGAACCAGGGCGACTACAAGACGGCCCTGGACTACTACGGCCGTGCGCTCGCCGCCGACGAGAACTACCTCCCCGCCCTGGAGGGCCGCGCCCGCGCCCAGGCCGCCCTGGGCGACCGCGCCGACGCCATCAAGGGCCTGGAGCTGGTCGTCTCCCGTTATCCGCTGCCCCAACCCCTCGTGGAACTCGGAGAGTTGTACGAGAGCCGGGGCGCCGCGGGCGACAAGGCGAAGGCCGACGACCAGTACGCCCTCGTCGACGCCTGGATCGTCCTGGCCCGTGCCAACGGCGTCAACGCCGACCTCGACACCGCGCTCGCCGCCGCCGACCACGGCGACACCAAGTCGGCCCTGAAGGCCGCCCGCGCCGAGTGGGCCCGCCGGCACACCGTGCACACGGCGGACGCCCTGGCCTGGGCCCTGCACGTCAACGGCCGCGACCAGGAAGCCCTCGCCTACGCCCGCCAGGCCACGGCCACCGGCTACCACAACGCCTCGTTCATCTACCACCTCGGCATGATCGAGCTGGCCACCGGCCACAAGGCGGACGGCCGCGCCCATCTGGCCAAGGCCCTGAAGCTCAACCCGGGCTTCTCACCGCTCGGTGCGAGCAAGGCCCGCAAGGCCCTGGAGGCGACCAAGTGAGGCCCGTCCGCCGCCTGTTGGCGTCCACCGCGGCCGTCCTCACGGCCGCCGGAGCACTCCTGCTCGTCCCCACGGCGGCAGCGAGCGCACACCCGCTGGGCAACTTCACGGTCAACCGCTACGACGGTCTCGTCGTGGCCCCGGGCGTCCTGCGTGTCACGCACATCGAGGACCTCGCGGAGATCCCGGCGACCCAGGCCAATCCGGACATCAAGCGGCTTGGCATGACCGAGTGGGCCCGCCTGCGGTGCGACAAGGCCGCCGAGGGCAGCAAGGTCACCGTCGACGGACGTACCGTCGCACTCACGCCCGGCACCAGCGCCGCGCGACTGCGGCCGGGACAGGCCGGGCTCAACACCCTGCGGCTGGCGTGCAGTTCGACGGCGGCGCTCCCCAAGGGCAGCACGGTCGCCCTGGGCTTCCACAGCGCGGGCCTGACCACCGGGCCCGGCTGGCGGGAGATCACCGCGCGCGCCGACCGGATGACGCTCACCGGGACGGACGTACCGAAGAAGTCGGTGTCGCACGAACTCACCAGCTATCCCAAGGACTTGCTCTCCTCGCCGGCCGACATCACGAAGGCGTCGCTGCGCGCGCGTCCGGGCGGCCCGGCGCTCACCGACGACGACCAGTCCCAGTCGGACTCGGCCGCGTCCTCCATCCTCCCGCGCGGCGCGGACCGTTGGACGGAGGCGCTGAACAACCTGGTCGCCCGGCACCACCTCAGCGTCGGCTTCGCGGCGCTCTCCCTGCTCATCGCGATCGCCCTGGGCGCGATGCACGCGCTTGCCCCCGGTCACGGCAAGACGCTGATGGCGGCCACGGCGGCGGCCAGGGGCGGTCGCGCCCGGCTCAAGGACGTGCTCCCGCTGGCCGCCTCGGTCACGGTCACCCACACCCTCGGCGTGATCGCCCTGGGCCTCCTGGTCACGGCAGGGTCCGCCGCGACGCCCTCGGTGATCGCCTGGCTGGGCATCGCGAGCGGCGTCCTCGTCCTCTTCGCGGGCGGCAACCTCCTCCGCCGCGCCTGGCGCAACCGCCCACGCCCACAGGCCACTTCGCACCCCCACCCCCACCCCCACGGTCACGATCACAGTCACGAGACCGCCAAGTCCCCCCAGCGCTCACTGGTCCTCGCGTCCGCGCACACCGAAGCCGGTGCCACGCACACGCTCACCGAGGCCCACCCGCACCCCCACAGCCACGACGACGACCATGACCACGGTCACGGCCATGACCACCCCCACCCCCATGAGCACGACCACGATCACGAGCACGGCCACACGCACGACCACGACCACGCCGTGGAACACACGCACGGCGGCTTCACGCACACCCACTCCACCGCCCCCACCGTGCGCGGCACGATCCTGCTCGGCTTCGCCGGCGGTCTGGTGCCGAGCCCGTCCGCCGTGGTCGTCCTCGTGGGGGCCGCCGCGCTCGGCCAGGCCTGGTTCGGGCTGCTGCTGGTCGTCGCGTACGGCGTCGGGCTCGCCCTCACCCTCACCGCCGCCGGATTCGCCGTCGTCAAGCTGGGTACAGGGATGAACCGAGTGCTGGACCGGCGCCCCCGCTGGACCACCAGCCCCATGGCAGTGCTGGTCCGCCGGACCCTGCCGTTGGCATCGGCGTTCGTCGTCGTGGCCCTTGGGGTGGGTTTGGTGCTCAAGGGGGCGGCATCCGTACTCGGCTGAGCTACGTTTGTGGAGGATTGGCCCGGATGCGAATGGGGAGCGCCCATGCCCGAAGAACCGGGCACTGAACGTCTGATCGCGGGCCGCTACCGGCTCCTGTCCCCTCTAGGCGAGGGCGGTATGGGAACGGTGTGGCGGGCCCGCGACGAGGTGCTGCAACGCGAGGTCGCCGTCAAGGAGGTGCGCGCGCCGGCCGGACTGGCCTCCGACGACGTGGAGCGGATGTACGCCCGGCTGGAGCGCGAGGCGTGGGCGGCGGCACGGGTCGCCAACCGCAATGTGGTGACGGTGTACGACGTGGCGATGGAGGACGGCCGCCCCTGGATCGTCATGGAGCTGGTGCGGGGTGTGTCCCTGGCCGATCTCCTGGACGCCGAGGGCCCGTTGACCCCGCAGCGGGCCGCGCACATCGGTGCCGAGGTGCTCGCCGCGCTGCGCGCCGCGCACGACGCCGGGGTGCTGCACCGCGATGTGAAGCCGGCCAATGTGCTGATGTCGAACGACGGCCGGGTGGTGCTGACGGACTTCGGTATCGCGATGGTCGAGGGCAGTTCGGCGCTCACCATGACGGGCGAGGTCATCGGTTCGCCCGAATTCCTCGCTCCGGAGCGGGCGTTGGGCCGCACCCCCGGGCCCGAGTCCGATCTCTGGGCGCTGGGTGTGCTGTTGTACGCGGCGGTCGAGGGCCACTCACCGTTCCGGCAGAACACCCCGCTGAGCACCCTGCGCGCCATCGTGGACGAGGAGTTGCCGACGCCACGGCTGGCGGGGCCGCTCACCCCGGTCATCGAGGGGTTGCTGCGCAAGGACCCGGCCGAGCGCATCTCCGCCGAGCAGGCGGAGCAGGATCTGCGGCTGATCGCGGCGGGCGGTGCGCCGCGCGCGACCACGGCGCCGACGAGGCCGTACACACCGACGATGGCGGGTGCCCCGCAGGACGCCTACGGGCAGCGGGACTCGCGGACGCCGGTGCAGGGCTTCGGACCGCCGCCCACCTCCTACTCGACGCCGACGGCCGCGGACGAACCGCACCGCAACCGGCGGGCGGCCGCCGTGATCATCGCGGGTGTGATCGCGCTGGCCCTGGCGATCGGTGGACTGACGTACGCGCTGTTGAACCGGGACAACGGGAACAACAACGACGCGGGCAAGGGCACCAGCAGCCCCAAGAGCCAGCCCTCGGACGGGACTTCGCCCAGCGCGAGCAGCGAGACCACGGCCGCCAGCCAGACGCCGAGTCCGAGCGCGAGCAAGTCCTCTTCGGCGCCGCAGTCGGTGCAGGTCTCCGTGGCGGGCGCCAACACCGACTATTCGGGGAGCTGTCCGCCGTCGAACACGAACGCGCCGACCTTCACGGCGAGTTTCACGGTGGGGAAGCTGCCCGCGGAGGTGTCCTACCGGTGGGTGCTGAAGAGCGGTTCGGTCTCGGACCCCGGCTGGAAGACGCTCTCGTTCCCGTCGGGCGGCGGGAAGACCAAGCAGGACCGGGTGTTCCTGACGACGTACTCGAACAGCGGGACGTTCAGGAACGAGATCAGTGTCGAGGTCCGCACGCCCGTGAAGACGACGTCCAACTCGGTGCCGTTCTCGGTGACCTGCCTGACGGAGACCCCGTCGGACGGGGCCTCCGCGTCGGACTCGGCGTCACCTTCTGGCGGGTGAGCCGTCAGGCGGCACCGGTGAACACGGGCAGGTAGCCGCCGGACTGGCCGGCCGCGGTCGGGTGGTACGACTCGGTGATGCTCAGCAGGTTGAGGCTGTGCAGCCAGGAGCTGCCGGAGCAGATCTCGTGGCCGGTGAACGTGGTGCGTACGTCGCCGAAGGTGAAGCCGTGGTCGGCGGCGCGCTTGGCGAGGGCGGCGTCGAGGTAGTCGGCCGCCCCGTTGATGGCGGTGCGCTTGGTCGCGGAGAGGCCGAGGCAGGTGGTGCCGAGCTTGTAGAAGCGCGGGTAGCCGAGCACGACCACGTGCGCGGCGGGGGCTTTGGCGCTGATCGCCGAGTAGACCTTGTCGAGTTGGGCGGGGAGCGTCGAGTCGACGTACGCCTTCGCGGTGGCGATCCGGGTCAGGCAGGAGCTGTCGGACTGCAGGACGCAGGTCGTCATGACGTCGGCGAAGCCGGCGTCGTTGCCGCCGATGGAGATCGAGACGAGGGACGTGGCCGAGGTGAGCGGGCCGAGTTGACTCGCCAGAACATCACCCGTTCGGGCGCCGGAGCAAGCGGTGAAGTCGAACGTCGAGGGTGAGTGGGCGGCTGCCCAGAGGTAGGGGTAGGCCTTGGTGCTGCGGTCGCAGGAGCCGCTGGAGCCGAGGTAGCTGCCCGCGCCGACGCCCGAGGAATAGGAGTCGCCGAGGGCCACATAGCCGCCGGTGGCGGCGAGTTGGGACGCCTGCGCCGTCATCGCCCCGGTGAGGGCGAGTCCGGCGGCGAGGAGGAGCGAGGTCACGTATGCCGTAAATCGGGAACGTCTCATGGAACCTCCCTTAGCAGGATCTCTGCCACAACTGTCGGGTACCAACCAGGCGCATTGCCGGGAAGTGTCCATGCCAATAGTGGGGCCGTCCGGGCCATTGATTGCGTGTTCATGACAGCCGCGTGACAGGTCGTCAACTCCCTTGAACCACACCGCTACATGACCCACTCTTTACTCAGCCTTGGTGCGGAACGCAACGCTCCACGGCTGTGCGCACGACGACGCGCGCACCCCCACACCCGCGCGCCGACCCGGGCGCGCCGCCTGGAGGAGGACTCCCTCGCAATGGCACTCCTGCGTAGCAAGAAGCTCCGGCTCGCCGCGATGACCGGCGCCGCCACCGCCGCCCTCGTCGGCGGGCTCACCGCACTCCCCGCCCAGGCCGCCCCGGCCACGGGCACGGTCCTCGCCGCCGACTCCCCCACAGCCGTCGACGGCAGCTACATCGTCACCCTCAGGAAGAACGCCGGCCTCAAGGCGTCCTCGGCCGCGGGCAAGGGGCTGGTCAAGGAGTACGGCGGCACGGTCACGAAGACGTTCGGCACCGTACTGAACGGCTACACGGCCAGCCTCTCCGCGACCGAGGCCGCGAGACTCGCCGCCGACCCGGCCGTCGCCGCGGTGGAGCAGAACCAGCGTGTCCACCTGACCGACACGACCCAGTCCAGCGCGCCCTGGGGCCTGGACCGCATCGACCAGGCCGCACTGCCGCTCTCGGGGACGTACACCTACCCGGACAGCGCGGGCAGCGGCGTGACCGTCTACGTCATCGACACCGGTGTCCGGATCACCCACACCCAGATCAGCGGCCGTGCCTCCTACGGCTACGACGCGGTCGACGGCGACACCACCGCCTCCGACGGCAACGGCCACGGCACCCATGTGGCCACGACGATCGCGGGCTCGACGTACGGCGTCGCCAAGAAGGCGAACATCGTGGCGGTCCGGGTGCTCGACAACAGCGGGTCGGGGACGACGGCCGGTGTGATCGCGGGCATCGACTGGGTCACCTCGAACCACACCACACCGGCGGTCGCCAACATGTCGCTCGGCGGCTCCGCCTCCACCTCGCTCGACACCGCGGTCGCCAACTCCATATCCAGCGGCGTGACTTACGCCATCGCGGCGGGCAACAGCAGCGCCAACGCCTCCTCGTACTCCCCCGCCCGGGTCGCCACCGCGATCACGGTCGGCGCCACCACCAGCACGGACGCCAAGGCCAGTTACTCCAACTACGGTTCGGTGCTGGACATCTTCGCGCCCGGCTCCTCGATCCTGGCGGGCTACAACACCAGCGACACCGCCACCGCCACCCTGTCGGGCACCTCCATGGCCACCCCGCACGTGGCGGGCGCCGCGGCCGTCTATCTCGCGGGCCACACCTCGTCCACTCCGGCCCAGGTCGCCACGGCCCTGGTGAACGGCGCCACGTCGAATGTCGTGACCAGCGCGGGCACCGGTTCGCCGAACAAGCTGCTGAAGATCGTCCCGTAAGGCCCGTCCGCCCCACCTGAATTCATGTTCCCCGGAGGCAGCAGGCGCCTCCGGGGAACATCTATTCGGAGATGCCCGAGAACCGGCGCAAGCGCCTTCCGCACCTTGACGTGCCCGGTCGGGCTGCGCCACATTGAAACCCGGCATCCGGCGCGCTGGGGGGCAAAGTCGCCAATGCAGACCTTAGGTATCAAGAGATCATCCACCGCCGACACCGAGCGGGCGCGACCAGGACCGGGGAGGGACCTGTCGGCGCTTTTCGCCGGTGCGGCAGTGACCATCGGGACGGTCGGCGCGTTTCTCGCGCTCACCGGCTCCGGATCACCACTGCGCGGACCGTTCGCGCTGTTCTTCCTTTTCTCCGCGCCGGCCTCGGCAATTGCGGCGGCGTTGCGCGGACTTGATCCCTACGGCCGCATTCTCGCGTCGGTAGCGGGCGCGGTCGTCGTGGACATGCTGGTCGCTCAGGGAATGCTGGCCGTGCACCGGTGGTCCATCGACGGGGGAATCGTCGCGGTGGCGGTGATCAGTGGCCTGACAGCACTATCGGTATTCCTGGGGCATATGCGCCGCCGTGCAACGGCTGACAAAGGAGTGTAACGGCCAAACCAACAAAAACGTGAGGCCCCGTTTCAGGCCTTGCCATACGGGTTCAATCATCAATACCGTCGTAATCTCACCCGCACCGGTCCATCATCGAGCGGCTCTAGGGGAGGGCTCAAGGACCGCGATGAACCGGCGCGGGGCGCGGTAGGGGGGTGCCGTGCTCGGTGACCGCACTTGTGACCGAGTCGTGCCGCACGGCCGGCTTTCACGCCTTTCGGGGGTCGACCAGCTTTGCCAGCTCACCACGCGTGCACGGAGATCCTTTTGTCCGTGGCGCCTGTGAGAACCCCCCTTTCGAACCGGAGCACAGAGCCGGGCCGCCCAGGGGCGGGCGGTCCGCCGGACGAGAGGGACCAGACTCGTGAGTTCTGTTCTGCGCCCAGCCACATCGGGCCAAGATCCATTAATGTCGGCCAAATACCGGCCGATCTCTTCTCACCTGGCCATCGCACCGCCGGTGAGCATCGTGATTCCCGCCATGAATGAGGCGGAGAATCTTCCCTACGTCTTCAAGACACTGCCCGCGTGGATACACGAAGTGGTTCTTGTGGACGGCAATTCCACCGACAACACCGTGGAAGTGGCCCGCGAGCTGTGGCCCGGGGTCAAGGTCGTCGAACAGCAGGGAAAGGGCAAGGGGGATGCCCTGATCACCGGGTTCGAGGCCTGCAGCGGCGACATCATCGTGATGGTCGACGCGGACGGCTCGGCCGACGGAAACGAGATCGTCAGCTATGTCTCCGCCCTCGTCTCGGGCGCGGACTTCGCCAAGGGCTCCCGCTTCGCCAACGGCGGCGGCACGGACGACATGACGTTCATCCGCAAGCTCGGCAACTGGGCGCTGTGCACGATCGTCAACCGCAAGTTCGGCGCCCGTTACACCGATCTCTGCTACGGATACAACGCGTTCTGGCGCCACTGCCTCGACAAGATCGACCTCGACTGCACCGGCTTCGAGATCGAGACACTGATCAACATCCGGGTGGTCAAGGCCGGCCTCAAGGTGCAGGAGATCCCCAGCCACGAGTACCTCCGCATCCACGGCACGAGCAATCTGCGCGCCGTGCGGGACGGGATCCGGGTGCTCAAGGTGATCCTCAAGGAGCGCTCCAACCGCCGTGCGCTGCGCAGCCGTTCGCACTCCACGATGATCGACGGTCTCGACCCGCAACCCACCTCGGTCCGGGGAGAGGTGTCTTGAGCGGTCCCGACATCTCCGTCGTGATCTGCGTCTACACCGAGGACCGCTGGGAGGACATCCTCGCGGCGGTCTCCTCGGTGCGGGCGCAGTCGCGGCCCGCGCTGGAGACGTTGCTGGTCGTCGACCACAACCCGGCTCTCCTGGACCGACTCACCAGGGAGTACAAGGACTTCGAGGAGAGCGGCGAGGTCCGCGTGCTGGCGAACGCGGGCCCCCGCGGTCTGTCCGCCGGCCGCAACACCGGCATCGCCGTCTCGCGCGGCGAGGTCATCGCCTTCCTCGACGACGACGCCGTGGCCGAGCGGGAGTGGCTGCGGCACTTCGCCGAGGCGTACACCGACCCCAAGGTCATGGCCGTGGGCGGCCGGACGATGCCGATCTGGGCGTCGGGCCGCCGGCCCGTCTGGTTTCCCGAGGAGTTCGACTGGGTGGTGGGCTGCACGTACAAGGGCCTGCCGCGGGGCCGGGTCCGGGTGCGCAACGTCCTCGGCGGCAACGCCTCGTTCCGGCGTACGGCGTTCGACGCGGCGGGGGGTTTCGCGACCGGCATCGGGCGCGACGGCGACAAGCGTCCGCTGGGCTGCGAGGAGACGGAGTTGTGCATCCGGCTCACGCGGGCCAGACCGGACGCGGTGCTGCTGATCGACGACCGGGCGGTGATCCACCACCGGGTGCCCGAGGCGCGCGAGCACTTCGGATACTTCCGTACGCGCACCTACGCCGAGGGTCTGTCCAAGGCGCTGGTGGCCCGAAGTGTCGGCGCCGACAAGGGACTTGAGTCCGAGCGCCGGTACACGACCAGGGTCCTGCCGGCCGGGGTGGCACGCGGGCTGCGGGACTTCGTGTTCGCCCGGCCGGGCGGCGCGGGCCGGGCGGGCGCGATCGTCGCCGGGGTGTTCACGGCGGCGGGCGGGTATGTCGTCGGGAGCGTGCGGGCACGGCGGGGCGGGGCCACGTTCGAGGTGGCCGGGATCGAGCGGGGGAACGCGCATGAGTGACACACCGGTGCCCATCCTCATGTACCACTCGATCGCCGCCGCCCCGAACGACGCCACCCGCGCACTGTCCGTCGCACCGGAGGCATTCGCCGAACAGTTGGCGCTCCTCGGCGATCTGCACTTCACCCCGATCAACACCGCTGATCTGGCGGCGAGTTGGCGTTCGGGCAAACCGCTGCCGGAGCGCCCGGTCCTGATCACCTTCGACGACGGCTACGAGGGCGTGCACCGGCACGCGCTGCCCGCACTCGCCCAACACGGCTTCGCCTCCACGCTGTTCGTCTCCACCGGCTGGATCCGGGGCGCCCACGACACCGGGGGCGGCCTCGACACCATGCTCGACTGGGACCAGGTGCGCGAACTCGCGGGCGCCGACGTCGAGATCGGCGGCCACAGTCACACCCACCCGCAGCTCGACCAGCTCGACGACGACTCCCTGCGCGCGGAGCTGGTGCGGTGCAGGGAGATCGTCGCCGACGAACTCGGCGCCGTACCCGTCTCGTTCGCCTATCCGTACGGCTACTCCAGCCGCCGGGTGCGCGCCGCGGTGCGGGAGACGGGGTTCGCGCAGGCGCTCGCCGTCGGCAACGACCTCGCCCGCCGCCGGCAGGGGCCGTACGCCCTGCGCCGGGTGACCGTGCGCCGCAGTACGGGTGTCGAGGAGTTCGAGCGGCTCGTCGAGGGCCGTGCGATCGCCCGCAACTTCGCCAGGGACCGTGCCCTCACCCAGGGGTACGCCATGGTCCGCAGAGCCCGACAGGTCCGCCGGAAGGCCAGCCGTTCCCGTGTCTGACACGACGACCACCACCCAGGACGCAGTGCCCGAGACCGAAGCGCCCCAGCAGTCGGGGCGCCGTCTGCGCCTGCCGGGGAGGCGCAAGTCCCCCGACGGCAGCCCGCTGTTCCGCAACGCCTACGCCCTGATGCTGAACACCGGGATCTCCGCGGTGCTCGGCCTCGGCTACTGGCTGATCGCGGCCCACTACTACTCGGCCTCCGCCGTCGGACAGGGTTCGGCGGCGATCGCCGCGATGAAGCTGCTCGCCGGACTCACCGCGGTGACCCTGACGGGTGCCCTGGCGCGCTTCATCCCGGTCGCCGGACGCGCCACCGGGCGCCTCATCTTCCGTACGTACGCGGGTAGTTCGATGGTCGTCGCACTCGGCGCCGGGGTCTTCCTGCTGACCCTGAACGAGTGGGGACCCTCGTACCGCTTCCTGCACGGGCCGGTCAACGCGCTCGGCTTCGTCGTCGCCGTCGTCGCCTGGAACCTGCTCACGCTCCAGGACGGGGTGCTGACCGGGCTGCGCAGCGCGCCCTGGGTGCCGGTGGGCAACACCGTGTTCTCGGCGGTGAAGCTGGCGCTGCTCGTCGGGCTGGCCTCGGTGTTCGCCACGAGCGGTGTCTTCGTGTCGTGGGTCGCCGCGATCGCGTTCTCCGTGGTGCCGCTCGGCCTGCTGGTGTTCCGGCGACTGGTGCCCCGGCACATCGAGGCCACCGAGGACCACGCCAAGCCGCCGACGCTGAGGGAGATCGGGCGGTTCCTCGCCGGTGACTACACGGGCTCGCTGTTCTCGCTCGCCGTGGTCTATCTGGTGCCGGTGATCATCGCCTCGCAGGTCAGCTCCGAGGACAACGCGTACTTCTACATCACCACGACGATAGGCGGCACGGTCAACCTGCTCGCCATCAACATGGGCGCCTCGCTGACCGTCGAGGGCTCCCACGACCCGGCGCGCATCGCCGCCAACACCCGGGCCGCGCTCAAGCGGATGGCCCGCATCATGCTGCCGATCTGCGGGCTGCTGTTCATCGGCGCGCCGTGGATCCTGGGCGTGTTCGGCGCGGGCTACGCGGACGCGGCGACCCCGCTGCTGCGCTGGTTCGCGGTGGGCGCGCTGCTGCGGGTCGTTATGGAGACGTACTTCGCGGTGCTGCGCGCGCAGAGCCGTACCAGTGGACTCGCCTGGCTGCAGGGCCTGTTGTGCGTCCTGGTGCTCGGTCTGACGCTGCTGCTGCTCCCCCGCATGGGCCTGACCGGCGCGGGCGTCGCCGAGATCTCCAGCCTCGCGGTGATCGTGACGATCGCGGCGCCCAGACTCTTCAGGACGCTCAGGGCGGCGCCGCCCGCGGAACTCCCCGAGGACGGGGCACCGGACGGCGACCTGGCCGACCTGGGGACCCGCGAGGTCCCGGCCGCCGCGCGCCTCCGTGGCCCGGCCTGGGCACTCGACTCCGACACCCTGGCGCTCGGCATCCACGTGGACTTCGACCACCTCGAACGGCGGCCCGACGTACGCCCTGGCCCCGGCACCCCGCCCGCCGGCACGCCCATCGTCTCCGGCGAGCAGCGGCCGACCTGGGCACTCGGCATCAAGCGGTCCGAGGTCGTGGGACTGCCCGTGGAAGAACGCGAACCCGGCTCGGAGTCCTCGATGAGCCCGCTCGCGGAGCCCGAGGTGGACGCCCCCTTCGAACCCGCCAACGGCTCCGACCGGGTGGTCGTACCGGAGGCGGCGCTCGTGGCGGCGGAGGCCCGGGAGACGGAGTCCCGGGAAGCCGAAGTGCCGCCGCCCGCCCGCCCGTTGTCCCTGCGCGAACGTATGGTGCCCACCCGTCCCGGTCTCGTCCTCGGCTGTCTGCTGGCCGCCGCGCTGCTCCTGTACTGGGTGCCCGCGCTGCGGCTCGGCGAGTCCGACCTCGACCGCATGGGCGGGCTGGGCCTGATCTCGGTGCTGCCGCTGCCCACGCTGGTCGGGGCCGCGCTGCTGATCACGGTGTTCGCCTCGCTGCTGTGGCTGGGCCGCGAGCACAAGGCGCTGCTGCTGATCACACTGCTCGCGACCGTGGTCTCACTGCACGCGCTGCCCGCCGTGATCGAGGTCGAGCCGCGCTTCCCGACGGCCTGGCAGCACCTCGGGTTCATCGACTACATCGACCGCACCGGGTCGGCCGTACCCGACCTGGACGCCCGCTGGAGCTGGCCGGGCTTCTTCGCCGCGGCGGCGTTCATCGGCAAGGCGTGCGGGATCACCGACTGGACCGAGGTCATCCGCTGGTGGCCCACCGCCATCCAACTCACCTATCTGGCACCGATGTTCCTGCTGGTGCGCTCGCTGCGGGCGGGCTGGCGGGCGAAGTGGACCGGCATCTGGATCTTCGTGCTCAGCGGCTGGGTGGGCCAGGACTACTTCTCCCCGCAGGGCTTCACCTTCCTGCTCTATCTGGCCTTCGTGGCGATCCTCCTGGTCTGGTTCCGGGCGCCGGGAGTCCTGTGGACGAGGATGCGGCCCGGGGAGGCCGAGGTCGAACCGACCGACCGGCGCCAACAGGCCGTCCTGCTCCTGGTGTTGATCGGTCTGTTCGCGGCGAGCGTCCCGGCCCACCAGCTCACGCCGTTCGTGATGCTGGGCGTCCTCACGGTCCTCGTCCTGATCGGCCGCTCCGAACTGCGCGGCCTGCCCATCCTGTTCGCGGTGCTGGTCGCGGTGTGGATCGGCTTCATGGCCGAGCCGTACTGGTCCGGCCACTTCAACGACCTCTTCGGCGGGGTCGGCGGCGTCGGCAGCAATGTCTCGACCTCCGTCTCCGGCCGTATCCAGGGCGGCAGTTCGACCCACAAGCTGGTCCTCTACACCCGCGTCCTGCTGGCCGGCGGCGTCATGGCCTTCGCCTGCTGGGGCTGGTGGCGCCGGCGCGACCACAAGTACCGCGAACGCTCCCTCCTCGTCCTCACCTTCGTCCCGTTCCTGGGCTTCGGCATGCAGTCCTACGGCGGCGAGATGGCGCTGCGGGTCTTCATGTTCGCGGTGCCGGGCGCGGCCCTGCTCGCGGGTCTCGCCCTTTTCCCGCGCACCGGCGTCACCGCCGAGGAACGCGAGAAGGACCGCGTGAGCCTCGCCCCGCTGGCCGCGCTGGTCGCCGGCCTGGTGCTCATGGGCGGCTTCCTGGTGGCTCGTTGGGGCAACGAGGGCTTCGAGCGGGTGCGGCCCGGCGAGGTCGCCGCCATGAACTACGTGTACGCCCACGACAAACCGACCGTACGGCTGCTGTGGCTGAGCAACGACACGGTCAACGACGTGACACCGGCGATGCCGTGGGGCGCGAAGGACATGGAGCGGGTCAACTACGTTCCCACGCTGGCCCCTTCGGACCCGGTGCTGGTGTCCGGCCTCGTCAAGGCGCTCAAGGACGCGGGCCCGAACTCGTATCTGATGCTCAACAGGAGCCAGGTCGTCTCGCTCCAGCTGGACGCGGGCTACTCGGCGACCTGGGAGTCCCGGCTCATCCAGAACCTGGACAACCGGCAGGAGTTGAAGAAGGTCCTCGTCAACGAGGATGTGACGATGTACGCGCTGCGCAAGCAGCCGGCCGGCGCGGTCCCCAAGCCCGACCCCGGGCCGATCGGACCGCAGATCACCTGGACGCCGTGGTCGGTGGTGGGCGCGCTCGCCGCCCTCGCGCTGATCCTGATGCTGACGACCCGCGAGATCGTCCGGGTCGCGGTGCGGCCGAGTGTGCGTCAACTGCGGTGGCTGCAGAGCAGTTTCTGGTTCTCGCTGCCCCTGCTGGCGGTGCTGCTGGCCTCGCTCGTGCAGCGGTTCCTGACGATGAAGTAGCAGGGCCCTACGAGGTCAAGTGGCCTATCGCGTCAGCCACTTGACCTCGTAGGCCGCCATGTCGAACCGTTTGCCGTCGACCTGCGCGCTGATCTGCCGGTCCAAGGTGTTCACGACCAGCACCGTCCTGTCGGTGGCGAGGACCTTCACGTTGGGTACGTCGTCCGCGGCCACCGACACGGTCTCGAACTTCGTACCGGGCCCGAAGGCCGCGTCGAAGCGGGAGACCAGGCCGTACATGGGCAGCTGCTTCCCGCCGTCGGAGCTGTCGGTCGGGGTCCACAGGCAGCCCGCGCAGTTCGTGCCCTTCTCGTCCTCCGGGTTCCAGTAGAAGCCGGAGGTGGCGCCGCCCTTGACCATGGCGATCATGCCGGCGGCCTGGACGGCGACGCGGTGGGTCTCGGACCAGCCCTTGCGGTCGTCGTTGCCGTCGGCGGGCTCGACGTAGTACTCGGCCCACCACAGCGGCAGGTCGTGCGTCTGCTGCCGTACCCACTCGCTCACGGCGGTGAGCTTGTCGGTGGCCCCGAACTCGTTGGGCAGCAGCTCGTCGTCGTTGGTGTAGCTGGAGCCGTCGACGACCACGAAGTCGGCGCCGGCCTTGTTCTTGTTCCAGTAGTCGAAGGCGTCGACGATCCGCTGGTCCATCGCGCCCCAACTGCCCTTGAAGGTGCTGGAGGCGTCCGGGTCCCGCGGGTCGACGCTGTCCATCACGAGATACGGACCGCCGACCATGATCTTCGGGTTGACCTTCTTCAGCGCCTTGTAGACCTGGTTGTAGAGCTGGGTGTAACCCTCGTAGTCCCAGCGCTGCTTGGCGTTGTTCCAGAAGCCCTTGAACTCGTTCCACACGATGAAGTGGGTGACGTCCGGGTACCGCTTGGCGACGGTCGCGGCGAGCGCGGCGAAGTCCGCGTAGTGGTCCGGCTGTGGGGCCGTCTCCAGCGCGGACTGGCTCCAGTCGGTGTTGTCGACGCCCGACTTGCCGCCCTTCATCCAGTCCGGCGAGCAGCACAGCGTGATCACCGGGGTGCCGCCCGACTTGCGGACGAAGTCGATACGGCGGTCCAGGGCGCCGAAGTCGTAACGCCCCTTCACCGGCTCGGGATTGTCGGCGCCCCAGCCCATGATGGCCTGGTCCTGCGGGAGTTGGGACGTCGCGAGCAGCCCCTCGACACGTTCGGTCGCGGTGTCGCTGCCCTCGTCGGCGCTGTACTGGGTGTGGGTGAAGCCCCAGCCGACCTCCGGCCGGTCCTCGTCGGGCGGGGTCGCCGGGGTGCCGTGCACCTTGTCGCCGTCGCGCGAGGTGCCCGCGGTGCTTCCGCCGCCGGGAAGCGTGTTGATCAGGGTCACGATCAGAGCCAGTGCGGCCGCACCCACGCCGAGCAGCGCGGTGAGCCGCCACCGTCGTGCCCCCGAATTCCACCCATGACGTCCCATCAAGGGCAACAGTAATGGCGGAGGGAGCAGGTGGGGCAGATCCGTACGCGCACAGGCTTGTAACAGGTCGGGGGCGTAACGGCGTGAGCCGTGCCCCAAAGGGGCGCGGGGAACTGCGCGACCAGCCACGACGGCGCCGCAGCCGAACGACGGCCTGTCGCCGCTTTTCCAGCGGAGCGCTTCGGCGACACTCGGGGGCGCACTGCGGAAAGCGGGTGCACACGGCCCCCGCGTGCCGGATCATGGCCCCATGTCCGCTAACCCGCACGACGCACTGCCGATCCGGCTCAACGTCGACGACTCCGACTCCCCGTCCGATGTCGTCGACGCGCTGTTCCTCGGCCGCTTCGCGACGGGCGAGCAGCCGTACTCGCACGCGGCGAACATCGACCGCGTACGGTCCGGGGCGACCCTGCTCCCGCCGGGCGCCCGCGTGCTGCGCGCCGCCCGCGACGACGACCGCAGCGCGACGCTCGCGGAGGGCGAGGGCTGGACGCTGCTGATCTCCCGCTGGAACCGGGGCGCCGACGTCACGGTCACGGCGACCAGCGAGGAGCTCGCCGAGAAGGTCCTCGGCCAGGCGACCGACGGCGCGGCGGACGAGCCCGAACCGCAGCCGGAGAACGTGACGATGGGGTTCTGGTATGTCTCCCCCCGGCGCGGCCCGCACCGCACGACCCGGCAGATCTCGGCGGGCACGTGGGACGACGTGCGGCCCAACTACACCGGTCCGGTGGCCGACGCGATGGACACCCTGATGAAGACGACCCCGGAGGACATCGCGGGCCGGCTGCTGTTGCTGCACGGCCCGCCGGGCACCGGCAAGACCTCGGCGCTGCGCACGCTGGCCCGTTCCTGGCGGGACTGGTGCCAGGTGGACTGTGTGCTGGACCCGGAGCGGCTGTTCAGCGATGTCGGCTATCTGATGGACATCGCGATCGGAGAGGACGACTCGACAGGGAAAGGGCGTTGGCGGCTCCTCCTCCTTGAGGACTGCGACGAGCTGATCCGCGGCGAGGCCAAGCACACGGCGGGCCAGGCCCTGTCCCGCCTCCTGAACCTGACGGACGGCCTCCTCGGCCAGGGCCGCAACGTCCTGGTCGGCGTCACCACCAACGAGGACCTGGAGCGCCTCCACCCCGCCGTGGTCCGCCCCGGGCGCTGCCTCGCCCGTATCGAGGTCGGCGCCCTGACCCGCAAGGAGGCGGCGAACTGGCTCGGCACGGAGGAGGGCATCGGCCGCGAGGGCGCGACCCTGGCGGAGCTGTACGCACTGCGCCGGGGCACCCAGCCGACGTCGGTACCGGATCAACGGGAGGGGGCGGACGCGGGGTTGTACTTGTAAGCAGCTCAACACCTCTGTCAAGCAGCTCAGCTCCTCCATCCTGCCGCCATGTGCCTCCGCCGCAACGGCGCTCAACCACCACGACGGATCCCGGCGTTGCCGAACTCCCCTCAGCCCGCCGTGTAAGCCGCCCGCAGGGCATCCCCTACGGCGGCCAGCGCGTCGGACTCGGTGAGGCCGAGCCGTCGCACCCTCTCCGCATAAGCCTGCGCGGCCGCCGCCGCCTCCCGCTCCGCCGCCGAGCCCGCGGCAGCGATCAGCGTTCCGTTGCGGCCTCGCGTCTCGATCACGCCGTCCGTCTCCAGGGCCCGGTACGCCTTTGCGACGGTGTTGGCGGCGAGGCCGAGCGACTCGGCCAGTCCCCGTACCGTGGGCAGCCGGTGGCCGACCGGCAGCGCTCCGGACCGGGCCTGCTCCGAGATCTGGGCGCGGATCTGCTCGTAGGGCGCCGCACTGTCATCGATGTGGATCTTCAAGGTCACGGGCCGATTGTCCCGCACCGGCCGGAAAATGAGAGGCACTACGGCACGGCTCGGCCGTAGCGTGCGGCGACATGACAGTGAGCGTGCGCGACCTTCGCCCCGACGTCCGGGCCGACCTGGAGGGCTACGTCCGGGTCCGCGACCGGGCCTTCCCCTTCATGCTGTCCACCCCGGAGTCCATCGCCCACGACCTCGCCCATGCCCACCCGGACGCACACTCGCGCAAGCTGGTCGCGGAGGAGGACGGCGAGATCATCGGCACCGCCCAGATCGACATCGCCCACGACAGCCCGGAACCCGGCCAGGGCATGCTCAACGTCTTCGTGGACCCGGAGCGGACGCGCCTGGGCGCGGGCTCGCTGCTGGTCCGTGCGGCCGAGGACCACCTCGTCGCCCACGGCGCGACCAGGCTCTACTCCTGGGTCCTGGACAAGCCGGGCAACCGCGCCTTCGCCGAGCGCTCCGGCTACACCGCGAGCCGCCCCGCGCACCTCCTCCGTCTGGACCTGGCGCACGGCACGCTGCCCCCGCTCCAGGCCCCACCGTCCGGAGTCGAGGTCCGCCCGGGGACGGACTTCTCCGCGGACCCGCGCCCCCTGTTCGAGCTGGACACGGAGGTGACGCTGGACGAACCCGGCGACATCGACACCGAGTTCACGGACTTCGAGGCCTGGCTGGACGAGACCTGGCGACACCCCCTGTTCAGTGCCGAGTTGACCTCCGTCGCCCTCGTCGGCGGACGCCCGGTGGCCTTCAGCGCCGCCCGCACGGACGGCGCCACCCGCTACGGCTCGGCCATGACCGGCACCGCCCGCGCACACCGCGGCCGGGGCCTGGCGAAGCTCGCCAAGAACGACTCCCTGCACCGCGCCCGTGCCGCCGGACTCACGGAGGCGTTCACGGGCAACGACGCCGACAACGGGCCGATGCTCGCGATCAACAAATGGTTCGGCTACCAGATCTGCGCCACGGAGGTGCGCCATGTCCGCGAACTCACCTGATTCCACAAGCCAGCTGGACGTCGTCCTCGTCAAGGCGGGCCGTACGAAGATCCGTTACCCGGCCGAGCTGCTCTTCGACGACGGCATCCGCCTCGCCGTCCGTGCCCCGTGGGCCGGTGACGGCGTCCGCGACTTCGGCTTCGTGCGCTTCGAGCGCGGCGACGTGTTCACCGAGTACTACTGGCGGGACCGCTGGTTCGCGGTGAAGGAAGTCCGGGACGGCAGCGGGGAGTTGAAGGGCTGGTACTGCGACATCACCCGCCCCGCGACCCGCTCCGGCGCCGAACTCGTCGTGGAGGACCTCGATCTGGACCTGTGGGTGTCCGCCGACGGCACGGACGTACTGCGCCTGGACGAGGACGAGTTCGAGGAGAGCGGGCTGGCCGCCTCGGACCCCGTGGCCGCGGCGGCGGCCACGGCGGCCCTCGACGAGCTGGAGGGGCTGGCCCGTGCGGGCGGGTTCGACGCGCTGCTGCGGTGAGGCCCGCTCACTCCATGGCGACCACCGCGTACCGCTCGTCGGCCACGGTCTTCCCCCACAGCAGCGGGTCGTCCGACAGCCGCTCCACGCGCACGTGCCCGGCGACGGGTGCCAGGAGCTCGGTGAGCCGGTCGGCGGCTATGCCGGCCGGGTTCACCGTCCCCCAGCGGCCCTCGATCAGCACCAGCCGCCCGCCGGGGCGCAGCAGCCCGCGCCAGTGCCGCAGGACCCGGGCGGGATCGGGCAGCGCCCACAGCACATGCCGGACGAGGACGACGTCGTAGCGCTGCTCGCCCACCGGAGGTGCCGCCGCGTCGCCGAGCAGGAACGCCGCGTCACGGCCGGCCAGCTTGGCGCGGGCGAGGTCGATCATCGCCGGGGAGAGGTCGACGCCGGTGACACGGTGTCCCTGCTCGGCCGCGAGCAGCGACAGGCTGCCGGTGCCGCAGCCGAGGTCGAGGACGTCGGCCGCGGCGGCGGGCAGCCAGCCGCGCAGCCGGTCCGCCCAGGCCCGCCGGACCTCCGGGTCGCGCAGGCCGTGATCAGGCTCTTCGTCGAAGGTCGGGGCCTCCGCGTCCCAGTCCACGTTTGCTTCGAGTTCACTCATGGGCCCAGCGTGACACCCGCCACTGACAGTCCCATCGTGACTGCCACCACAGACAGACCCGCGTCGATGAGTCACCCTCCCGGGAACGGTCCACCTCGTGAGAACACGAACCCGGGTGGACACAAGGAGGCAGCCATGCGCCGCGTAACCGTGCAGAAGCCCCTGAAGAAGTCGGACGCCCGCCGGGTGCGGGACGAGGCCGACGAGCGCCCTGTCGAGCGCCCCGAAGTCCGAAAGGACATCGCCCGCACCTGGTGGCCGGACGGCTGAGCCGGCCCGGTCAGTCCAGCGGCTTGCGGTAGTGGATGCGGTCGTAGGGCCCGTCCGTGCGCCGCTCGACGACCTCGTAGCCGAACTTCGGGTAGATCTCCTGGTTCTCCCACATCAGCGCGTTCGTGTAGAGCCTGACCTCGGGCAGACCCAGGGCACGCGCGCGTGCCTCCACGAATTCCAGCAGCCGTCGTCCCACCCCCGTGCCGTGCGCGTCGGGGTGGACGGCGATGCTGTCGAGGAACAGGTGGTCGGCGCGCTCCTCGATCACCACGAGCCCGATCACGGGGTCCCCCGTGACGAAGACGCGCCCGGCGGCCACATTCGCCGTGTGGTCCGCCTCCATGGGCTGCGGCACCACACCGATGCGCGCGATGTAGTGGTGGTACGCCATGTCGGTCACGGCCTTCACGGCCGGTACGTCGGCGGGGACGGCCGGGCGAACGCCGATGGTCATGGGCGGGGCCCGACGGTGTGCGTACTGATCACGAGCATCCGGACACCCTCCGCGCTCGTCCACGGCCCGTGCTCCATGTCCGGGTGGCGGTACGCGTACATGCCGGCGGTGAAGGTCTCGCCGAGGCGCAGGTCGGTGAGGTCGCCTTCGAGGATGTACACCTCCTCGAAGTAGTCGTGCCGAACGGCACCCTGGGCGCTGGTGTCGGTCCCCGGCTCGTACCGCTGGAGCACGGTGGAGTCCCCGGAGACCGGATCCACGGCCAGCTGCAGCTCCCACACTCCGGCGGGCGCCCCGGCCGGCCGCCGCCAGGACTCCTCGGGGCGATGGAACTCGGACTGCGGTCTGCTCACCTGCGACACCTCTCCACCCTCACGGCACCCACCCCTCCCTGAGCCCTCGGTTAGCCCTGCCTTAACGCGACCATAAGGATCTCTCTCCCCCGTCTCCAGCAAGCGATTTCGCGGTTTCCAGGGGCTAGCTTCTGATCACCCCACAGGATCCGTCCCCCGCGCCGCGAACCGTCCGAGGAGTTGGAGTTCCGCCATGCTCGCACGCCGCAAGGCCGCCGCTGCCGCCGTCCTCGGCATGGCTCCTCTCGTACTGACCGCGCTCGCCGCGGCGCCCGCGGTGGCCCACGGTTCGATGGGGGATCCGGTCAGCCGGGTCGCGCAGTGCTACGCGGAGGGCCCGGAGAACCCGAAGTCGGCCGCGTGCAGGGCGGCGGTCGCGGCCGGTGGCACCCAGACGCTCTACGACTGGAACGGCATCCGCATCGGCGACGCCGACGGGCAGCACCAGGCGCTGATCCCGGACGGCAAGCTGTGCAGCGCGAACAACGACGAGTTCAAGGGCCTCGATCTGGCCCGCGCGGACTGGCCGACGACGAGCGTGAGCAGCGGCTCGTACACCTTCAAGTACCGCGTGACCGCCCCGCACAAGGGCACCTTCAAGGTGTACGTCACCAAGTCCGGCTACGACCCCTCGCAGCCGCTCGCCTGGGCCGACCTGGACCTGGAGCACCCCGTGGCGACGGCCACCGACCCGGTCGCCTCGGGCGGCTTCTACACCTTCTCCGGCACCCTCCCCCAGCGCTCCGGCAGGCAGCTCCTGTACGCGATCTGGCAGCGCTCGGACAGTCCGGAGGCCTTCTACTCCTGCTCGGACGTCAGCTTCGGCGGGAGCGGTGCGGGGGCCGACGGCGGTGGGGCATCGAGCAGTTCGACACCCACCCCGGCCGCCCCGACAACTGCGGCCCCGACCACTGCCGCGCCGTCCGCCTCCGCCCCGTCCGACGAGCAGATCGCGGCCGGGGCCGACAAGTCGACCGTAGAACACCACGGTCACGGGGACGCGGACGCGAGCACCTCGGCGGAACCGGCCGCCGCCACGGCCCAGGTCGACGAGCCCCAGTCCGCGGGCAGTTCGCAGAAGCTCGCGGCGACCGGCAGCAACGACAGCTCGCCGCTTCTCGTCATCGGCGGCGCGGCCTCGCTGGCGCTCGGCGCCGCGGCCCTGTTCGCCTCGGTCCGCCGCCGCGCGACCAACGGCGGTGGACGGCACGGCCGTTAGTGCGGCCGTCCAGGGGGCGGGGTCTGTCCGGCGGCTCAGGTCGGACAGACCCCGCGGTGTGCCATCAGCTCAGTGCCGACAGGCAGTTGGTGGTGGTGGCGTGCGCGGGATCGAGGGCGTTGGCGACCTCGTGGAAGGCGATCCGGTCCGACAGTCCGAGCAGGGCGTGCTCGGAGAGATCGACTGAACACAGGTTCTGGATCAGCACGTTGTGCACGTCGGATCCGCTCAGGAACTGACTGCTGTACGGCGTGACCACCTCGTCGTACCGGGTGGCGATGACCGTGTAGTGGACGCCGGGGACGGTGTCGCCGCCCGCGTTCAGCTTGGTGAGGAAAGCCGAGCCGGCGATCTGGTCGGCCAGGGCGGGGGGGGTCGCGGAGATCACGCCCTCGGCACCCGGGAAGTACGGCAGGAGTTCGGTGAGGCCGTCCAGGGTGGTGCCGTGGTTGTCGGGCGCGATGCCGACGAAGGTGTCCACCTTGGCGGCTCCGCCGAGGAACTTGAGGTAGTAACGGGGCATCATGCCGCCCTGCGAGTGGCCGACGAGGTCGACCTTGGTCGCGCCGGTCGCGGCGAGCACCTTGTCGACGTAGGCCTGGAGTTGCTCTGCCGACTTGTCGATGGGGCCGAGGCCGTAGATGAGGGGGACGCCGGGGAGCTGGCCGTAGTCGAGGGAGAAGACGCAGTAGCCGCGGGCCTCCAGGTACGGCGCGAGAACCAGCCAGTTGTCGGTGCTGTTGGCGAACGTTCCGTGTACGAGGACGACCGGGTCGGGATGGGCGGCGGAGGGCTTACACGTGTAGTCGTTCCAGCCGGTGCTCGGGGCGCTCGATGCGTGGGCAACGGTGGGGAGAGCGGCGACCGCGGCGGTCAGGAGCAGTGCGGTCAGGGGTCTGAGCACTCGATTCCAGGGCAGCATCGTGTGATCTCCTTGCGGCTCAAGGGAGTTGCGACGGCCTTACGCCCTGTGATCCGGATCACAAGAATGCTGTTCACTCGTCAAGTTACGAGCGAGTAGGTGAAGTGTGAAGTTACGCGTCAGTAAAAACTTCCAGTGATAACCGGTCACCAGGTGGGCCTGATGGGACCGTAGGGCGCAATACGCAGCAAACGGTCACACAACACGCGCACTTCGCCCTCCCCCAGCAGTTCGACCCACGGCCGCACGGCATCGGCGGCGGCCTCCTCCGCCGCACGCGTACAGGCCCAGCCCAGCTCGGTCAGCACGATCAGCCGGGCGCGCGCGTCGACGGGATGCGGCCGCCGCTCGACGTATCCCTTCCGCACCAGCTCCTCGACGAGCTGACTCGCGGCCTGCTTGGTCACTCCGAGGTGGGCGGCGAGATCGGTGACCGTCGCGCCGTCCGGGGCGAGGCGGACGAAGGCGAACCCGTGCGCGGGCCGCACCCCCTCGAAGCCGCGGGCGACGACACCCTCATTGATGCGCTGCGTGAGTTCGCCGGCGACGGCGAGCACGGCGGCGGACAGGGCGATGGCCTCGGAGTTCTGCACGGAGGCATTGAAACACCCTTGACGAACTGGTCAAGCAGCTTGACCATAGAGCGAATATAGTCAATCAACTTGACCATCTGGAGAGAGGCTCACGCATGCCCGTCATCCGCTCGACCGAAGCCGTCACTCACGAGATCCACGGCGCACGCTTCGTCTCGTACGCCCGTCCCGCCACCGGCAGCGAGGAGTTGTGCGCCTGGCGCGGCGAGATCCCGGCCGGCACCAAGGCGCCCCTGCACACCGTCAGCCGCGAGGAGATCCTGCACATCCTCGAAGGCGAACTGGTCATCACGCTCGACGGCCGCACCGACCGGGTCGGCGCGGGCGACACGCTGATCATCAACCCCGGCGCGACCTTCGGCGCCGAGAACCCCACCGACCGCGCCGTGATCACCTGGGTCACCACGTCCATCGGGCTGGAGGCGGAGTTGGCCGACGGGACACACATCGTTCCGCCGTGGGCCAACTGACCCGCACGCAAAGGGAGTTCGGTCACATCAGGAGCAGGCCGGGCAGCACCCCGGTCGGTACGACGTTCCCGTTCCGTAAGGTTTTCGACCGCCCCGGCCGCACCGAACGGGACGAAGCTGAGCCATGGACGCGGGTGGGTACCGCCGCGGACATACCGGTACGGAGAATGGAGCGACCATGTTGGTCCGTGGTATCGGCGGGATCGTCCTCGTCGTGCTCGGCGCGGTCTGGATCGCGCAGGGCACCGGCGCGATGAACGGCTCGGCCATGTCCGGCCACGGCCAGTACGCGGTGCTGGGCGTGGCGGTCGCGCTGATCGGGCTCTTCCTGCTGGTGCGGGCCTGGCGGCTGCGGAACAACGACCGCCGCCAACACCCCTGAATATAGGGGCGGTTCTCAGTCGGCCAGGGCGGCCGGGCGCACGGCCTCCTGTCCGAAGCGTCGACGGGCGCGGTCCGCGGCGGCCTCGACCGCGCGGGCGCGGGCGTCCGCGGGATCCATGGAGAGCTGACGGTAGACGCTGTCGGCCGGCCGCAGGTCGTCGGCGCGGAGCACGAAGGCGCGGACGCGGGCGCGTTGCAGCCCCAGGGAGGTCAACAGGCCCAGGGCGGTGGCGGCGAGAGCGGGTGAGTGGTCGATGGGTTCCGGCAGGGCGCGGGTGCGCGTGGTGGAGGTGCGGTCGGCGTAGCGGACCGTGAGGGTGAGCCGGCCCGCGAACTGCCGTTCCCCGCGCAGGCGTTGGCCGATCCGGTCGGCAAGTCCCAGGACGGCCCGGTGGTGTTGGTCCGGGTCCAGACAGTCCCGGCTCAGGGCCAGGTCGGCGACCAGGTGTGCCGCCGGTTCCGCGGGGACGACCGGGCGGGGGTCGTGGCCGCGGGCGCGCTCGGCCAACAGCCGTGCCTGGCCCGCGCCGAGGAGCCGTTGCAGGGTCGCGGGAGGCAGGTCGGTGAGCTGGCCGATGGTGTGCAGGCCGTAGCGGTGCAGCGTGTCCGCCGTGGCGCGGCCGATCCCGGGCAGCGCGGTGATCGGCCGGGGATACAGCCAGTCGGCCGCCTGCCCGGTGGGCACCCAGGCGGTGGCCCCCGGGGCGGACGCGTCGGCCGCCATCGCCGCCAGCATGCGGTTGCCCGCGAGGCCGGCGCTGCTGTCGATGTCGTAGAGGGCCTTCAGCCGCATCTTCACCGTCTGGACCGCGTCGTAGGCGGACATGTCGAAGTACCGGAGCGCCGAAGTCAGGTCCACCTGAAGGGCGTTGGGCGGGATCGCCTGGACGTGGGGCGTGATTCCGGACACCAGTTCGATTATGTCCTCGTACTGGGCCCCGTTCAGCACGGCGTGCAGATGGAAGTGGGCGATGTGCCGCTGACGTGTGCTCATCCCGTTCATCCCGTTCATCCCGTTCATCCTGCGCTCCCCGGGCTGCGGTGGCCGAACTTCTTCAGGTCGGCGGAGCGGGTGCCGGCGGGCTGGAGGTCGGCGTACGGATGCAGGCGGGCACCGGTGGTGCCGTTGGCGAGAGTGCGGTGCGGCTGGGCGGGGGTCGGGTGCGGGCGGTCGGCGCCCAGGAGCGCGAGGGCGGCCTCGGGGCCGTCGTCCCGGCGGGCCGCCGCGATCTCGTCCAGGTCCCAGGCCATGGAACCGACCACGGTACGGCGGGTGCCGCGCACCTGGACCGTGCCGCGCACCAGCAGCAGGCCACTGTGGAAGACGGTGTACGCGCAGGCCGGGTGGGAGTCCTCGAAGAACGCGAGGTCGACCAGTCCCGAGCCGTCCTCCAGGGTGACGAAGATGATCCGCTTGCCGCTCGCGATCGGCGGGGTCTGGGTGGAAGCACGGACACCGGCGACCAACACCTGCTGCCCCGCACGCAGTTCGGCCAAGTGGGCCGCGTCCGTCGCGCCGATCTCGCGCAGCAGTCGGTGGTGATGCTCCATCAGATGCCGGGAGACGTCGATGCCGAGAGTCCCCAACTCGGCGCTCAGCGCCTCGCGTCCGGTCAGCTCCGGCAGTCCGCTCGGTTCCACTCCCCCAACAGCCCCTGTGTCCATGGGCAGTTGACCGGCTCCCGCGGTCCGGTTGCGGGACTGCCGGTGCAACTCGGTGATCTGGAGCAGGAGATCACGCCGGGTGAGCCGGCCGTCGTGCAGGCAGGTCAACGCGCCGATCTCCGCCAGCCGTTCGGCGACCGGTCTGCTGGGCCGGGCCCGCTGCCAGAAGTCCGACAGCGATCCGTACGGCTGCCCCTCCTCGATCCGCGCGCACTCCGCCTCGCCGATGCCACGCACCCCGGACAGCGCGAGCCGCACGCCCCACTCCTCCTGTTCGGTCATCTCCACGACGTGCTTCACCCAGGAGCGGTTGATGTCGACGGGCAGCACCGGCACCCCCCGGCGCCGGGCGTCGGAGACCAGGACCCGCTTGGGCCACATCCCGGGGTCGTGTTCGAGCAGCCCGGCCAGCAGGAACGCCGGATGGTGCGCCTTCAACCAGGCGCTCTGCAGGGCCGGTACGGCGAAAGCGACCGCGTGGGCACGGCAGAAGCCGTAGGCCCCGAAGGCCTCGACGGTCTCCCAGACCTCGTCCCGGACGGCCGGGCTGTAGCCACGCTCGCGTGCCTTCTGGTGGAACCAGTCCTTGATCCGGGGCAGTTGGTCCTTGCCGCCGAGTGCTCGTCGGGTGATCTCGGCGAAGGCCCGGTCGCAGCCGGTCAGTACCCGGAGGGTCTCGATGATCTGCTCGTGCCAGATGGTCACGCCGTAGGTGTCGGCGAGTACTGGTTCCAGGTCCGGGTGGGCGTAGTCCGGTGCGCCGCCGTGGCGGGCCGCGATGTACCGCTCGGGCATGCCTCCGGCGACCGGGCCGGGGCGGAAGAGGCTGATGTCGGCGATGACGTCCTGCACGTCACGGGGTTGGAGCCGGGACAGGAGGTCCTGCTGACCCGGCGACTCCAGCTGGAACAGGCCCAGCGTCTGGCTCTCCTGGATGAGCTTGAACGCGAACACGTCGTCGAGCGGCACCTGTTGGGGGTCGTCGAGGTCGATCCGGTTGCCGGTGGCGCGTTCGATCTCGGTGACGGCGTGGGCCATCGCGGACTGCATACGGACGCCCAGGACGTCGAGTTTGATGTTGCCGAGTGCTTCGATCTCCTCCTTCGCGGCCATGGCCATGGGGTAGTCGCCCTGCGGGGTGGGCTGCACGGGCAGCCGGTCCAGGAGTGTCGCGTCGCTGATGACCACACCGCAGGGGTGCATGGCCATGCCGTGGACCAGGGAGTCGAGCCCTTCGGCGAGTTCCCACAGAGGGCCGAACCGACCCGCCTCGCCCGCCAGTTGCCGTAGTTCGGGCAGTTCGGCGAGTGCGTTCGTGATGTCGGAGGCGCGCAGGTGCGGGAAGCTCTTGGCGATCCGGTCGACGTCGGCCGGGGCGATCCCTAGAGCGAGGCCGGTGTCGCGCAGCGCCCTGCGTGCCCGGTAGGTCTCGGGCATCGCGGTGACCGCCACCCGCTCCTTCCCGAAGCGTTCGAAGATCGTGTCGTAGCACTCCAGGCGGCGGGCGGACTCCACGTCGATGTCGATGTCGGGCAGTGATTCGCGGCGTCTGCTCAGGAAGCGTTCGAACAGCAGGCTGTGGTCGAGCGGGTTGGCGGTGGCGATGTCCAGCGCGTGGCAGACCAGCGAGCCGGCGCCGGAGCCGCGGGCGGCGACCCTGATGCCCTTGGCCCGGATGTCGGCGACGACCTGTCCGACGGCGAGGAAGTACGCGTCGTAGTTCCAGTGGGAGATGACGGCGAGTTCCTCCTCCAGTCGGTCGAGTGCCGCCCGGTCGCGGTCGAGGCCGCGCCGGACCAGGCCCTCCTCGGATCTCAGGCGCAGCAGCCCGGCCGCGCCGCCCGTCTCCGGTCCGGCGCCGAAGAGCGACGGTTCCGGGAAGTGCCGTCTGCCGAGGCCGAGGTCCACGGGGTCCACGACACACGCCTCCGCGGTGCTCGCGGTGTCCGCCATCAGCCGACGGGCCCGCCGTACGTCCGCTCCGGCGCACTCGGCGATCATCCGCGCCACGACCGTCATCTCCTTCTCGTCCTTGAGCCAGCGCTGTCCGCTGTCCAGACGGCGCCGGTCGATCGGGCGCAACAGGCGTGCCGCGTCGAGGACGTCGGCGAGGCGGTGCTGGTCGGGGTCGGCGTAGCGGACGGCGTTGGAGAGCACGGCGGTGGTGTGGGTGCGGTCGGCCAGCGCCAGGGTGCGGGCGGCCAGCCGGAGGGAGCCCGGACCGGTGCCGAAACGTTTCTGCGCAACGATCTCCAGCCGGACCCCCCGCCCGAAGATCTCCCGCCAGGGCACCAGCAGCCTCATCGCGACGTCCTCCCGGCCCACCGACAGTGCCCGCACCGGCTCCGAGAGCGGTCCGAGCAGCACGGTCAGCCCGGGGCCGCCGTACTCGCGCAGCGCCTCCCACGGCACGACCACCGGTGCCGCGCCGGACGCGGTGCCGGCGTGGGCGGCCGAGGTGATGCGGCACAGCCGGGCCCATCCCTCCCGGCCCTGGGCGAGCAGCACGAACCGCAGCGGCGGCTCGATCACATGCGCGCCGCCGCGTACGGGGGTGCGCGGGCGCCGCGCGGGCGGCGGGGGTGCCAGCGCCTCCACCGCCAGGTCGATGCCGAAGATCGGCCGGACCCTCTCCTTCGCGCACGCCTGTGCGAAGCGGACAGCACCGGTGACCGTGTCCCGGTCGGTGAGCGCGAGGGCCGCGATCCCGCGCTCGGCCGCCCGGCCGACGAGCTGCTCGGGATGGGAGGCGCCGTAGCGGGCGGAGTAACCGGACGCGACGTGCAGATGAGCGAAGCCCGCCATGCCGCACCTCCATCACTCCACCCCTTTTCGGCCACATCTGCCCGATATATTCATCGTACGCTCGTTCGA
The DNA here is from genome assembly GCF_053598575.1 of Streptomyces sp. NPDC001100. Taxonomy (NCBI): domain Bacteria; kingdom Bacillati; phylum Actinomycetota; class Actinomycetes; order Kitasatosporales; family Streptomycetaceae; genus Streptomyces; species Streptomyces sp. NPDC001100. The sequence goes on from NZ_JBSFKO010000015.1 coordinate 161,418, forward strand.
TTACCCTAACCTCATCGGCCCCGGTCAGCGACCCGCATCAGTCCCGCCGGCGACCCACATTCGAACACATCATCGATTCCTTGGGGAGGTGTGCGGTGTCCGAAACAGACGCCACCCCGTCAGCTCCCCACCCGGGCCTAACAGTTGGGAAGAAAACTTTTCCGAACACATGCACGACATCCGTTCGGCCCCTTCCCGCCTGCGCGAACACCCGGCCACCGGGACCGTGGGGACATGACAGAACCCCCCGGTGCCGGTACGTCCCGTACGTCCTTCCTCGGGGAGGTGAAGGACGCGGTCAGCCCCCGGGCCACCCTGCTCGTCATCGGTGTGGTCGCCCTTCAGCTGCTCTTCATCGCCTCCTACGTGGGGGCGCTCCACAACCCGAAGCCCAGGGATGTGGCTTTCGGGGTGGTCGCGCCCGGGGTCACGGCCGAGCAGACGGTGGCCCGGCTGAAGCAGCTGCCCGGTTCGCCGCTGGACCCGCGTACGGTGCCGGACGCGGCGAGTGCGCGGAAGCAGATCCTGAACCGGGACATCGACGGCGCTCTCGTCATCGACTCGCGCGGCATCAAGGACACGCTCCTGGTCGCGACCGGCGGCGGCACGGTCCTCGCCACCACCCTGGAGACGATCACCACCACCCTGGAGAGGGCCGAGCAGCGCACGATCAGGGTGGTGGACGTGGCCCCGGCCTCCGCCCAGGACTTCGACGGGCTGTCGTCCTTCTATCTGGTCGTCGGCTGGTGCGTCGGCGGCTATCTCTGCGCCTCGATCCTGGCGATCAGCACCGGCGCGCGGCCCGCCAACCCACGCCGCGCGGTGATCCGGCTGATCGTGATGGCACTGGTCGCGATCGTCGGCGGGCTCGGCGGCGCGGTGATCGTCGGGCCGACCCTGGGCGCGTTGCCGGGGAGCGTGATGGCGTTCTGGGGGCTCGGCGCGCTGATCACCTTCGCCGTCGGGGCCGCGACCCTCGCCCTGCAGGGGCTCTTCGGGGTGGTGGGCATCGGTCTGGCGATCCTGCTGGTGGTGATCGCGGGCAACCCGAGCGCGGGCGGTGCCTTCCCGCTGCCGCTGCTGCCGCCGTTCTGGAACGCGATCGGGCCCGCGCTGCCCCCGGGCGCCGGGACCTGGGTGGCGCGCTCGATCGCCTACTTCAAGGGCAACGCCGTGACCGGCCCGCTGCTGGTGCTGTCCGCGTGGGCGTTCGCCGGGGTCGTGATCACCCTGCTGGCGGCGACGCTGCGGCACAAGCACGAGCGGCTGCTGGGCCGACCGGCGTTGTCAGACCCGTCTGCAACCCTGGACCAATGATCAGCACCCTCGCCGTCGAGAACTACCGCTCCCTGCGCCGCCTGATCGTCCCGCTGACCGGACTGAACGTGATCACGGGGGCGAACGGCACGGGCAAGTCGAGCCTGTACCGCGCGCTGCGCCTGCTCGCCGAGTCCGCGCGCGGCGGCGCCGTCGCCGCGCTGGCGCAGGAGGGCGGGCTGCCGTCGGTCCTGTGGGCGGGCCCGGAGAAGATCGGCCGCGCGGTGCGCGAGGGCAGACATGCCGTGCAGGGCACGGTCCGCTCGGGCCCGGTCAGTCTGCAACTGGGCTTCGCGGGGGACGAGTTCGGGTACGCGGTCGACTTCGGGCATCCGAGCCCCGCCCCCGGTGCGGGCAGCGCCCCCTCCATGTTCAACCTCGATCCGGAGATCAAGCGCGAGTGCATCTGGAGCGGCCCCGTACTGCGCCCGGCCGCAGTCCTGTCCGACCGCGCGGCAGCCGCCGTCAGACTGCGCGGCGCGGGCGGCGGCTGGTCCCGGGCACACGGCGCCCTGCGCCCGTACGACAGCATGCTCGGCGAGCTGGCCGACCCGCAGCACGCCCCCGACGTGCTGGCGGTGCGGGAGTTCATCAGGTCCTGGCGGTTCTACGACCATGTCCGCACCGACGCGCACGCGCCGGCCCGGGCCGACCGCATCGGCACCCGGACGCCCGTGCTCAGCGGTGACGGCTCCGATCTGGCCGCCGCCCTGCAGACGATCCGCGAGGTCGGTGACGGCGAGGCGCTGGACGCGGCCGTGGACGCGGCCTTCCCCGGCAGCCAGGTCCACATCGCCGATCTCGGCGGACGCTTCCGGCTCGCCCTGCGCCAGCACGGGCTGCTGCGCCCGCTCACCGCCGCCGAACTGTCGGACGGCACCCTGCGCTATCTCCTGTGGGCGGCGGCGCTGTTGACGCCCCGGCCCCCGTCGCTGCTCGTGCTGAACGAGCCGGAGACCAGCCTCCACCCGGACCTGATCCCGCCGCTCGCCGATCTGGTCCTCACCGCCGGCAAGGACACGCAGATCATCGTGGTCACTCACGCCAGACCGCTCGCGGACGCGCTGCAGAAGGGCGCGATACGTCACCGTCTCGACGTCAACTCCATAGAGCTGGTGAAGGAGTTCGGGCAGACGACGGTGGCGGGTCGCGAGGGCCCGCTCGACGAACCGCTGTGGTACTGGCCCAAGCGCTGAGCCGACCGTACGGACACGGAAGTCCCGCCCCCTCGCGCGCGGGGACGGGCCTTCACGACATCGCGCGAACGGCGTCGTACGACAGGTCAGCCGATCTGCGCCCCGAACGTCGACAGTGCCTCGGTGACCGGCTGGAAGAAGGTCTCGCCGCCCGAGGTGCAGTCGCCGCTGCCGCCCGAGGTGAGGCCGATCGCCGCGTCGCCGTCGAAGAGGGAGCCGCCGCTGTCGCCGGGCTCGGCGCAGACGTCGGTCTGGATGAGGCCGTTGACGATGTCGCCGTTGCCGTAGTTCACGGTGGCGTCCAGGCCGGTGACCGTGCCGGTGTGCACCTGGGTCGTCGAGCCGCTGCGGGTCACCTTCTCGCCGACGGTGGCGTCGGCGGCGTGGGTGATGGCCTGCGAGGAGCCGTTGTAGAGGTCGACCGCGCTCGGGTGGGCGACGTCCGAGGTGTACTTGACCAGGCCGAAGTCGTTGCCCGGGAAGCTTGATTGCTCGTTCGTGCCGATCTCGTTGCCGCCGGCGTCGGACCACGTGGAGATGGCCTCGGTGCAGTGCCCGGCGGTGATGAAGTAGGGCGCGCCGCCCTTGACCACGTTGAAGCCGAGCGAACAGCGGCCGCCCGAGCCGGAGATGGCGTCGCCGCCCGCGATGAAGGGCTTCAACTCCCCAGTGGTGCGCCGGAGTTCGGCCTTGGTGCCGAGTCCGTCGACGACCTTGGTGAGCTTGGCCCACTCGGCGCCGGAGACCGTGCGGTCTGCGGTGACGACGACCTTGTTGGTGGTGGGGTCGGTCGCCCATGAGGTGCCGGGGATGGTGGCGTCCTGCTTCAAGGTCGTACGGGCGCCTGTCAGTTCGGCGAGGGAGTGCTCGACGATTCTCGCCTTGGCGCCGGCCGCCTCGACGGTGTCGGCGGCGGCCTGGTCGAGCACGTTGACCACGAGGCTCTTGGTCTTCGCGTCGTAGAACGTGCCGGCCGCGTCGGTGCCGAGGTCCTTGCCGAGCGTCGAGGCGAGCTTTCCGGCCGCCGGGACCGAGAGGGTGCGGAGTGCGGCCGGCTGCGAGGTCTCGCTGGCGTTCGCACTCTGCAAGGTGACTCCCGCGACGACCAGCGCGGCTATGCCCGCGCCCGCCACGACCGCCCGTCGCCCGGGTATGCGTCGGTGCTTCAACTCGTGTCCTCCTGTGGGGGGTCGGCCCGGCAGGTCAGAGGGCCTGGCGAGCCGAAAGGTAGGTTGACGGGCACCCACTCTTCCCAACCTCACAGGGAGCGCACAAGGTCGACTTCAGGTCGCGCGCGGGGCACGGCCGTACGCCCTCACCATTTTGACTGTCCACTGTCATCCCAGGCCGTTCGCACTGCAAACACCGCGTGCGAGCAACGGCCATCAACCGGTGAGGACTAGTCCTGTCCGGAAATCGACCCCTCGGGTTCCGGATCCGCATGGGGCTCGGCGGGCGGGAGTTGCTCCTGCACCGGTTGCGGTGCCACAGGAGCAACGGGTGACACGGGTGCCGCGGGCGCGGCCGGGGCGGCTCGTTCCAGGAAGCGCAGCAGCTCCACCGGGAAGGGGAGGACGAGCGTCGAGTTCTTCTCGGCCGCGACCGCAACCACCGTTTGCAGCAGGCGGAGTTGGAGCGCGGCCGGCTGTTCGGACATCTCCTTGGCCGCCTCGGCGAGTTTCTTGGAGGCCTGAAGTTCGGCGTCCGCGTTGATGATGCGGGCGCGGCGTTCGCGGTCGGCCTCGGCCTGGCGGGCCATCGAGCGTTTCATCGTCTCGGGCAAAGAGACGTCCTTGATCTCGACGCGGTCGATCTGCACGCCCCAGCCGATGGAGGGGCTGTCGATCATCAACTCCAGGCCCTGGTTGAGCTTTTCGCGATTGGAGAGCAGGTCGTCCAGGTCGCTCTTGCCGATGATCGAGCGCAGGGACGTCTGGGCCATCTGCGAGACGGCGAAGCGGTAGTCCTCGACCCGCACCAACGCGTCCGCGGCGTCGACGACCTTGAAGTAGACGACCGCGTCCACCCGGACCGTCACGTTGTCACGCGTGATGCCCTCCTGCGCGGGCACCGGCATCGTGACGATCTGCATGTTGACCTTGCGGAGCTTGTCCACAAAGGGGACGATCATGGTGAACCCCGGTCCGCGCACGTCCGACCGGAGTCGGCCGAGCCGGAACACCACGCCCCGCTCGTACTGCTTGACGACCCGGGCCGCCGCCATCGCGTACACCGCTCCGACGGACGCGAGCGTCACTCCCGCCGTCACCAGCTCCTCGACCATCACGGCCCCCCAGGGTCCGACGTGGGCGCATCAGGTGCCTTCTTCGATACCACGAAGGTAACTCCGCGCTCGGCACAAGAGCGAGCCCCCGCACGCCAGTTGCGTACGGGGGCCCACCCGCTGCCGGCTGCAGTCCGGAGCGGAGGAGATCAGGCGGACGTCAGCCGACGCTCACGCCGTAGTAGCTCAGGGCCTCGGTGACCGGCTGGAAGAAGGTCGTGCCGCCGGAGGTGCAGTTGCCGCTGCCGCCCGAGGTCAGACCGTAGGCCACGGTGCCGCCGTAGAGCGGACCGCCGCTGTCGCCGCCCTCGGCGCAGACCGTGGTCTGGATCATGCCGTAGACGATGTCACCACTGCCGTAGTTGACGGTGGCGTTCAGGGCGGTGACCCGGCCGCTGTGCGTGCCGGTGGTGGAACCGCGCCGGTAGACGGTCGTGCCCACGGCCGGGGTGGCCGCGCTGGAGATGGTCTGGCTGCCGACCGCGCTCGGGTGGGCGATCGAGGTGTTGGTGTACTTGACCAGCGCGAAGTCGTTGGTCGGGAAGCTGTAGCCGACGTTCGTGCCCAGCACCGTGGTGTGACCGGAGTTGGAGTACCAGGTGGAGGCGACCTCACCGCAGTGTCCGGCGGTCAGGAAGTAGTACGTGCTCCCGCTGTGCACGTTGAAGCCGAGCGAGCAGCGGTACGCGCCGCCGTAGATGGCGTCGCCACCGGTGATCAGCTTCTTGAACTGACCGGCCGTGTGCTTGATGGTGATCGCGTCGGCGGTGCTGCCCGCCTGCGACTTGATCTTCGCGATCTCGGCCTGGGACACCGTGCTGTCGACGGTGACGACGACGCGGTTGGTCTTGCTGTCGACCGCCCAGGCGGTGCCCGGGACATCGGCCTTGAGCACGGACGAGTTGGCCGCGGAGAGCTGGCTCGCGCTGAACGTCCGGGCTTCGCTCGCGTTCGCGGTGGGGACGGCGAACGCTGCAGCGGCGACGAATCCGGTGGCCACGGCGATCAGCCCGGCCCGTCTCGCGATTCCGCTGCGGGGGGTGGTGCGCTTGATCCTCACGTTTCGTTCCCTCCTAGGGGAATTCGGGGGCCCGCGTGGGGTCGGGGCCCGTGAGGCGCAGTCAGAGTCGGGCGTCCGGTTTTCGAACACGTCGTGCCCCTGACAAGCGCTGTGGGGGAGTATTCGGCTGCGTGACCGACGGGCGCAAGGGCGCCTTTCGGCCGTGCAGCCTTCAACTTGCCCACGATCTACGCGAGTTGATCACCCCGCCGCCGACAGCCACATCCCGGCCCACCAGGGCCGATGCCCCGCCTGCCGAAGGGTGCGCTCCCCCGCCTCGATCGCGACGCCCAGCGTATTCCCCGGCGGCGGGAAAGGGCAGATGAAATGGTCGGCGAACGCGCACGGCGGGAGCACCGCCCGGTCGAGGTCGACCGTCGTGCGCCCCTCTGCGTCCGGCGCGTCGGGATACGGGAAGCGGAACCGGCAACTGCCGTCCCGGCTCGCGGAGTCGGCGAACACCGCCGACACCCTGCCGTCGTCCTGCGCCCTCCCCTGGAACGCCACCCCCAACCCGTCGAGCCGGAAGGCGAGTTCACCCGCCGAGACGGACCGAGCCGGTGAAGGGTTCCCCGTCGAGGGGCAGGTCAGCCCTTCCCTCCCGGCTCGGCGAGCCCGAGGTGGGAGCGCAGGGTGGCGCCCCGGTACTCCGTGCGGAACGCGCCGCGTTCCTGGAGCAGCGGCACCACCCGGTCCACGAACTCGTCGAGCCCGCCCGGCGTGAGATGCGGTACGAGAACGAAGCCGTCGGCGGCGTCCTGCCGTACGAAGGTCTCCAGTTCGGCGGCGACCGCCTCGGGGGTGCCGATGAAGGACTGCCGGCCGCTCGCCTCGATCACGGTCTGCCGGATGGACAGCCCCTTCTGCCGTGACAGCGCCCGCCACTTCTCGGCCGTCGCGACGCTGTCGCCGCGCCGGGTCCGCCCCTGGGTGAGCGAGGGGTCCGGCTCCGGGTCGAAGTCGGGGAACGGCCCGTCGGGGTCGTAGGAGGAGAGGTCCGCGCCCCAGATCTGCTCCACGGCGAGGATCGCGTTCTGCGGGGAGACCTGCTGCCGCCGGATCTCGGCGGCCCGCTCCTGCGCCTCGGCCGCCGTGTCGCCGAGGACGACGGTGACGCCGGGCATGATCTTGAGATCGTCCTCGCCACGGCCGTACTTCGCGAGGCGTGCCTTCACGTCGGCGTAGAAGGCGCGGCCGTCCTCCAGCGTGCCGTACCGCGTGAAGATCACGTCGGCCGATCGGGCCGCGAACTCCCGGCCCTCCCCCGGGTCCCCGGCCTGGATGACGACCGGGTGCCCCTGGGGTGAGCGCGGCACCGTGAACTCGCCCGCGACGTCGAAGTGTTGACCCTTGTGGGCGAAGGGGCGGGAGAGTCCGTCCGGGGTCCAGGAGTCCCACAACTCCCTTGCCACGTCAACGAATTCGGCCGCCCGGGTGATGGGGGTCCCCCCGCTCGAACGCAGCTGAGAGTGGGGGAGGTCCGCGCGGTCCAGATATCCCCCGCGCCGGAAGTTCTCGCCGGTGAAGGCGTCCGAGGAGGTCACCACGTTCCAGGCCGCCCGGCCTCCGCTGAGATGGTCCAGCGTGGCGAGTCTGCGGGCGAGTTCGTACGGTTCGTTGAAGGTGGCGTTGACCGTGGCGGCAAGGCCGATCCGCTCGGTGACGGCGGCGAGCGCGTTCAGGACGGTGAGCGACTCCGGCCGTCCCACCACGTCCAAGTCGTGGATACGGCCCTTGTGTTCGCGCAGCCGCAGCCACTCGGCGAGGAAGAAGAAGTCGAGGAGTCCGCGCTCGGCGGTGCGGGCGAGGTGCTCGAAGGAGGAGAAGGCGATCTGGGACCTCGACCGCGGATCGGCCCACACCGTGGTGCTGTTGACGCCGGGGAAGTGCGCCGCCAGATGGATCTGTTTCCGGGACTGTGCGGTCATGACGCCGCTCCCCCGGTCACCGCGTACCGGTTGGCGGGCCGGGCCAGGCCCAGGTGCTCGCGGAGCGTGCTGCCCGGGTAGAACGTGCGGAACAGGCCCCGGTGTTGGAGCAGCGCGACCGTGCCGTTGACCAGCCGCTCCAGGTCGCGGCGGGGTTCGACGGGCGTGAGATGGAAGCCGTCGACGGTACGGTCGCCGTGCCAGGCCGCGATCAGTTCGGCGAGATCCACCGGGCCGCCCCGGTACAGCGGGCCGTGCGCGGTCTGCCGGGGGCCGCCTCCGCCGTGGCCCGGCTCGGCCGCGTGCTCGCCGTCGCCGAGGTCGACGACCAGGCTCACCAGGACCCGCAGGGTGTCGGCATCGCGGCCGAACTTCTCGGCTGACGCGCGCAGTTCGGCCCGTACGGCACCGGCCTGCGCGGAGCTCGCCGCGCGGACGAGAGCCACATCGGCGTACCGGGCGGCCGTCGAGCGGGCCTGGCCCTCGGTGGCGTCGACCACGCGGACCGGGTGGCCCTGCGGGGGTCTGGGCACGATCGAGGGGCCCTTGACGGAGAAGAAGGAGCCCTGGAAGTCGACGTGGTGCAGCTTGTCGCGGTCGACGAAGCGGCCGGTCGCGGCGTCCCGGATCTCGGCGTCGTCCTCCCAGCTGTCCCACAACTCGGCTGCCACCTCGGCGACTTCGCCCGCCTCCTGCCACAGCGCGTCGGCGGGCGCGGCATGGCGGCGGCCGAAGAGCCGGGCCTCGCCCTCGGTGGTCGACACGTCGATCCGCCAGCCGGCCCGGCCCCGGCTGACCCAGTCGAGGGTCGCGACCGCCGCCTGGACGTTGAAGGGCTCGGTGTGGGTGACGGTCACGGTGGGCACCAGGCCGATCCGGCCGGTCGCCGGGGCGACCCGGGACAGCACCGCGAGGGCGTCGGGGCCGGGGCGCGCGAAGGTGTCGTCGAGGGTCACGAAGTCGAGGCCGCCGCTCTCGGCGAGCCGCGCCAACTCGACGTAGGAGTCGGCGTCATAAGCCGACCGCTGGTCGACGGCGGCGGCCAGATGCAGGCCCCGGCCGTGCGAGGAGGTCATGTGAGGAAAGCCTTCCTGTCGTTCGGGAGCGCCTCGGAGAGGGCCAAGTCCTCGATGAAGCCCGGGACTTCACCGACCTGCTCGGGGCTACGCGGCGGCCCGACACGCGAGGTCCCGAAGAAATGCCAGTACGGCCCGGGCGGTGGCGTCGTTCTGCCGGAAGGCGGGGCCGCCGGTGCGCGGGCGGGTGAAGGCGCCGGGGGTCCGGACGTCGGTGTAGGGGCCGAGCGCGAAGCGCCGGGGGTGCGGTCGTCCGGCCGCGTCGAGGATCCGGCCGTCGGTGCGGTCCACCCGCAGCAGCCCCTCCGGGGTCTCCACGGCTCCGTCGGCGTGCAGTTCGCGCAGCAGCGGGTCGAGGGCCCGCCCGACGGTGGGCTCGGGCAGCCGGGCCTCGACGAGCGCCCGCGCCTCGACGGTGACGCCCGGCACGGTCGGGCTGGACGCCCGGAACACGCCGTCCTCGGCGGTCACGGCCATGTCCGCGCCGACGAACCGCACGACGCCGGCCCGGGACAGCGCGAGCAGCTGGCGCAACCGGGGCCCGGGCGGCCCGGAGGCGAGATAGCTGAAGAAGCCGTGCCACCAGGGCCCTATGTCACCGAGCCGGATCAACTGCCCGTAGACGGAGAGCAGTCCGAGGAAGACCGCCAAGTCGGGGCTGTTGGAGGGATCGTGACGGCGCGTCAGATCGTCCTCGACATACGCCCGCAGGCCCTCCTGGAACGCCTCCGGTGACGGATACCGCACCCCGTCCAGCGGGCGGTCCAGCGCCGCGAGGTCGAGCCGGTCGGCGGGGTCGGGCACGGCGGACGCCACGAGCGCCTCGCGCTCCGCCGCCTCCCCGGCCGCGTACTTCTCCTCGAAGTCGGTCCAGGCGATCGCCGTCCGCTCGGGGTGCACACCGAACAGCCGGTGGTAGTGCGCGAACCCCAACTCCTTCTCGACGAGAGGCCATACGTCCCGCCGGAAGTCGAAACCTCCCCCGCTCTCGGCTTCGCTCGACCGGGGGGACCCCCATGGCCGGGCGAGCAGCGCGTCCACCTCGGCGGGCCCGAAGAACCGTGGCAGCGGCGGCCGTTCACCGGTCCACTCGTAACCGATCTTCGAGTGGTACGGCACTCCGCGCCGCGAGCCGACGTACAGCACCGGCTCCTGCCCCGAGGGGATGTAGGTGTCGCCGTCGTGGCGCCCGCCCCGCCCCTCGGTGAGCAGCACCATCAGGTCGACGAAGGCGAGCCCGAAGCCGCGGACGATGACGCTCTCGCCGGGCGCGAGGGAGGTCAGGTCGCTGTCGGCGGTGAAGTCGGGCGGCAGGTGGACCAGGTCGTGGGCGCGGGCGTAGGCAGCCAACTCGCGCTGCTCCTCGTCGAGTTCGGCGTCGAGGTGGCCGATCGCGAGGACGACGAGGTCGGCGAGGAGCGGGCGCGGACGGCCCTCAAGCCACACCTGCTGCCGCCCCTCGCGCGAGCCGCTCACCCGCAGGGCGCGCCGCGGGTGGTGGTGGACGGTGACGCCCGGCGGCAGCGCGGCCACGGCCTCCTCGTGCACCCAGCGCAGATAGGCGCCCTGGAGCTGCCGGTCGGCGAAGGTGGAGCCCTCGATCTCCGCCCATTCGTGCAGCGTGGGTCCGGGGCGTACCGGGCCGTCCATGACCACCGTCTCGTCGGTGAACATGGTGACGTCCTCGGCGTGCGAGTTCATCCACAGCAGCGGCGACTGGGCCGCGCGCCAGATGCGTCCGGCGCCCGGTGCATGCGGGTCGACGAGGTGGATGTCGAAACCCTCGGCGCCCTGGGCACCCTCTGCGCCCGAACCGGCGTACAGCTCCGGCGCGTTGGCGGCGATGCGCTCGATGAGACCGGTCCCCCGCGGTCCGGCTCCGACGATCACGAGTGACGGTCTGGTGCCCGGGACGGCGGATATGGGGGTGGGAATGTCGGAAGACATGCGAAGACTCCGTGACGTGAGCAACACGGGCGAATGCCTTCACACAGGGCGCCTGACGGCACCGTACGGCCGAGCCCCTCAGCAGGGCCGTCCACCGACTGTACGGCGCCGTTTCCCCTCACTGTCAAGGACGTCCACACTGTGAGCAGTACGTCTCATCTCGGTTGACGCCCCACCGAATGCCTGTTCCACTTGGCCCATGCATCGGCAGCAGTGGCTGGTCAAGCGCTCCCACATCGACCTCGGTCGCGTGTGGTCCTCTTCCTGTTGAGCTGACCCACTGCGCGTCCCGGTCGCCGGAATCTCCCTCTGACCGTGCGCCTCACGCGTTCTCCCGCGCCACCCGTTCCGCCTTCACACGCACCCCTCCCCTCGGGTTTCGTCCGCACTTCCACCAGCACACCTACCGCGTCAGCGCGGCCGTACGCCGTCGTGGTGTCGCCCGGACCCCGATCACCCGGTCCATCAGCGCACCGAGCACATCCCGTACGGAGTCCCGGCTCCGCGCGTCGCACTCCAGCACCGGTACGTCCGCGCTCAGCCCGAGCGCCTCCCGGACCTCCTCCACGTCGAACCGGTCTGCGCCGTCGAAGCGGTTCACGGCGAGGACGAAGGGCGCGCCCTGCGACTCGAAGTAGTCGACCGCCGGGAAGCAGTCCTCGATCCGGCGGGTGTCCACGAGGACCACCGTGCCGAGCGCGCCCTCCACCAGGTCGTCCCAGAGGAACGAGAAGCGGTCCTGTCCGGGCGTCCCGAACAGATACAGCGTCATCGTCGGATCGAGCGTGATCCGTCCGAAGTCGAGGGCGACGGTCGTGGTGGTCTTCGCCTCGACCCCCACCAACGAGTCGACGCCCACGGAGACTTGGGTGATCGCCGCCTCGGTGTCGAGGGGTTCGATCTCCGAAATGGCCCCGATGAACGTGGTCTTGCCGACCCCGAGGCCGCCGCTGACCACGATCTTCACGGCCAACGGCACGATCTTGTCAGAGCGCCCGGACATGGTCCCTGATCCTTTCGAGCATCGGGAGCGGCAGCTCCGCGGGTTGCCGGCAGGCGAGTTGCCCGGCGACGACGAGGTCGGAGATCAGCACCTTCGCCACTCCGAGCGGCACCCCGACCCGGTGCGCGACCTCGGCGACGGTCGTCGGCCGCTCGCACACCGCGACGATGTGGCGCCGCTCGAAAGCGAGCGACGGATCCGGCACGCCGACGGCGACGACCAGCGTCTCCAGCCGCAGGTCGGCCTGGAGGGGCTCGGACCGGCCGCCGGTGATGATGAACGGCCGGACGAACGTCGCGTCCTCTTCAGGTTCTACGTCCCTGGACTGTTCACCGTTCACCGTGGCAACGCCTGCCGCAGATCGGCGATGAGCGTCGGGGTGAGCAGATCACCCGCCCGCTCCGCGAGCACCGCCATCTCGTAGCCGACCAGGCCCAGTTCACCGCTGCTGTCGGCGAGGACACCGAGACAGCTGCCGTCCCGGATCGCCGAGACGAGCAGGAAACCCCGGCCCATCTCGATCATGATGAGTTTGACCCCGTCGAAGCTGTACCGCTTGGACGCGCTGCGGGCCAGACTGCTCAGCCCCGAGACGATCGCGGCGAGATGGTCGGCCTCGGTCCGCCCGAGCCCGTCCGACACGGCGATCAGCAGTCCGTCGGAGGAGACGGCGACCGCGTCCCGTACGCCGTCGGTGCTCTTGACGAAGTTGGCGAGCAGCCAGTTGAAGGTCTGCGAGTCGTGCTGGGTGTCGACGGCGGTCACTTGGCGGCACCCTCGTTCGTCTCGGCGTTCTGCTGCTTCTCCTTCTCGACGCTGATCCCGCCCCGCATATGGGCGCTGCGCAGGGTGGAGAGCATCCCGGAGACCTGTTCGGGGGTCCGTTCCGGGTTGGGCGGCGCGGCGGGCGTGGTGCGGTCGGTGCGGTCGGTCTCGCTCACCGCTGCCGCGATACCGCTCCGCTGCGGCCGCTTGACCAGGCCGTTGCGGGTGCGCGCGGCGGACGAACCGCCCTTGGCGGCGACCGGGGTCGCCGCCGGTTCGGTCTTCGGTTCCATGTCCGTCTCCGCCTTCCTCGGCGCCGGGACCGAGGACTTCGCCTCGACCGCCTTCTCCGTCAGCAGTGCCGCGGGGATCAGCACCCGGGCGACCACACCGGCCGCCGGCGCCTCGCCGAGCCGTACCTCGATACCGCACTTTCGGGCGAGTGCGCCGACCACGAAGTGGCCCAGGAACCGGGTGGGTTCGGCCATGAAGCTGGCGGTGCCGGAGAGCCGTACGTTGGCCTCGGCGATGGCCTGGTTGTCCATGCCGAGCCCGTGGTCGACGATCGCGATCAGATAACCGGCGCTGGTGCGCCGCCCCTCGATCTCCACGTCGGAGTCCGGCGGCGAGAAGCTCAGCGCGTTCTCCACCAACTCGGCGAGCAGGTGGGCGATTTCGACGACGACGGAGCCGGTGACGAACGCGGGCTCGATCCGGCGCAGGGTGACCCGGCGGTACTCCTCGACCTCGGACAGCGCCGCGCGCAGCACGTCGTTGACGGCCAGCGGGGTGGACCAGGGGCGGGGGCTGGACTCTCCGGCGAGCACGAGGAGGCTTTCGGCGTTGCGGCGCATACGGGTGGCCAGGTGGTCGAGTTCGAAGAGGTTGGCGAGGGTCGCGGGGTCGGCGTCCTCGTGCTCCAGCTTGTTGATGAAGCTGATCTGGCGGCGCACCAGGTTCTGGTTGCGGCGGCCCAGGCTCACCAGCGAGTCGGTGGCGTTGCGCCGCAACACGGCCTGCTCGGTGGCGAGATCGAAGGCGGACCGCTGCACCCGGTCGAACGCCTCGGCCACCTCCCGGACTTCGGCCCCGGCCCGGTCGGCGACGACCAGCCGGGCGGGCGGCTGCGGCGCGGCCCCGGACGAGCCGTCCTGTACGGCGGCCACGGCCTGCGGCAGCCGGGTCCCGGCCACCTCCCGTGCCTGCTGGGCGAGTTCGACCAGCGGCGAGGAGACGGACCGTACGCAGTCGAGGGCCAGCGCACCGAGCGCGGCGACCGTGCCGAGCGCGAGCAGCAGGAACAGCAGCAGGTCGCGCTGGGCCGAACTCTCCAGCTGTGCGGCCCGGTTCTCGACATCGGTGCCGAGGGAGATCTGTACGTCACGCAGCCCGTTGATGGTGGAGGTCATCGAGTCCCACCAGGCCATGGGCGGAATGGCGCTCGACCTCAGCTTCCCGGTGCCGTGCACCGCCTTGCTCTCGTACGCCAGCGCGCGCTCGGCGTCGGGCGTGGTCAGGGCGGTGTCCAGCCGCCGCTCCTGCACGGCGGTGGCCGACCGGGGGAAGGCGTCGAGGGCGGCGAGGCGTCCGGCGCGGATCTCCATGAACCGGCCGTAGTCGTCGCCGCGGAACCTCCCGGCGCGTACCGAGCCGAGCACGATGGCCCGCTCCTCGCCGGTGAACTCCTTGGCGTTGCCGAGGACTTGGAGTGCCTGGTAGGCGTCGCGCAGGGTGGCGTCGTGGACGTCTTCGAGGCCGAGGTCGAGCCGGTCGAGGACGGTGATGGTGGTGGTGAAGTAGTCGAAGGTGTCCTTCACCACGCCGGTGCCGTCGTCGGCGTCCTTGCGGATCCCGACCAGGCCGTCGAGTCGGCCGAGGGACTCGCGCACGGAACCGGCGGCCGAGTCCTCGCGCCCCTTCAGGGTCACGTCCAGCTGCCGGCGCGCGGCGTCGGTCGCCTTGCGCTGCGCGGGCAGTTTGGTGCTGAACTGCTGGACTCCGCCGACGTATCCGGTGGTGAGCCCGCGCTCCTTCTGCAGTTCGTGCACGAGTCCCTGGAGAGTGATCTCCAGGCGGGCGTTGTCGGCGGTCGCGGAGGCGTTGCGGTAGGCGGAGATCTGCTCGGTGGCCGCGATGCCGAGCAGAGCGAGCAGGACCGCGAGGGCGAGGATAAGAATCCTCAGCAGCCTGGCGCGGATGCTGGTGGTCGCTTTTGTTGTGACGTCCACTGAAGTGCCTTAAGTGGGTGGCGAGTTGATCAAGAGTCGAACCTGAGGCAGAAATGGTTCTGCTCCCGCCCAACGACCCTCACGGCACACCGGTCACCGGATCATGTTTTTGTTTTACCGCGCCGAAACACGGGCCCCTCGGCCTCGCAGGTCGGCAATGCCCCCGCGAGACGGTCGTATACAACGATGGTGACTACCCGTCACCGTCACGTTCAGCAATCACAGCACGAGAGACATTCACAGCACTCGCAGCATTCACAGGCGTCGCAGCAGTCGCAGTCGCAGCTGGAGCAGCACCCCTCGCGCCGCTGCCTCGACCACGGTCCCTCGAACTCGTCGGCGCAGCACACCTTGCAGGTGCAGCACAGCCCGAGCGCTGCGGCGCACCCGGCCCAGAAACCGCGCTTGTCGGGCCGCGGCGGCTCACCGCCGAAGGGGTTGCCGCCGTAGGGATTGCCGTCGTGGCGCGGATCGCCCGGCAGGTAGGGCGTCTGCGGCGGCCCGAACGCGGCCTCGGGTCCGTGCCCGCACGACTGTGTCCCGAAGGCCCGGTCCACCGAGCGCCCCAGTTCGTGCGCGAGCAGCAGATGCGCCAACTTGCCGTCCGTGAACTCCGCCTCCCGCAGTGCGAGCCGTATCCCGTGCAGCGCGTCGTCGGCCAGTCGCCGGGCCTCGGTGAGCGGGGTGCCGGTCGCGGAGAGCGGGTTCCAGGCACCCGACGCCGCGTCGGACTCCCGGTCCTCCACGGCGTCCAGGAGATGCGCGAGCCGGCCGAAGAGGCGCCCGGCCTCGGCGAGCGGTACGGCGTTGCCGGGCCGTCCGGCCAGCAGCGCGGTGTGGGCGAAGGCGGCCGCGGTGGCGGTCTCGGTCGGTTCGGTGACGGTCAGGATCGGCGTGCCGGGCCCGGCGAGCACCTCGATGCCGAACTGCCGCTCCACGGCCTCGACGAGGACACCGGCGTCGAACCCGACGTCAGCGCCGGTCCGCGCCCCGGCCCGCCCCCAGTTCCCGGCGACGCGCCGCGCGGCCAGCGCCACCGGCCTGCGGGCCAGCAGCCCGTCCCCGTCGGCGACATGGTCGCGCACCTTGGCGGAGGCGAGCACCAGCGAGACGGCCGCCGCGAGGCGCGCCCCGTCGCCCTGCGCGACGGACGCGGTCCGCATCCCGCGCAACGGGCAGGGCCCGGCCGTGCGCCGCCGGCCACCGCCCTCCCGCTCGGCCTGAGCCTCCGTCAGAACCGAGAGGAGCAGACCGTCGTAATTGGTGACAACCCGTGCGAACTGCCCATGGTCCCCGCGCAGCGCGAGACACAGCCCGCACAAATGCGCCAGCCACTGGGTCTTCAGGTTCTCGCCGAGCCGATGACTGCAAGGCCGGACCATTCCGAACACGACAACCCCCCGCGGCGTGAACGACAACTGACGGGGCATCCGGAGATCGACATGGCATCTGACCGGGCGTTGAGCAGCCGCATCGCATCGACCACTCCGTTCACCCGTACGCACCAGCCGTCACCCGGACGCCGGGAAGAATCATATTTCACTCTCAGTCAGCAGCCATATGCGGCAACACCCTTGATACACGGGGGCCCTCGACGTATTGGCTGTGCACCAGTAGCGTCACAAACCCCCCGCGCGGCGTCTATCCACTTGGCGCGCGATCCGCATCATGGATGACCATAGGGATGCGGATAGCAATAAAGACCGCTGTGAGAGGAGGCGTCCATGGGATCGGTACGCAAGGCGAGTGCCTGGCTTGGGCTCGTTGACGACAACGATGACGAGCGCTACTACGACGACGACTACTCCGAAGGGACCGAGCAGCCCGGGGATGCCTGGGTGACGGACCCGCGAGTGAAGGTGGCCTCGGACGTCGCCGAGGTGAAGGGCCGGCGCATCGGCACGGTCACCCCGGACAGCTTCCGGGACGCCCGAGCCATCGGTGAGCTGTTCCGGGAAGGGGTTCCGGTGATCGTGAACCTCACGGCGATGGAGGCGACCGACGCCAAGCGCGTGGTCGACTTCGCGGCCGGCCTGACCTTCGGCCTGCGCGGCACGATCGAGCGGGTCGCCAACCGTGTCTTCCTGCTGACCCCCGCCAACACCGAGATCGTCAGCGGCGACCCGGTCGCGCGCCGCGAGGACGGTTTCTTCAACCAGAGCTGAGGCAGGGCCGCTTACCGGCCCTGCCTCCCGCAGGGTTGATCAGCGTGGATCAGCGGTCTTCGGGTCTTCCTAGCGGAAGGCGTCGAGTCCGGTGAGCGCCTTGCCCAGCACGAGCTGGTGCATCTCGACGGTGCCCTCGTAGGTGAGCACCGACTCCAGGTTCGTCGCGTGCCGCATCACCGGGTACTCCAGCGAGATCCCGTTGGCACCGAGGATCGTCCGTGCGGTACGGCAGATCTCGATGGCCTCCCGTACGTTGTTCAGCTTGCCGAAGCTGACCTGCTCGGGACGCAGGCGCCCGGCGTCCATGCGCCGCCCCAGGTGATGGGCGAGCAGAATCCCCTTGTGCAGTTCGACCGCCATGTCGGCGAGCTTGGCCTGGGTGAGCTGGAAGCCGCCGATGGGCCGCCCGAACTGCTCCCGGGTCTTCGCGTATTCGACGGCGGACTCGAAGGAAGCGCGCGCCGCGCCCATCGCGCCCCACACGATTCCGTACCGAGCGTGCGACAGACAGCTCAGCGGCCCCTTCAGCCCGACGACCTCCGGCAGCACGGCATCGGCCGGCAACCGCACGTCGTCGAGGACGAGTTCACTGGTGACGGACGCACGCAGGGACCACTTGTGCTTGATCTCGGGCGCGGAGAATCCGGAGACGTCGGTCGGTACGACGAACCCGCGGATCCCGTCGTCGGTCTGCGCCCACACGACGGCGACCCCGGCGACCGAGCCGTTGGTGATCCACATCTTCCGCCCGTTGAGCACCCAGTCCCCGCCGTCGCGCTTGGCGTACGTCCGCATCGCGCCCGGGTCGGAGCCGTGGTCGGGCTCGGTCAGCCCGAAGCAGCCGATGACCTCGCCGGAGGCCATGCGCGGCAGCCAGGCCTGCTTCTGCTCCTCGCTCCCGAAGCGGTGGATCGCGTACATGGCGAGGGAGCCCTGTACCGACACGAGCGACCGGATCCCCGAGTCGGCCGCCTCCAACTCCAGGCAGGCGAGCCCGTACTGCACGGCGGAGGCACCGGCGCACCCGTACCCGTCGAGCGACATCCCGAGCGCCCCGATACCGCCCAACTCCCGCGCGAGCTCCCGGATCCCGGGCAACTCGCCCTTCTCGTACCACTCGGCGACATACGGCAGCACCTTGTCGGCGGCCCACGCGCGCACGGTGTCGCGGATCGCGAGGTCCTCGGGGTCGAGCAGGTCGTCGATGCCGAGGGGGTCGGCGGGGTCGAAGGGGGGCAACTTCGAGGACGATGACATGGCTCAGCCTCCGGCACCTAAAAACTATCACCGCTAGTTACGACAACGGGGTCGACGTTACGACGCCGAGTCGAGCACGTCCACCACATGCCAGACCTTCTCCCACCCGCCACCCGTTCACGGGCGTCCGAGGGGTGAACGCCTGCCGCGGGGGCTGAGCGCCGTTGGCGGCCGCGGCTACGACTATCACCTCCGTCTCTCCCCTCCCGGACCCGTGGTCGCCGCCGGCGGGGAACCCCCACGGGAAACGTCCACCCTTCAAGTGCCCGTCACCGGCGGTGCGTGCGGGGGAGAAGGTTGTTCAGGCGGAGACGCGGGGCTGTGTGACTTCGCGAGGGGCGGGCACCTTGGTCAGAGGTGCCTCGCATTGCATGACTCGCGGCAACCGCAACGCCATCACCGCGCCCAACAGCAGCAGGCCCGCGCTGACGAGCAGGGTGACGTGCAGACCGTGCACGAAGGCGTGCCGGGCCGCGTCGCGCAGGGCGGCGCCACGGACTCCACCGAGACGCGACGCGACGTCGTACGCCTCGCCCAGTGAATGGCCCGCCGAGGCCGACGCCGAGGTCGGTACGCCGGGTACGGACCGCAGCCCGGGCGCGTACGCCGCGTTCATGACGCTGCCGAGGAGCGCGATGCCGATGCCGGCGCCAAGTTGGTAGGAGGTCTCGCCGATCGCCGCCGCACCTCCCGCCTGGGCAGGCGGTGCCTCGCTGAGCATCGACTCGTACGCCCCGAAGAGCGTCATCTCCAGGCCGAACCCGAGCAGCAGGAACCCGAAGAGCAGCAGCCCGGTGTTGTCCCGGCCGCCCATCATGGTGAGCGTCAGTACCGAGAACGCGGTCAGGCAGAAGCCGAAGCACACCATCCGGCGCGGGCCGAAACGCCGGAGCATCCGCGCCCCGAACAGCCCGGCCGCCATTGCCGCGAACGTCAGCGGCAGCAGCCGTAGACCCGTCTGGAGGGGCGACAGGCCCAGGACCAGTTGCAGGTACTGGGCGGCGATCAGTTCCAGGCCCACCAAGGCCAGCATCGCCAGCACGATGCAGCCGACGGAGGTGCTGAACGCCGGCCTGCGGAACATGCTCAGGTCCACCAGCGGATGCGTACGGCTGCGTTGCCGTCGTACGAAAAGGACCATCAGCACCGCGCCCACGAGCAGCGGGGCCACGGTCCAGGCGCTCTCGACCGGCTCTCCGCCGCCGAGCCGCTTCACACCCAGGACGACTCCGAAGAGGCCGCCGGCGGCCATCAGGGCGCCGACGACGTCCCACGGGCCGTCGCGGTCGCCGCGGGACTCGGGGAGCAGGAGGCGGCCGATCGGCAGGCTGATCAGCATCAGGGGGATGTTGACCAGGAAGACCGAGCCCCACCAGAAGTGTTCGAGGAGGAAGCCGCCGAGCAGCGGGCCCACCGCCGCGCCGACCGCCGCCACCGCGCTCCACACGCCGATCGCCACCGCGCGCTCGCGCCGGTCGGGGAAGACCTGGCGGAGGATCGAGAGTGTGGCCGGCATGATCATCGCGCCGCCGACGCCGAGCAGCGCCCGCGCGAGGATCAGGACCTGGGCGTCATGGGCGCAGGCGGCCAGGCCGGAGGCGATGCCGAAGAGGCCGTAGCCGAGGAGAAGGATGCGCCTGCGGCCCACTCGGTCGCCGAGCGTGCCGAAGAGGATGAGGAGCGAGGCGCAGACCAGCGGATAGACGTCGACGATCCAGAGCAGCTCTATCGCGCCGGGTTTGAGGTCCTCGGTGACGGCGGGCACCGCGACATGGAGCACGGTGGCGTCGAGCGCGACGAGGAGCAGGCTCACGCAGAGGACGACGAGGACGACCCAGCGGTTGGCACCGGCCCCGGCCGCCCGACGGCGCAGCGCTGCGGCGGCCGTGGTCGTCCCGGACATGTACTACCTCCCAGATGTTCCCTCGCGTTCGGCGGGCTCACGGGGTGGGGACTCCCCGTGACTGCGGCCGGAGAGGAGCGGTGTCTCCGACCCGCGCAACGAAGGCGAGTGACACGTCAGCGTACGCGAGTTCCGGCCAAGGACGGATGTCCCAGGTCACGTTCCTCCCGGCCGGCGTGTGGCATGCGCCACGTTCGCGTGGCGTCCCTGGCACACCCCGATCCGTCCCGGAGCTCTTCCCCTGCGGCCGCACCCGCCCCCGTGACCACTCTCTGCACAGAACCGTGGACATACCGCTAACGACTGTCCAGCGGTGATCACGGCAGCCTGGCAAAGCAAGGGCGCCGGGGTGGATCGGCGTCATGACCATGGAATCGCATCACGAGGAGTGCACATGCGCGCAAAGCGAATACTTACTCCCATCGGAATACCCGTCGCCGCCATCGGGCTCCTGCTCCTGGCCGGCAGCCCGGCGCTCGCCGTCGACCACGAGCTGCACACCGACGACGGCGACCCCGGCGGCCGGGTCCAGTTCACCTCGAACGGCGACATCGTCAGGGTCGACGACCTTGAGGCGGACGGGTACGCCGCCAAGCTGTTCGTCTACAACCCCAACGGGACGACGCGCTACACGCTGCAGGCAGGTACCGCCGGTACCCACAAGACCGTGAGCGCCAGCGACGGCGGTGTGTACAACCTGGGCGAGGGCATCGCGTACACGTTCAAGATCTGCCTTCACAAGACCAGCGGCGACTCCTACTGCGACAGCGCGGTGTGGGCCGGCTGACAGCCGCCCGAGGGCCCGGACACCCCCGGCGCGGCAGACCGCGACGAGGCGTGACGGCTGAACGCCGACCGGGCTGACGCCGTACCGGCAGGCGCGAAGACGCCGCCACCGCCCGTCTGTCCGCAGCTTGCTGCGGACAGACGGGCGGTCTCATATGGGTCTTACATGGATCCCACATGGGTCTCATATGGGTCTCATATGGGTCTCATATAGACAGACCGAGAGCCTGGCGGCGGCAGTCCCCGGGCGTTACGCCGTACGCGGCACGAAAGGTGCGCGTGAAGGCGGCATGCCCCTTGAAGCCCCAGCGGGCGGCGATCCGGTGCACCGGCACGTCCCGTGCACGTGGATCGGTCAGATCACGGCGCGCACCCTCCAGGCGCTCACGGCGGATCAGCGCCGCGACCGTGGTGCCCCGGGTCCGGAAGACGCGATGCAGATGGCTGACCGAGATGTGATGGGCGGCGGCGACGGCCCGCGTCGACAGGTCCGGATCGTGCAGGTGTTCGCGGATGAACGCCTCGACGCTCAGCAACAGGGTGAGATGACGGGACCCCTCCGGTGGCTCGGGAGCCGGGGCGTCGAGATGCGAGGCGAGCGCCATCGCCAGCAGGTCCAGGCCCACGGTACTGAGCCGCACGACGTCGTCGGGCCGGTAGGACGCGGGGTCGTCGGTCACCCCGCTGAGGAACTGGGTGAACAGGGCCCCCGTACCTTCCTGCCCTGACACACGCGTCACCAGCAGCCGGCCGATCTGCCGGGCCGACAGCGGCAGCACCGACCGGGGCGCCTGGGCGCGCACCATGGTGGCGCAGGTGCGGCCGGCGTTCCCGATCCTGAACGGTCGCGAGCTGTCGCACAGCGCGAAGTCCCCCGCGTCCAGCACCGTCTCGCGGTCCGCCTGGACCACCCTCAGTGCCCCCCGGCGGGCGAACACCACCGAGCACAGCCGCGGGTGGGTCTGTCGGATCAGCTTCGGTGCGCGCCCCGCGTCGGACGAGGAGTGGGTCAGCTCCACGACGTCCACCGCCCCGAGCTCCAGTGCCTGCGCCGTGGACCAGGAGCGATCCGGCTCGCCGCTCGTCGTGCGCGTCGGACGGCACCTGCCGGACCGTAAGCAGCCGCACGGGTCCGACGACTCCGCAGGTGACAGGATTCTGCTCCGGCACATCTTCTCGATCATGTTCCCCCAGAACCTTTCCCCCCGAGGTCCGGCCGAAGTGCATACTCCACTCCCCCTTAGTGACGTGTCCACCTAATAGACCCGTTTCGCGTCCGACCGCCACCGGCGCACCACGCCCCCCAGGGCTCCCGGCAGCCGCACACCGGGCCCGCGCGCCCAGGACGGCAGCGGCACCCTCGCGACGGCGGTCGACACCGGTGGCCGTGCGGGTAATTTCACACGACGTTCCAGTGAACGAATTCATAAGGTCAATAAACCGCCACTCGGAATGATCAAAGGAATTGCAGGAAGCAGCCTGGGCCGATAATGGATTGCTCGGAAATAAACCTCCACCTGAGAGCAATCCCACATCACATCGTCATCACAGAACCGTGGATTCGACAGGCTTCCGACCTCACTCGCTGTAATGTCGATTGGGTGCATACCGAACGACACCTCACCCGTCTGGACCGGGTGTTCGCCAGGCTCGACCGGGAGCCGGAACGCCCGGCCCACTTCGATGTGCCCAAGATGAGCAGGCACCGGGTCGCGCTGCTGACCGGGACCCTGGCCTTCTATCTGGCGATCGTGTGGCTCGTCGTGACCACGTCATGGCTGGTCCGGCTCGACTGGCAGGTCATGTTCTTCCGGCCGTACCAACAGTGGGCGGGCATCCACTGGTTCGTCGACTACTACGTGGTGCTGGGCCAGCGCGGCCCGACCGCGGTGATGGTCGCGGCCTGGCTGGGCTGGCGCTCGTGGCGGCAGCACACCCTGCGCCCGCTGCTCACCCTGGGCACCGCGATCCTGCTGCTGAACATCACGGTCGGCGCGGCGAAGCTCGGCATGGGGCGCCTCGGCCCGCACTACGCCACGGTCATCGGCTCGAACGAGATGGGCCTGGGCGGCGATATATTCCCCAGCGGCCACACCGCCAACGCCGTCGTGACCTGGGGAATCCTGGCGTATCTGGCCTCCACGCCGGCAGCCCGCCGCTGGCTGTCCGCCGCGTCCGCGGTGACCTCGCTCGGCGTCGGTCTCGCCACGGTCTACCTCGGCACGCACTGGCTGAGCGACGTGCTGCTGGGCTGGGCCGCCGGTCTGCTGGTGCTGCTCGCCCTCCCCTGGTGCGAGCCGCTGATCGCCCGCGCCGAGACCTGGATCTTCGACCTGCGCGACCGCCGGCGCGCCCGCCGCGGCCGTCCGGAGCCCGCCCCCGCACCGGCCTCCCCGGTCACCGCGCCCGTGCTGCTCAAGCCGCGCGCCTCCTCGTCGGGCGACGAGGTCCCGGCGGCCCGCGAGACGGTCACCACGAGCCGTTCGGCCCGGCCACCCGCCCATCTCGCCCCCGGCCCGCACACGACCCGCTCGGAGCGGACGCCGGTCACCCCGATCGGCAGCCGCCGCCCGCCGCATTCGGACCGGGTGGCACGTGGCACCACGGCGGCCACGGCCCGTCCGGCGACGGGCGGCTGACCGCCACCAGCAGGCGGGTCCGGTACGCACCATCGATCCCCGCACGACGAAGGCCCCGGTTCCGCCAGCGGAACCGGGGCCTTCGTCAGGTCTGCGGTCAGCCCTTCCAGGCGCGCGCCACCGTGCCGTCCCTGACCTCGAAGTTGAGCCGCCCCACGCGGTACTCCATGGTGATGATCGCCCCCGGCGGCAGCGTCCGCACGGTCGACCACCCCCGCTCCCGCGCGAGCCGCTCGGCCTCTGCCGCGTCGAGGCCGACATAGGCGTTCGGACTGTCCTGGGGCTCTGCCGGTGGAGTCGGAATGGGTGCCATGCCGCCACGCTAGCCCCTCTTCGGCTCTCTCCGTCCCTCTCCGGTCACACTTCTGTCACAGGATCAGGACGTGTGTTTTGTTCATCGTCCCTCACACGTATGAGCGGTTCCGTACGCCTTCCGCGGGCATTCGAACGTAATTCCCGCATGTCGGCCCGGCTCGCCGAATAGCCGGGCGGAGAGTTCCGCGAGAACCGTCCGGCGCCCCCCTTTCCATTCCGATTCCGTGCGGTACGGCGGGAGCTGACACCGCATAAGAGATTCACCGTTCCGGCACAGAATCGTCGTATGCCCCCGGGCCGTACCGGTCCAGCGCGCGGGACAGCCGGTCCCGGGCCGTCCTGATCGCCCCGGTCAGCTCGGCCGGTTCCAGGACCTCGAAGTCGAAGCCCGTCATCACCACGTGGATCACCATCACATCGAGGTTCGGCGCCCCGGTCCGCAGCAGGCAGGCGTCCGGGCCGTCCGCCTCCAGCGTCCCGGCGGACGGTGAGATCCGCTCGGCGGCCCGCTCCAGGGGCACGAGGAGCCGGACGACGGCCTGCGAGGCGTACGCGCGCGTGGAGACCCCTTTCGAGACGTACGCGGCGAGATCCTCCGCCGGTGGCTCGCGCGGGGTGAAGCGCGGCCCGTGCGGCGGCCTGGGCGTGACGCGGTCGACGCGGAAGGTGCGCCAGTCCTCGCGGTCCAGGTCCCAGGCGACCAGGTACCAGCGGCGCTCGGTGCACACCAGGCGGTGCGGTTCGACGGTACGGCGGGTGGGGGCGCCGTCGTGGCTCTCGTACTCGAAGCGCAGCCGCTCGGCGTCCCGGCACAGGGCGGCCAGCTCGGTCAGGACGGCCGGGTCCACGGCGGACGGGAGGGTGCTGTGCAGCATCGGCACGGTGAAGGCGTTGAGGGCGCCCACCCGGCGGCGCAGTCGGTTCGGGAGGACCTGTTCCAGCTTGGTGAGGGCGCGTACGGAGGTCTCCCCGATGCCCTCGATGCCCTGTCCGGCGGCGGTGCGCAGGCCGACCGCCACGGCCACCGCCTCGTCGTCGTCCAGGAGCAGCGGCGGCAACTCGGCGCCGGCGCCCAGCTGGTAGCCGCCGCCCGTGCCGGGGCTGGCGTTGACCGGGTAGCCCAGCTCACGCAGCCGGTCGACGTCCCGGCGCACGGTGCGCGGGGTGACCCCGAGCCGGTCGGCCAGGTCGGCGCCGGACCACTCGCGGTGGGCCTGGAGCAGCGAGAGCAGACGGAGGAGTCGTGCCGAGGTCTCCAACATGGTCGAAGTCTGTATCAAGGGCTGTCTGGATCAAGGGCTGTACGGGAGTTGCGGCACCTCGAAACAGGTGCTGTTCATGTCCCCCTGCGGGACCCACCCCTTGCCGTCCTGCCAGCGGGCCACCGACAGACACGTCCTGCGGTTCGTCGGCGGTTCGGCGAGCCGCTCGAAGGAGACGGGAACCAGCAGGCCGTCGGCGGTGTAGTTCTCGCTCCGGTTCATGAACCCGTCGACGCACGCGCGCGTGACGCCCGTTTCCGTCCTCGCGCACGCCTTGGCCGCGTCCGTGAACCACATCGCCGCCGCCCAGCCCTCCAACTGCCACTGGGAATGCGTCTTCAGCCCCTCGGTGGCGTCCCGGAACTCCCGTACGGCAGGCTGCGCCACGTCGTCGAAGTCACGGCTGGACCCGGTCGCCCACAGGGCGTTGCGGCAGTGCGGGGAGTTCTTGTAGTCCTCCGGGACAGTGGATGTCCAATTCTGTACGTTCGTCACTTTGGCGACGACCTGCGCGCCGACCTGGTCCATCGCCGCGCACAACTGGGCGTTCCCGTGCGTGTCCAGGGCGTCGAAGACGAGGTCGGCGCCCTGCTGCTTCAGGTCGGCCGCCGCCGCGCGGAAGTTGGGCAGCGCGAAGTCGACCTGCTCGGGGACGACTTTGTAGCCCTCGGCCTTCAGCCCCTGCTCGACGAGCCGTGCGTAGGCGGCGGACGCGGCCTGGTTGTACGACACGACGGCGGCGGTACGGGCGCCCTGCTCGCGCTTGAAGTAGCGGTAGACCTCCGTGCCGCCGTACAGCTTCCCGCCCCAGCCCGGGGTGCCCGCGCGGGGCGCGAGGCTGCCGTAGATGCCGTAGAGGTGCGGCCAGGTGTCGTAGGCGGCGCCGATGGGCTGGCCGCCGATGTCGGGCACGCGCGCGTGGGAGACGCGGGAGGCGCCCGCGTAGTCGAGGGTGGTGGTGGCGACCAGGGCGACGACCTTGTCCTCGTCGACCAGCTTGTGCACGCACTCGTTGTTGCCGACCCCGCTGCCGCCGTCGTCGCACAGCCGCACCTCGACCCGGCGTCCGGCGATGCCCCCGCGCGCGTTGACGCGGCCGAAGTACGCCTCGGCGCCGTCACGGGGGCCGGTGAAGGCGTCGCCGCCGACCGGGCTGGTCGCGCTGGTGATGATGCCGACCCGGATCGGTGTGCCGGTGCTCGGCGCGGGCGTACGGGTGTCGCCGTGCTCGAAGTCGCTCTCCGGGAGACGGCTGCCGCAGGCCGTGCCCACCAGGAGCAGCAGCACCGCGGCAGCGGTCTCAGCAGCCCGACCCGGGCGCCGGCGAGGCATCGCCGCTCAACGCCACCAGCGCGCACAGGGTGTTGACGGACACCTTCCAGGTGCCGCCCTGCTCGACGGAGGTCCCGGAGGCGTCCGGGAGGGCGGTGGCGCCGTTGAGGGTCAGCGTGTAGGTCACGGTCGCCTTGTCCGCCTGGGTGAACACGACCTTGGTGACCTCCGCCTGTACCTGCCCGCCGCGTTTGTCGCCGTTGAACGCCTTCAGCACCGCACCCATCTTGTCGCCGTTCTCCAGGACGGCCTGTTTGTCCGCGGTGGAACTGGCCGGGTCGAAGAACTTCTTCCAGTTGGCCTTGACCTGGGCCGTGGCGGCGGCCGGGTCGGCGGGCGCGGTCGCCGGTGCGCTCGTGGTCCGCTCGACGGACGGGGTGGGCGGCGCCGCACCGCTGCCGCCCCCGCTGTCGTCGCTGCAGGCCGCCAGGGCGGGGCCGAGCGCGAGCACCAGGGCGGCGGCCCCAACTGCCGCGCCCCGTCCGCGCCTTGTGTTCCTTCGCCTGAGATCGCTCCCGAGAACCATCTGGCTCACCGCCGGGTGTCGGTCCGGGCCGTGCGCGCCCGGTGTTTTCAGGTCGGGTGTCAGAAGGCATAGTGCAAGCCATTGGCCGGCATGGACAGACACATGACATGTGGGAGCCGTAAATGCGGACAGCCCGACTGCGGACCGCGCGTCCCGCCCTGTGGGCCGGCTGGGCCGCGCTCGCCGCGGGTGCGGTGCTGTGCGTGCTCGGCTGGTACGGCGTCTCCGGCGAGCGCTACGCCGAGCGGCAGCTCCCCTACCTGGCCTCCTGCACGATCCCCGGTGCCGCGCTGATCGTCGCCGGCGCGATCCTGCTCACCCATGGCCGCGGCGCCCTCGCCACCGCGCGCGTGGAGGAGCTGTACGCCCTTCTCGTGGCCTCCGAACCCGACGATGTTGAGGAGTCGGCGGAGGCCGCCGCCGCGCCCCTGGCGGTCAGCGGGGACCTGCTGATGGTGCCCGGCGGCACGCTGTGGCACCGCGCGGACTGCCCGTTGGTCGCCGGGAAGGCCGAAGCGGTGCCGGTGGACTCGAAGTTGGTGGCGAACGGCGAGTTGAGCCCCTGCCCGATCTGCGAGCCCGCCGAAGCCGACGACTGATGTCCTCGCTGACCTACGACCTCACCCTCGCCGGTCTCTCCGTCGGCAGCGCCGCCGCGCTCACCGGGATCGGCCTGATCGTGACGTACCGGGCGACCGGCGTCCTCAACTTCGCGCACGGCGCGGTCGCGATGGTCTGCGCGTACGCGCTGCGGCAGTGCGTGGTGGGGTGGGGCTGGCCGCTGTGGCTGGGCGCGGTGGTGACGCTGCTGTTCCTCGCGCCCGCGCTCGGAGTAGTGCTGGAACGGTTCGTCTTCCGGCCGCTGTCGGTCCTCGGCGGCGATCCGGCGCAGACCTTGGTCGCGTCCATCGGCGTGTTCGTGCTGCTCGTCGGCGGGGCCGCGCTGGTGTGGGGGCAGGGCGCGCGGGACGACGCGCCGGAGCTCGTGCCGGCGGACCCCTGGGGGCAGTTGGCGGTGGTGCTCGTGCTCGCGGCGGGCGTCGGGGCGGTGATCCGCTGGACGCGTTTCGGTCGGGAGCTGCGGGCCGTCGTGGACGACCGGCAGCTCGCGGTGCTGGGCGGGGTGGACGCGGACCGGGTGGCGGCGGCGGGCTGGGCGTTCGGGTCCTTCACGGCGGGACTGACGGGTGTGCTCCTCGCCCCCTCCGTGCGCCTGGACCCGTACGGCCTGCCCCTGCTCGTCATGGAGGTGGTGGCGGTCGCGGTGGCCGCACGGATGCGGAGTCTGCCGGTCGCCGTGGTGGTGGCGCTGGGGATCGGGGTCGGGCAGAGCCAGTTGACGAGGGTCCATCTGTCCGGCTGGGGCGGGCAGTTGGTGCAGGCGGTGGGCGCGAACCTGTTCGTGGTCGCGCTGTTGGCCGTGGCGCTGGTGCTGCCGGGTGTCGGTGGGAGGGACGCCCTCCCCCGTACGGCTTCCGCGCGCGTCGCGACACCTGCCGGGGCCTGGATCGTGGCCGGGGTGCTGTTCCTGCTCCCCCTCGGCTTCGCGGGCTCGGACCTGCACACCTCGGTCCAAGTCCCGGCGCTGGGCGTGGTGTTGCTGTCCCTGGTGGTGGTCACCGGGCGCGGCGGCCAGCTCTCGCTGGGGCAGGCGGCGTACGCGGGCCTGGGTGCCCTGTTCACGGCGCTGCTGGCGGCGGGCCGCTTCCCGGGCCTGCCCCGCCTGCCCGAACTGGCCGCGCTCGCGGTCGCCGTCCTCCTGGTCGCCCCTCTGGGTCTGCTCACCGGCTGGCCCGCGATCGGCCGCCACGGCCTGTCCCTGGCCCTCGCGACCTTCGCGGTCGGCGTCGGGGTCAGCCGCTTCGTCTTCGCCCAGCCGTACGCCACGTCGGGCCTGGCACTGGGGCGCCCGTCCGGCTTCGACGGGGACCGCGCCTACTACGTTCTCGAACTCGCCCTCCTGACCTGCGCGTTGCTGGCGACCCACGCCCTGCGCCGGGGCCGCACGGGCCGCGCCCTCGCCGCGATGCGCGACCACGAGGCGGGCGCGTCCGCCGCGGGCGTCCGGGTCCCCTCCCTGAAACTCCTGGCCTTCGTCGCGGGCGCCGCCCTGGCCGCCCTCGGCGGCGCCATGCTCGGCATGGGCCTGCGCGCCTTCGACCCTTCGGCCTACGACCCCGTCCGGGGCCTGCTGTGGTTCGCCGCGGTGGTCGTCCTGGGCGCCGACAGCACCCTGGGCGCACTGACGGCCGCGGCCCTCCTGGTCGGCCTGGACGCGGGCGCGCGCGGCGGAGTAGCGGCGGCACTGATCGGGGTGCTGGCGGTGTGCGTGGGGCGTTTCCCCGGGGGACCGTACGAGGCACTACGGACGGCGGTCGGGCGCCTGCGGCCCCAACGTCGGGCGCGGCTCACGCCGTTGGGGGTGTGGGTGCGGCGGAGGTTGCGGGTGGTGGGCGGGCTGGGGCGGACAGGGTCAACGCCTGCTGTGTATGCGGGTGTTGTGCACCGCGTGAAGGTTGGTGGCGGGCGGGTGTCCGACGGTGCCCGGGACCCGCTGGGGCGCTCTGCCGGGCGGACGCCGGGGGCGCGGGACCCGCGAGGACGCACCGCCGAGCCTGGCCAGCGGGGCGAGGCGGACTCAACGGCAGCCATCCGCGATGGCGCGGCGCGCCCAGCACAGGCCGACGCCGAGCGGACACCCGGGGCGCGGGACCCGCGGGGACACACCGCTGACCCCGGGCAGCAGGAAGAGACGGGATCAACGGCAGCCACCCGCAGAAGCGAGACCGGCCCAACAGCAGCCGCCCGCAGGGACGTTGCGCGCCCAGCACAGGCCGCCCCCGGATGGGCCTCCAGGGCTCAGGACCTGCGGGCGCGCACCGCCCCGGTGCGGACCCCGCCCTCCCCACCCCTCCTCACCGCCCATGCCCTGTACGCCCGTTACGGCAGCTTCACCGCCCTCGACGGTGTCGATCTCGTTGTGCGGGCGGGGCGGGTGACCGCTGTCGTCGGGCCCAACGGGGCTGGGAAAAGCACCCTGTTCCACTGTCTGGCCGGGACCGTGCGGCCCGTGCGCGGGCGGGTCCGGCTCGGTGGGCGGGACATCACCCGGCTGGCCGCGCACGCACGGACCCGGCTCGGGGTCGCCCGGACCTTTCAACAGCTCGCCGTCTTCCCCTCGTTGACCGTCGCCGAGAACGTGCGGGTGGGGGCCGAGCAGGGGCGGGCCGCCGAACCCGGCGCGGTGGAGCGGGCGTTGCGGCTGTTCGGGCTCGACGGCGAGCTCCGGTCGCTACCCGCCGCCGGGCTGCCCACCGGGACGCTGCGCCGGGTCGAACTGGCGCGGGCATTCGCCGGAAGTCCGCGTGTGCTGCTCCTCGACGAGCCCGCCGCCGGGCTCGACACCGCCGAAGTGGCCGCTCTGACCATGGTGTTGCGGGCGCTGACCGCCGAGGGCACCGCCCTGCTCGTCGTGGAGCACGACCTCGATCTGGTCGCCGACCTCGCGGACATGGTCCACGTGATGGCGGCGGGCCGCATCGTCGCCTCCGGGCCGCCGGACCGCGTCCTCGACACGCCCAGCGCCTGGGAGAGCCCCGTATGACCATCTCCCTGCGCCACGCGCGCGTGCGCTACGGCCCCCTCGAAGCCCTGCACGGCGTCACCCTCGCCGCGCCCGCCCACGGGCTCACCGTCCTGCTCGGCCGCAACGGCTCCGGCCGTACGACCGCGCTGCGCGCCCTCGCCGGTACGGTCGCGCTGTCGGGCGGCGCGGTGGTGTGGGACGGCGCCGACGTGACCCGTGTGCCGGCCTACGAACGGGCCCGCCGGGGACTGTGTCTGGTGCCGGAGCGGCGGGCCGTGTTCGGGTCCCTCACCGTCCACGAGAACCTCGAACTCGCGGCGCGGGACCACTCCGTGGCTCTCGACGCGTACCCGCAGCTGGGCCCGCTGCTCCCCCGCCGGGCCGGCACCCTCTCCGGGGGCGAGCAGCGCATGCTGGCCCTGTCCCGTGCCCTGCTGGCACGCGCGCGCGTGGTGCTCGTCGACGAGCCGGCGCAGGGCATGTCACCGGCGGTCGCGGACCGTACGTACCAACTGCTGGGCGGGCTGGACGCGTGCGTGGTCGTCGCCGAGCAGCGGCTGCCGCCCGTGCTGCGCGGCCGGGCCGCCCTCGTGTACGAACTGCGGCGCGGCGCGGTCGTGTTCGGCGGCGAGGCGGCCGAACTGGCGTAACGGGCACGCCCCCGCCCGGTCGGAGGACCGGGCGGGGGCGGCGCGGGAGCGGTTCGGCTCAGAGGTCGAGCCGCTGCCCGGGCACGATCAGGTCGGGGTCGCCGCCGATGACGGCCCTGTTGGCGGCGTAGATCTTCCGCCAGGTGGTCCCGTGCTCGGCGGCGATGCCGCTGAGGGTGTCGCCCTTACGGACGGTGTAGTCGCCGCGGGACGTGCCGCGCGAGACGTCGTTCGTGCCGCGGTCCGGCGTCTTCGCCGCGGGCTTCGAAGGGGCCGCCTTCCTGGCCGACTCGACCGTCGACTCGGTGGACGACTTCTTCGTCGTCCTCGGCGTCTTCGAGGTCTTCGTCTTCGTGGACTTCTCGGTGACCGTGCCGGACGAGGCTCCGGGTGCGCTACCGCTCGCCCCGGCCCGTACCGAGCAGACCGGCCAGGCGCCCCAGCCCTGGGCGTGCTGGACCTTGGTGGCCACGGCGATCTGCGCGGACCGCGAGGCCTGGTCGGCGGTGGCCGCGTAGGCCGAGCCGCCGTAGGCGCGCCAGGTGCCGGCGGAGAACTGGAGTCCTCCGTAGTAGCCGTTGCCGGTGTTGATGTGCCAGTTGCCGCCGCTCTCGCACTGGGCGATGCGGTCCCACACTCCACTGTCGGCCGCCGCGGCGTTGCCGGTGGCCGCCAGCACGCCCAGGGGGGCTAGCAGGGCCGCTCCGGCGAGGACCGCCGCCGTACGTGCCTGGCCCTTGCGGGGGGTCTCAGGCGTGTTGTCGCGAGTGGTATCGGCACATTCGGACATGTAGTTCCCTCTCCAACAACCCGGGGTCCCCCAAGGTGGTTCGCGGCTCCCACGCATCGACGTGGTCCTCGCGCTCCTCCCCGTCCGCCGGAAGTGGTGCTGCTTGCTGGCTCGTTCGGCCGGCGGACGTGTCCCGAGCGGTGCTCGTTGCACACGGCGGAGGAATGTACGGAGGTGGGCGAGCGGATGTCGACCAACTGCCCGTCGCCGCAGGCCAGTTCACTGTTACCGCGGGTATCGGCATTTTTCGGCCACCCACTACATTCGCTGATTTCACGATTTTTCGACCAGTTGCCGACAAACGCTGTGACTCGGTTCACGCGGCCAACTCCCTTGACCTTTCACAGAGTTGACAGGGAGTGTCCGATTCCGTACCAGCCGTGACCGTCCGCGTCGGTCGCTTCGATTCGGTCCGCTCCGGGGCGTGACCCCCGCCACAGATCCTCCGTTGTCTTCTTCATGAGCCCGGGACCCACCGGGCACCGCATTCCGAGGGAGCCACCCGTGCCGCGCATGCTCGACGTCAGCGACGACGTACGCGCCGAGATCGGCGACGAAGAAGCCGACCGGCTGCTCGCCGGAGACAACGCCCCGGGCAGTTACGACTGCACGTCGTGCCGCACCCAGGGCGACTCCGATCAGGAGCGCACCAGCACCGTCCTGTTCATCGGCGACGAGACCGCCGTCCTCGCCTTCGCCCACGCCACCTGCCTGCCCTCCCAGATCGTCCAGGTCACCGAGGAGCAGCTGCAGGGCGCCGTCCGCTCCATCAGCGGCAACGCGCACGCCCCGGCCGGCGAACCGGAGAAGGCCGTACCCGAGCAGGCCGTGCTCGGTGTGACCAGCGGACTCGTCCTGATCTCAGGGGAGTTGCACCCCGCCCTGGTGGTGGAGCCGACCGCGGCCATCGTGCGGCCCGGCTCGACCGGCGCCGGCGACGACTTCCTCCCGCTGCTGATCGAGCAGGGCTTCATGCCGCTCAGCGAGATCACCACCGTGCCGCCCGTACTGCACGGCTGGTCGGTGCTGCTCGCCGCGGGCCAGCTGCACGCGGTGCTCCAGCCGAACTCCAACGGCGGTTCCCCGGTGGCCTGGTGGCAGGCGCACCAGCCGCTCCAGGTCACCGACAGCTGGCGGGCCGCCGCCAACAAGCACCAGCAGGTGCTGATGTTCGCGGCGCCGGTGGGCTCGATCGGCCGCCAGCCCCGCGAGGACCTGCTGCGCAGCGCGCTCGACAAGGCGGCGGCAGGCGGCAAGCTGGTCGGCTCCGCGCTCCCGCTCGCGGGCACCTGAGCCGCATCCCTTCAGGTCACGCGTCGTTTGGACATACGTGCACGCATACGATGTTCCCCGCAGCCGGCCCTACCAGCCGATCCCGTCCTCGCGATCGGACCGGGACAGCCCGGGCGGCCCGTCGGCCACGCCGATCTACGACCGGCTCTACTCGGAGTGGGTCAAGACCTTCCGCTCGCTGCCGGGTGACCGCAGCGGCGAGGAGGAGCTGGGCTTCACGGCCTTCGGCCACAGCCCGCACAGCACGGGCACGTTCGGCGGCGGTTCGTTCGGCGGGAGTTCGTACAGCGCGTACAGCGCGGGGGCCTACAGCGCCCGCCAGCAGTCGCAGTGGCAGCGCGTGGGACAGCTCGGTCACGTCGGCCAGCAGCAGGGCCACACCGGGATGCACCACATCCCGGCCCTGCCGCCCGGCCCACGCCGAGGCATCTGACGCGGCACGTACACGAGGAGGGCGGCCCCTGTTCCAACAGGGGCCGCCCTCCTCGTCGTAGCAACTGCCGTACCGCTACTTCTTCTTGTTGCCGCGCTTCTCGCGCACCCGTACCGAGATGTGGATCGGGGTGCCGTCGAAGCTGAACTCCTCGCGCAGGCGGCGTTCGATGAAGCGGCGGTAGCCCGCCTCGATGAAGCCGGAGGCGAAGAGCACGAAGCGCGGGGGCTTGGTGCCGGCCTGGGTGCCGAAGAGGATGCGGGGCTGCTTGCCGCCGCGGACCGGGTGCGGGTGGGCGGCGACCAGCTCGCCGAGGAAGGCGTTCAGGCGGCCCGTCGGGACGCGGGTCTCCCAGCCGGCGAGGGCGGTCTCGATGCCCGGGACCAGCTTCTCCATGTGGCGGCCGGTGCGCGCCGAGATGTTCACCCGGGGCGCCCACGCGACCTGGGCGAGCTCGGTCTCGATCTCGCGCTCCAGGTAGTAGCGGCGCTCCTCGTCGAGGGTGTCCCACTTGTTGAACGCGAGGACGATCGCGCGGCCCGCCTCGACGGCCATGGTGACGATGCGCTGGTCCTGCACCGAGATGGACTCGGAGGCGTCGATCAGGATGACCGCGACCTCCGCCTTCTCGACGGCCGCGGCGGTGCGCAGCGAGGCGTAGTAGTCGGCGCCCTGCTGGAGGTGGACGCGCTTGCGGATACCGGCGGTGTCGACGAACTTCCAGGTCACACCGCCGAGTTCGATGAGCTCATCGACCGGGTCACGGGTGGTGCCCGCGATCTCGTTGACGACGACGCGCTCCTCGCCGGCCACCTTGTTCAGCAGCGAGGACTTGCCGACGTTCGGGCGGCCGATCAGGGCGATCCGGCGCGGACCGCCGACGGCGACGCCGAAGGTCTGCTCGGGCGCCTCCGGAAGCGCCTCCAGGACGGCGTCCAGCATGTCGCCGGTGCCGCGGCCGTGCAGCGCGGAGACGGGGTGCGGCTCGCCGAGGCCCAGGGACCACAGGTAGGCCGCGTCGGACTCGCCGCTGAGGCCGTCGACCTTGTTGGCGGCCAGCACGACGGGCTTGCCGGCCTTGCGCAGCAGCCGTACGACCGCCTCGTCGGTGTCGGTGGCGCCGACCTTGGCGTCGACGACGAAGACGACCGCGTCGGCGGCCTCGATCGCGTACTCGGCCTGGGCGGCCACGGAGGCGTCGATGCCGAGGACGTCCTGCTCCCAGCCGCCGGTGTCGACGACCTTGAAGCGGCGGCCCGCCCACTCGGCCTCGTAGGTCACGCGGTCGCGGGTGACACCGGGCTTGTCCTCTACGACGGCTTCCCGCCGCCCGATGATGCGGTTGACGAGAGTCGACTTGCCGACGTTCGGCCGGCCGACCACGGCGAGCACGGGCAGCGGCCCGTGACCGGCCTCCTCGATGGCGCCCTCGACGTCCTCGATGTCGAAGCCCTCTACGGCGGCGAGCTCCATGAACTCCGCGTACTCGGCGTCGCCGAGCGCCCCGTGCTCGTGCTCCTCGCCGGAGCCGTCGGGCTGGATCTGGTCGTTCATGAAGTGGGTACCTCGTTCATCGTGGTGATCGGTGGAACCCCCGGATTTCGGGTGATCCACTACTCAAGTGTCTCTTAGCGCCCGGTGAGGCGCCTGGCATCGTCCAGGTGGGCGGCCAACTGCTTCTGGATCCGCTCGGTCGCCTCGTCCAGTGCCCTGCGCGTACGGCGGCCGGAGCCGTCGCCCGCGTCGAACGGGTCACCGAAGACGACGTCGACGCGGGAGCGCAGCGGAGGCAGCGCCTTTATCAGTCGTCCGCTCTTCTCGGCAGTGCCCAGTACGGCCACCGGCACGATCGGGGCGCCGCTGCGTACCGCGAAGTAGGCGAGCCCGGCGCGCAGCGAGGCGAAGTCGCCCTCACCCCGGGTGCCCTCGGGGAAGATCCCCAGCACACCGCCGGCCGCCAGGACGTCCAGCGCCCCGGTGATCGCCGTACGGTCGGCGACCGAACGGTCCACCTTCAGCTGGCCGATGCGCAGCAGGAAGGGGTCAAGCGGGCCGATGAACGCCTCCTTCTTGATCAGGAAGTGCGTCGGCCGGGGTGCCACGCCCATGACCATGGGGCCGTCGACGCCGTGGGAGTGGTTCACGGCAAGGATCACCGGACCGGCGGCGGGCACCTTCCAGGAGCCCAGCACGCGCGGCTTCCACAGCCCGTACATCAGGCCGACACCGATGCGCCGCCCGACCTCGGCGCCCCGCTCCGATGCGGCGGTTGGAGCTGTTGGAGCTGTCACTTGGCGGCCCGCTTCTCCCCGACCAGGGTGACCACGCACTCGATGACCTGCTGGAGGGTGAGGTCGGAGGTGTCCACCTCGACCGCGTCGTCCGCCTTCGCGAGCGGCGAGGTCTTGCGCGAGGAGTCGGCCGCGTCCCGCTTCAGCAGCGCCTCGCGGGTGGCCTGTACGTCGGCGCCCTTCAGCTCACCGCTGCGGCGGGCGGCACGTGCCTCCGGAGAGGCGGTGAGGAAGATCTTCAGGTCGGCGTCGGGCAGCACGGTCGTACCGATGTCCCGCCCCTCGACGACGATGCCGTGCTCCGCCTCCGCGGCCAGCGAACGCTGCAGCTCGGTGATCCGGGCCCGCACCTCGGGGACCGCGCTGACCGCGCTGACCTTGGAGGTGACCTCCTGGGTGCGGATCGGGCCGGCCACGTCCACGCCGTCGACGCTGATCGTCGGGTGCGCCGGGTCGGTGCCCGAGACGATCTCCGCCTTGCCTGCCGCATCGGCGATCGCGGTGGGGTCGGTCAGGTCGATCCCGTTGTTCACCATCCACCAGGTGATCGCCCGGTACTGGGCGCCGGTGTCCAGATAGCTCAGCCCGAGCTGCGCGGCCACGGCCTTCGACGTGCTCGACTTGCCCGTGCCGGAGGGGCCGTCGATGGCGACAATCACTGCCGGGGCGGTCCGGGCGGCGCCGTTTTCCACGGGAGGACACCTTCCTGGTGCGTGGTGGTGAGCGGGGTGGGGGCGCGAGTGCGCCCCGCACAAGGTTACTGGGTGCGCGTCACTCGTCCGGCCGCGCCTTCGCGGCGCCCTGCCAACGCAGGCCGCCAGTCCTCAGCCCGTCCGGCGCCATTCAACGCAGGCCCACGAAATCAGCCCGTCCGGCGTTCGAGGACGAGGCCCCTTCAGGGCCGAAGCGGGGGTCCGGGGGCGCAGCCCCCGGGAGACGCCCACACCGACACCGCGCACTCCCTACTGCCGGATCGCCCAACCCCGCTCCCGCAATCCGGCGATCAGCGCACCCGCCGCCTTCGGCTCCACCATCAGCTGGACATAGCCCGCCTGCTGCCCGGTCGCGTGCTCGATGCGGACGTCCTCGACGTTGACCCCCGCCGTCCCCGCGTCCGCGAAGATCCGGGCCAGCTGGCCCGGCTGGTCGTCGATCAGCACGGCCACGACCTCGTACACCCGCGGCGCGGACCCGTGCTTGCCGGGGACGCGGACCTGCCCCGCGTTGCCGCGCCGCAGCACGTCCTCGATGCCGGCGGCACCCTCGCCCCGCTTGACGTCGTCGGCGGACTGCAGGGCACGCAGCGCCCGCACCGTCTCCTGCAGGTCCCCGGCGACATCGGTGAGCAGGTCGGCGACCGGCCCCGGGTTCGCGGAGAGGATGTCGATCCACATGCGGGGGTCGGACGCGGCGATCCGGGTCACATCGCGAATCCCCTGCCCGCACAGCCGTACGGCGGCCTCCTCGGCGTTCTCCAGCCGCGCGGCGACCATGCTGGACACCAGGTGGGGCATGTGGGAGACGAGGGCGACCGCGCGGTCGTGGGCGTCGGCGTCCATGACGACCGGTACGGCCCGGCAGTGCGAGACCAGTTCCAGGGCGAGGTTGAGCACCTCGGTGTCGGTGTCGCGGGTGGGCGTCAGCACCCAGGGACGGCCCTCGAAGAGGTCGGCGGTCGCGGCCAGCGGGCCGGACTTCTCGCGCCCTGACATGGGGTGCGAGCCGATGTACGACGAGAGGTCCAGGCCGAGCGCCTCCAGCTCGCGGCGCGGGCCGCCCTTGACGCTGGCCACGTCGAGGTAGCCGCGGGCCACGCCCCGGCGCATCGCGTCGGCGAGCACCCCGGCCACCAGGGCCGGCGGGGCGGCGACGATCGCGAGGTCGACGGGTCCCTCCGGCGCCTCGTCGGTCCCGGCGCCGAGCGCGGCGGCCGTACGGGCCTGCTCGGGGTCGTGGTCGGCGAGGTGGACGACGACGCCCCGGGAGGCGAGGGCGAGCGCGGCGGAGGTGCCGATGAGGCCGGTGCCGATGACGAGCGCGGTTCTCACTGGGCGATGTCCTTGCGGAGGGCGGCGGCGGCACCGAGGTAGACGTGCGCGATGTCGGCGCGGGGCTTGTCGGACTCGATGTGCGCGAGTATGCGGACCACGCGGGGCATGGCACCCGCGATGTCGAGTTCCTGCGCGCAGATCAGCGGTACGTCGGCGAAGGCGCTGCCGAGCTTGCGGGCGGCGGCGGCCGGGAAGTCGCTGTGCAGGTCGGGCGTGGCCGTGAACCAGACACTGATCAGGTCGTCGGGGGTGAGGCCGTTGCGCTCCAGGACGGCCGTGAGCAGCTCGCCGACCCGCTCGTCCATGTGGCCGGCCTCGTCCCTGTCGAGTTGGACGGCGCCCCGGACCGCTCGTACCGCCACTGCTCTGCTCCTCGCTGATGTACCTCACGGCTCTGTGCACGTCCAGCCTAGTCAGCCCGTCCGGTACGGCTGCCCGGCGCCCGCCCCCTGAGACGGGCCGGAGCGGGCCTCGCGAACCCTGCCAATGTCACCTGGATCACTCTGTTCCGCTACTGGTCCGCTACAGGTGGTGAGATCATCCCGGTATGCCTCTTTACGCACGGCCGCGAGTCCGCTCTCATGGGCTGGTAGCTCGCCTCGGGGGAGGACAGTAATGAAGCGTCCTGGACCACTGCTCACACTTCTGGCTGGTCTGGTGCTGGGCCTGTTCATGCTGACGCTCAATGTGACGTCGGGGACGAAGACCGCGTCCTCCTCGTACAGCGAGGCATCGCCGTCCGCGTCGGCGTCCCCGAAGAAATCGGCGCCCGCGTCACCGACGCCGACCGTCACGCCGAGCCCCACACCGTCCAAGTCGGCCGTGCCGAACGCCAGTTACGCCGGCCGCACCGACGACGACACCGCCTCGGTGGCCGTGAGGATCCGTGACGGCAGGGCGGTCGCGTACTTCTGCGACGGTCGCTACAAGGAGGCCTGGCTGCGCGGCCCGGTCGCGGACGACGGCACGATGAAGCTCACCGCCCCGAACGGCGCCGTACTCGACGGAAAGCTCCAGCAGGGTACGAAGATCCGCGGCACGGTCAAGGACGAGGGCCGGAAGTACGCCTTCACCGCCGACAAGGCCGTCAAGCCGTCCGGGCTGTGGCGGGCCACGGCCAAGGTGCGCGGCGCCAAGATCGACGGCGGCTGGATCGTGCTGCCGAACGGCCGCCAGACCGGCATCGTCACCCGCGACGGCAAGGTTTCCGCCGCACCCCGTATCGACCCGGAGACCGGCGCGGTCACGGTCGACGGACAGCAGCTCACGGCACAGCCCGTCACCCCCTGACCCACCATCCGCCTCAGGGAGCCGATCATGACCGCCGATCCGAACGCCGCCACCCAGGCCTTCCCACCGCCCCCGCGCCGCCGCGACAGCCCCGCCCGCTATCTGGTGCCGGCCCTGGTGGCCGCGGCCGTGGCCGTCGGGCTCGGCGTCTACGGCAAGGTCCACGACCCGGCCGGCACCGCCTTCAACCTCGCCGGCTTCAGCAGCACGGGCGCGGTGAAGTCCTGGCTCGCGACGACCGCGTTCTTCTTCGCCCTCGTCCAGGTCGTCTCGGCCTTCATGGTCTACGGCAAGCTGCCGGGACCGAGCTGGTCGGGGACCCTGCACCGCTGGTCGGGGCGGATCGCGTTCCTGGTGGCGGTGCCGGTCGCGGTGCACTGCCTCTACGCGTTCGGGTACCAGACGTACTCGACACGCGTGATGTGGCATTCCCTCCTGGGGTGCCTGTTCTTCGGCGCCTTCAGTGCCAAGATGCTGCTGCTCCGCTCGGAGCGCCTCCCCGGCTGGCTGCTGCCGCTCGTCGGCGGGCTGGTCTTCACCGGCCTCACCCTGCTCTGGCTGACGTCCGCCCTCTGGTTCTTCCGCACCTTCGGAGTGAGTACATGACCGACAGCTCGACGCGCCGCACGGTTCTCGCGACGGGCGCGGCCGCCGCGCTCGCCGCCGGGTGCAGCAAGTACGGCAACAACAACTCCTCGGGCTCGGCGTCCGTGAAGGCGACCGGCGGCCAGGAGTTGGCGAAGACGTCCGACATCCCGGTCGGCGGCGGCAAGATCTTCAACGACCAGAAGGTCGTGGTGACCCAGCCGAAGAAGGACGAGTTCAAGGCCTTCTCGGCGATCTGCACCCACCTGGGCTGCACGGTGAACGCCGTCGCGAACGGCACGATCGACTGCCCGTGCCACGGCAGCAAGTACCGCATCGCGGACGGTTCCGTGGCGGGCGGCCCGGCGCCGAAGCCGCTCCCGGCGGAGCAGATCAAGGTGGAGGGAAATTCGATCCGCCTGGCGTGACCTGCCGCGTACGCTCCCGGAATGCACCCCGAGTCCCTGGTCCGCGACCACACGGTCTACGCCTGCGTGATGGGGTCGCGCGCCTTCGGCCTGGCGACCGAGGGCAGCGACACCGACCGCCGGGGCGTGTTCGTCGCCCCCACTCCCCTGTTCTGGCGCTTCGAGAAGCCGCCGACGCATGTGGAGGGCCCCGCCGAGGAGCAGTTCAGCTGGGAGCTGGAGCGCTTCTGCGAGCTGGCCCTGCGCGCCAACCCGAACATCCTGGAGTGCCTGCACTCCCCCGTCGTCGAGCACATCGACGACACGGGCCGTGAACTCCTCGCCCTGCGCGGCGCGTTCCTCTCCCGTCAGGTCCACGAGACGTTCACGCGCTACGCGTTGGGCCAGCGCAAGAAGCTGGAGGCGGACATCCGCCTGCACGGCGCCCCGCGCTGGAAGCACGCGATGCATCTGCTCCGCCTGCTGATGAGCGCCCGCGACCTGCTCCGCACGGGCATCCTGACGATCGACGTGGGCGACCGGCGCGACCCCCTGCTGTCCGTCAAGCGCGGCGAAGTCCCTTGGCCGGAGGTCGAGTCGTGGATGACCCGCCTGGCGGCGGAGACGGACGAGGCGGCGGCCCGGACCCCGCTCCCGGCGGAGCCGGACCGCGCTCGCGTCGAGGACTTCCTGATCCGGGTCCGCCGCGCCTCAGCCCTTCAGCCGGACCCGGACGACGAACTCGTGCAGGGCGTCGTAGGTACTCGGGGCGTCCGGGAGCGCTGACGCCTCCTGGGCCGCGTCCAGTTCACCGTGCAGGGCCTCTATGTCGGCCCGCACCCGCGCCTGGTCGACATCGGCGGCCCCGTGCTCCCGCTCGGCCTTGGCCGCGATCAGCTCTGTCACGTACGACGGCGCCTCGACCTCGCCGACGAGCGTGGGCAGATGGGCCTGCACCTCGCCGCTGCGCATCAGGTGGATGCCGGTGAGCAGCACCCGGAACGTGTAGAGCAGCGGCTTGAGTTCACCGGTCTTCTCGAACAGCCGCCACTGTGTCGTGGCGAACCCGCGGTAGTGGTGGGCGTGATGGCTGGTGAGAACGCCCGGCGCGAGCGCGGCCAGCTCGCGGTGGGCGTCGGTGGTGTGCACGACGAGCGGCGACAGCAGCTGCTCCAGCACATAGCCGTTGCGCCGCAGCATCAGCCGTACGAACTTGCGCAGGTCGTGGGTGACGAGGTCCATCTCGACGCCGTCCCGCAGCCACATCTTCGACCGGGTCTCGTCCGGCTCGCGCAGGCCGACGAGTTCGGCGGCCGACAGCAGGTGCACGCCCCTGAGGTCCACGTCCGAGTCGCGGGACGGGAAGCCGTAGAGGTGCGCACCGGAGACGGTGGCGAAGAGCAGCGGGTCGGGCTGCTCCGCCACCACGGGCTTGAGGTCGATGTCCAGAACGTCGATCATCCGTCAAGCGTCCCAGAGCGCCCCGAGCGCCAGCAGGTCCCCCCGGTACTCGATCCGCTCCGCCCACTCCGCGGGCCAGGCGTCCGCGCCGAGGTGGGCGCCCGCGAAGGCGCCCGCGAGGCAGGCGATCGAGTCCGAGTCGCCGGAGGTGCAGGCGGCCCGGCGCAGCGCGGTGACGGGTTCCTCGACGAAGAGGAGGAAGCACAACAGGCCTGTCGCCAGGGCCTCTTCGGCGATCCAGCCCTCTCCGGTGGCCAGACAGGGGTCGGTCTCCGGGGAGTTGGCGCGCACGGCGTCCTGGAGGCGGTCCAGGATCTCCAGGCAGTCGTCCCAGCCGCGCGCGATGAAGTGCTCGGGCGTGGGGTCCTGGCTCCGGGTCCACAGGTCGCCGAGCCAGCGGTGGTGGTAGTGGGTGCGGTTCTCCAGCGCGTACGACCGCAGCAGCCCGACCAGTCCGGTCGGCTCGGCGCCCTGTGCGAGCAGCCGTACGGCGTGCGCGGTGAGGTCGGAGGCGGCGAGCGCGGTCGGGTGGCCGTGGGTGAGCGCGGACTGCAACTGGGCGGCGCCGGACCGCTGTTCGTCGCTCAGACCGGGGGCGAGTCCGATCGGCGCGACGCGCATATTGGCCCCGCAGCCCTTCGAACCGATCTGGCTGGCGTCCTGCCAGAGCCGGTCCTCGGCCTTCAGCAGGTTGCAGGCGACGAGGCAGGTCCGGCCGGGGGCACGGTTGTTGTCCGGCGACTGGTACCAGTCCACGAACTCCTCGCGTACCGGCCGCTCCATCCGCTTGGGCCCAAGCAGCCCGCGGTCCATGGCGGTTCGCAGCCCGCGTCCCAGCGCCAGTGTCATCTGTGTGTCGTCGGTGACGATCGCCGGCTTCGGCAGCTCCATCTCCCGCCAGGGACCGAATTTGGCGAGGATGTCGGGCACGGCGTTGAACTCGGTCGGGAAGCCGAGCGCGTCCCCGAGGGCGAGGCCGATCAGGGCTCCGGTGGCGGCGCGCTTGCGGACACTGGTCGTGGTCATGCGGGGCTTCCTTCCCGGGTCGGGCGGAGCAGCGGCGGGTACAGGGTGGTGGCGGTGCCGGCGCGGTACAGGGCGGCCGGCTTGCCACGGCCGCCGGTCAACTTGGCGCCGCCCGGCACCGGTTCGACGAACCCCGGCGTGGCGAGCACCTTGCGGCGGAAGTTGGGGCGGTCCAACTCGGCGCCCCACACGGTCTCGTAGACCTGCTGAAGCTCCCCGAGCGTGAACTCCGGCGGGCAGAAGGCGGTGGCGAGGGAGCTGTACTCCAGCTTGGCGCCCACCCGTTCGTGCGCGTCGGCCAGGATCTGGTCGTGGTCGAAGGCGAGCGGCCCGAGTCCGTCGTACGGCAGCCAGCGGGCCTGTGCCGCGTCGCTGCCCGCACGCGGTTCGGGCGGGCCGGGCAGCAGTGCGGCGAAGGCGACGGTGACGACCCGCATGCGGGGGTCACGGTCGGGCTCGCTGTAGGTGCGCAGCTGCTCCAGATGCAGCCCGGAGACGTCCGACAGGCCGGTCTCCTCGGCGAGTTCACGCCGGGCGGCCGTCTCGGCGGACTCGTCGGGCGCCACGAAGCCACCGGGCAGCGCCCAGTGCCCGGCGTACGGCTCCTGGCCGCGCTCGACGAGCAGGACGTGCAGGGCGCCGGCCCGGATCGTGAGGACGGCGAGGTCGGCGGTGACGGCGAAGGGTTCGAAGGCGTACTTGTCGTAGGCCGGTGTTGCGGTCATGGTGATCCACCCCGTTAATAGTCATCTCGACTATAAAGAGTGGTCGCGGTCCCGCACAACCCCCACGACGGACGGAGAGGCAGCCGAAAACGGAACGGCCGGCCCCGGAGCAACTCCGGAACCGGCCGCACCCAAACCCTGTGCCTAGAGATCGACTTCCTGCATCAGCATCCCGACCTCGGTGTTCGACAGCCGTCGCAGCCAGCCCGACTTCTGGTCGCCCAGGGTGATCGGGCCGAAGGAGACCCGCACCAGCTTGTCGACCGGGAAGCCGGCCTCCGCGAGCATGCGGCGGACGATGTGCTTGCGGCCCTCGTGGAGGGTCACCTCGACCAGGTAGTTCTTGCCGGTCTGCTCGACGACCCGGAAGTGGTCCGCACGCGCGTACCCGTCCTCCAGCTGGATGCCGTCCTTCAGCTGCTTGCCCAGATCGCGCGGGATCGGGCCCACGATGTGCGCGAGGTAGGTCTTCTTCACGCCGTACTTGGGGTGGGTCAGCCGGTGCGCCAGCTCGCCGTGGTTGGTGAGCAGGATCACACCCTCGGTCTCGGTGTCGAGCCGTCCGACGTGGAAGAGGCGCGTCTCCCGGTTGGTGACGTAGTCGCCGAGGCACTGCCGGCCCTCGGGGTCCTCCATGGTGGCGACGACACCGGCGGGCTTGTTCAGCGAGAAGAACTGGTACGACTGTGTCGCCACCGTCAGCCCGTCGACCTTGATCTCGTCGTGCTCGGGGTCGACGCGCAGGCCCTGCTCGACGACGATCTCGCCGTTGACCTCGACGCGGGACTGCTCGATCAGCTCCTCGCAGGAGCGCCGGGAGCCGTAGCCCGCGCGCGCGAGGACCTTCTGCAGCCGCTCGCCCTCCTGCTCGGCGCCCGGGAAGGTCTTGGGCAGCTTGACGTCCTTCTTGCCCGCGTACCGCTCCCGGTTGCGCTCCTCGGCCCGCGCGTCGTACTCACGCGAGGTCGCCGGCGCCCAGCGCCCGCGCCCGGTGCCCTGGCCCTGCTTGGGGCCGCCCTTGGCACCGCCGCGCGCGGCCGCACCGCGCCCCGACTTGGGCCCTTCGTGGGATCCCGTGGGGCCTACGTCGTAGCGCCGCTCCTCGGGACGCGGCTTTCCGGCGCGCTTCGGCTTGTCGTCGCGGCCTCCCGCACCCCTCGGCTGGGAGCCGCCGCCACCGGCACCCCGGGAGTTGCCCGCGCCGGAGCCACGGCCGCCGCCGCCTCCACCGGAACCCCGGGGATTGCCGCCCCCGCCGGTCCCGCGGGG
Source organism: Streptomyces sp. NPDC001100 (assembly GCF_053598575.1). Taxonomy (NCBI): domain Bacteria; kingdom Bacillati; phylum Actinomycetota; class Actinomycetes; order Kitasatosporales; family Streptomycetaceae; genus Streptomyces; species Streptomyces sp. NPDC001100. The sequence goes on from NZ_JBSFKO010000015.1 coordinate 206,267, forward strand.
GTTGCCGCGCCCGCTGTTCCTGCCACTACCGCTGCCACTGCCACTGCTTCGCATCAAAGTTCCGTCGTCGTCGTGTCGTCTGCATCTGCATCCGGTGCATCCGGATCGAACGACGGGACCCCTTCCAGCGTCTCCGCCTCGATCGCCTCGGCCTCAGGGAGGAAGGGCGCGAGCTCCGGGAGCTCGTCCAGGCCTCGCAGGCCCATCCGCTCCAGAAAGTAGTTCGTCGTCACGTACAGGATCGCACCTGTTTCGGGTTCCGTGCCCGCCTCCTCGACCAGACCCCGCTGCAAGAGGGTGCGCATCACACCGTCGCAGTTGACTCCGCGGACCATCGAGACCCTGCTGCGGCTGACCGGCTGGCGGTACGCGACGACCGCCAGGGTCTCCAGCGCCGCCTGGGTGAGCCGGGCCTGTTGGCCGTCCAGGACGAAGCCCTCGACGGCCGGCGCGTACTGGGGCCGGGAGTAGAAACGCCAGCCTCCGGCGATCAGCCGCAGCTCGAAACCGCGCCCCTGGACGGTGTACTCGTCGGCCAGCTCGCGCAGCGCGTCCGCGATCCGCCGTTTGGGCCGCTGGAGTATTTTCGCGAGGTGCTCCACGGTCGCGGGCTCGTCCACGACCATGAGGACGGCCTCCAGGGCGGGCTTGAGGTCGAGTTCCGCGACGGCGGACGGGCTCGCCGGTACTCCCGTGGTCTCCTCGCTCACGCCGACTCCTCCTTGGTCTCCTTGGGCACCTCGGGCGGCCGGTCGAACTCGTCGGTCACCACCGGCTCGACTTCCCCCTCCCCGCCCGTCCAGCGCACGATCAGATCGCCGAGCGCGGTCTCCTGGTCGAGGGCGACGGCCTTCTCGCGGTACAGCTCCAGCAGCGCCAGGAACCTCGCCACGACGGTCAGGGTGTCGTCGGTGTCGTCGACGAGCACGCTGAAGCTGGCCTCGCCGAGCTCCCGCAGCCGCGCGACCACGATCCCGGCCTGCTCCTGCACGCTGACCAGCGGGGCGTGGATGTGGTCGACGTAGACCTGCGGCTTGGGCCTGGGCTGCATCGCCTTCACGGCGAGCCGGGCGAAGCCCTCCGGGCCGATCCTGATGACCACCTCGGGCAGCAGCTCGGCGTGGTGCGGTTCGAGCCCGACGGTACGGGGGTAGCGCCGGGCCTCCTCGTCGAGGCGCCGGTTGAAGATCTCGGCGATCTGCTTGTACGCGCGGTACTGCAGCAGCCGCGCGAACAGCAGGTCCCGGGCCTCCAGCAGCGCCAGGTCGGCCTCGTCCTCGACCTCGGCGGCGGGCAGCAGCCGGGCCGCCTTCAGATCCAGCAGGGTGGCCGCGACGACGAGGAACTCGGTCGTCTGATCGAGATCCCAATCGGGCCCCATCGCCCTGATGTGCGCCATGAACTCGTCGGTGACCTTGGACAGCGCCACCTCGGTGACATCGAGCTTGTGCTTCGAGATCAGCTGGAGGAGAAGGTCGAAGGGCCCCTCGAAGTTGGCGAGCCGCACCTTGAAGACCCCGTCGTCGGGTTCTTCGGCGACTTCGCCCGCGACTTCGTCGACAACCGCTTCTTCGACGACGACCTCGGGTTCCGGCTCCGGCTCCGGAGCCGCACCCGGCCCTTTCCCGAGCGCACGCCGACGTCCGGCGGGTGCGCCGGCGGCGGGAGCGTCGTTCGAGGTCATGGCCCCCGCAGGCTACCGCTACCGCCCGCGAAGCCGGCGTACGAGAATGCTCGCGTCCCCGCGGGACTCCAGATCGGCCAGGACGACGGCGACCGCCTCGCGGACGATCCGGCCGCGGTCGATCGCGAGGCCGTGCTCGCCCCGGAGCACCAGACGGGCGTGCTCCAGGTCCATCAGCTCCTCGGCGGAGACGTACACGGTGATTTTCTCGTCGTGCCGCTCCCGCCCGCTGGGACGCCGCTGGGCGGGCTGTCGGCCGCGTTTGCGGGGCTGCGGGGCGGCAGAACCTTCCTGCGCCTCCTGGCGTCGTACGGAGCCGTCCACGGCCCGGCTGCGGGACTCGCCCGCGTCCGCGTCGGCCGCCACGTGCTCCGCGCCCTCGCCGTCACCGCCCTGTGCGGGTACGGACTGCGGGGCGTCCTCCCCGGCGGCGGCACCGTCGCTCTCCCCCGCCGGAGCCGGCACCCGTGCCTCTCCGTTGGACTGGCGCCTGGGGGTGGACGCCTGGAGCGCCATCCCCCCTGTCGTACGGAACAGTTCGTCGGCCCCCGGCAGACTCACTCGGCGTGACACCGGGCGAGCACCTCCCTGGCGAGCTGGCGATAGGCGGCGGCACCGACGGAGTTGGAGGCGTACGTGGTGATCGGCTCACCGGCGACCGTGGTCTCCGGGAAGCGCACCGTGCGCCCGATGACCGTGTGGTAGACGTGATCGTCGAACGCCTCGACGACGCGGGCGAGCACCTCACGGCTGTGCACGGTCCGGGAGTCGTACATCGTGGCGAGGATGCCGTCGAGCTCCAGCTCGGGGTTGAGCCGCTCCTGGACCTTCTCGATCGTCTCGGTCAGCAGCGCGACACCGCGCAGCGCGAAGAACTCGCACTCCAGCGGCACGATCACCTTGTGGGCCGCCGTCAGGGCGTTCACGGTGAGCAGGCCGAGGGAGGGCTGACAGTCGATCACGATGTAGTCGTAGTCGGCCATCAGCGGCTTCAACGCCCTTTGCAGGGTGGACTCGCGCGCGACCTCGCTCACCAACTGCACTTCGGCGGCGGACAGATCGATGTTGCTCGGCAGCAAGTCCATGTTCGGGACCGCCGTCTTGAGGAGCACCTCGTCGGCCGACATGCCCCGCTCCATGAGCAGGTTGTAGACGGTGAGGTCCAACTCCATGGGATTGACGCCCAGTCCGACCGACAGCGCGCCCTGCGGGTCGAAGTCGACGAGCAGTACGCGGCGGCCGTACTCCGCGAGCGCGGCACCCAGGTTGATGGTCGACGTGGTCTTGCCGACGCCGCCCTTCTGGTTGCACATCGCGATGATCGTCGCGGGGCCGTGACTGGTCAGCGGGCCCGGGATCGGGAAGTACGGGAGCGGGCGTCCGGTCGGGCCCACGCGCTCACGGCGCTGGCGGGCGGCGTCGGGCGCGAGTGTGGCCGCGTACTCGGGATCGGGCTCGTACTCGGCGTCGGGGTCGTAGAAGTGCCCGTCGGGCAGTTCGTCGTAGTCGGCGAAATGGTTGTGGGGCGCGCCCCTTCCGTCGCCGGCCATGGCGTTCACGTGATGGCCATCCATGCTCTGGTGTGCTGGCTGGGTCACCCCTGGCTTGTGGTGACCCTGGTGGGCTGCGAAGGTGCGCACAGCGACGGAGCCGACAGCCTCGAACCCCGCGGGCTCCTGGCCCCTTGCCGGCATTCCTGGTTGACCACCCCCGGGAGAAAATGTCGACTCATTCACAAGTCGTCTTACCTCCTTGGTGACCAGGGAACTTCTCGATAGGTCAGCGTGGCACCATGCCGACGGTTGGCGACTCTATGGCGTGTCGGGTGTTCGCAGCAACACAATCCGCCGGACCCGGCCCGATGTGTCGGCAATGAAACATCCCTCTGTCAAGGGCGTACGGCAGTCGCACGGCAGGTTTCACCGGTGCACGAATCGGTTCAAGGGTTATGTTCGGCGCGAGTTGACCGAGTGCCGCAAAGTGACCATACACACACTTCCGGCCGGACCTGTCGACCAAGGTCCGGCCGGGCGTGCGGTGTTGACGACCTGTGTTGACGTATCGCCTTTTGCTGAACGGTGACTTAGTCGACAGAGTCGCCGAACGGTCAGCCGAGCAGGCTCTCCAGCTCGACGTGCTCCAGTCCGTGCGCCTCCGCGACCTCGCGGTAAATCACCTTGCCGTCATGGGTGTTGAGGCCCTTGGCGAGAGCAGGATCACGTCGCAGCGCCTCGACCCAGCCGCGGTTGGCGAGCTCCACGATGTACGGGAGCGTGGCGTTGGTGAGCGCGTAGGTCGACGTGTTGGGCACCGCGCCGGGCATGTTGGCGACGCAGTAGAAGACCGAGTCGTGGACCGGGAAGGTCGGCTCGGCGTGGGTGGTCGGACGCGAGTCCTCGAAGCAGCCGCCCTGGTCGATCGCGATGTCGACAAGCACGCTTCCGGGCTTCATCCGCGACACGAGTTCGTTGGTGACCAGCTTCGGGGCCTTGGCGCCCGGGATGAGCACCGCGCCGATGACGAGGTCGGCGTCCAGGACGGCCTTCTCCAGCTCGAAGGAGTTGGACATGATCGCCCGGACCTTGGTGCCGAAGACCTTGTCGGCCTCGCGGAGCTTGTTGATGTCGCGGTCGAGCAGCGTGACGTGGAAGCCCATGCCGACGGCGATCTGCGTGGCGTTCCAGCCGGAGACACCGCCGCCGATGACGACGGCCCGCGCGGGCTGGGTGCCGGGGACACCGCCGGGGAGCACACCGCGGCCGCCGACCGAGCGCATCAGGTGGTAGGCGCCGACCTGCGGGGCGAGGCGGCCCGCGACCTCGGACATCGGGGCGAGCAGCGGCAGGGCGCGGCCGGGCAGCTCGACGGTCTCGTAGGCGATCGCGGTGGTGCCGGACTCGATGAGCGCGTCGGTGCACTCCTTGGAGGCGGCCAGGTGCAGGTAGGTGAAGAGCGTCTGGTCCTTGCGGAGGCGGTGGTACTCCTCGGCGATGGGCTCCTTGACCTTGAGCAGCAGGTCGGCGGTGGCCCAGACCTCGTCGGCGGTGGCGAGGATCTTCGCGCCCGCCGCCACGTACTCGTCGTCCGGGATCGAGGAGCCGACGCCGGCGTTCTGCTCGATGACGACCTGGTGGCCGTGGCGCACCAGCTCGTGCACGCCGGCGGGTGTGATGGCCACCCGGAACTCGTTGTTCTTGACCTCGCGGGGGATGCCGACCTTCACGTCGATCACGGTCCTTGGCTCAGAGGGTGTGGGGCAATACATCTCATACCCGGACATGCGTGAGCGCACCGGGAGACCGCAGGAGAAGGTGCGGCAGAGCCAGTTTAATGAAGGCGTTCTCGGTGTCTAGCCTTTCAATGCATCAATCTTCCGTGGATGTACTACGGATTTCGCAGGCGTTAGCGTCATGTTCCAGAGATTCGGGGGCGGGATCACCCTCCTGAAGCTCCTCGCCGAGCATCCGTTCGGCCGTGCCGCGGTGCAGCGCGGCGGACGCCGGGTCGCCCAGCCGGTCGAGGGTGTCGGCCAGCCGCAGCTGCAGCGCCGCCTGGAGTCGTACGTCCTCGGCGCGGCGCGCCCACTCGACCGCCTCGTGACAGGTGAGCAGCGACTCCTCGGGGCGGCCCGCGTACTCCTGGACCCGGGCCAGCTCGCTCAACGCCCGTGCCTGGGCGGGCACATCGCCGTTCTTGCGGTACCCGGCGACGGCCGCCCGCCAGTTCCTCAGTGCCTCGCCGTAGCGGCCCGCGTAGGTGTGCGCGGCGCCGATCCGGCCGTAGAGCCGGGCGGCCTCCGCGCGCTCGTCCCGGGCCAGCCGCTGGGCCAGCGCGCGGCCGAACCAGTCGGCGGCCCTGTCGTAGTCGCCGAGCTCCTGGTGCGCGCCGCCTACGGATTCCATCGCGCGACCGGTCGCGTACGGGTCATTCGCTTCGCGTCCGGCGTCCAGCGCGGCCCGGTAGCGGGCCAGCGCCTCGGTCGTACGGCCGGTCTGCGCGTCCAGATCGGCGAGGTTCAGCAGAGCGGCGGCCTTCTCCCGGGGCAGGTTCCGCCGCTCGGCCACGTCGAGGACGAGGCGGTGGATGCCGTAGAGCTCGGGGGCGGCCGACTGGGTGCCGAAGTGGGCGACCATCGCGCGCACCAGCTGGGACATCAACCGGCGGGCCAGCGTGTCGAGTTCGCCGTCGGCGACCGCGAGCCGCGCGGAGGCCAGCAGGGCGGGCCGGCTGAGCCGCAGCCAGTCGGCGGCGGCCCGGGGGTTCGGGAACCGCAGCGAGCTGGGCATGCCGAGGAGTTTCTCGCGGGCCTGGGGGCTGTCGGTCTCGGTGATGGCACGGCAGGACTGGAGCAGCCGTACGGTCCGCTCCAGCATGCGGGCGCGGGCCAGCTGGAGCTCGGCCGGGCGGTCCTGGGTCTCGGCGAGGGCGCGCAGGAGGGGCTGGAGGCAGCCGGGGACCTCGTACTGCGGCAGCGGGGAGTCCAGGGCGCGCAGCAGGCCCGCGGTGACGAAGTCGTCCAGGGCGGCGCGGGCGCCGTTGACGGAGCAGCCGGCGAGCGCGGAGGCGGTCTGCGGGTCGACCTGGCCGGCCGGGGCGAGGGAGAGCAGTCGCAGTATCCGGGCGGCGGGGCTGGGCAGCGAGCCGTAGACGAGCCGGAAGACACGGCTCAGCGGGGTGCCCTCGTCGCTCTCGGCGTGCAGGTGCTTGGCGAGGTCGGCGACGGCGGCCTGCGGGCGGGCGGCGAGCCAGCCGCCGGCCAGGGTCAGCGCGGCGGGCTGGGCCCGGCAGACCTCGACCAGGCCCTCGGCGGCGAGCGGGTCGACGGTGATGCGGACCGCGCCGGTGTAGCGGGTGAGCAGTTCCAGCGCGGACTTGGTGTCGAGGCCGCCCAGGGTGCAGGGGCGGACGTCGGCGATACCGGTGAGCGGGCCGCCGGAGACGGCGACGACCAGGCAGTCCGGGGAGTCCGGAAGGAGCGCGTCGACCTGCTCGGCGTCGGCCGCGTCGTCGAGCAGGAGCAGTGCCCGCCGGTCGGCGAGGGCGGCGCGCAGGATGTCCGAGAGGTCGTCCGCGGAGGCTCCGGCCGGGGTCGGCAGTTCCAGGGCGGTGAGCAGTTCACGGGCGGTGCGCTCGGTGGGGACGGGGGTGCCGTCGGGTTCGCTGAGGCGGGCCCGGAGCACACCGTGGTCGTAACGGTCAGCGACCTGCCGGACGAGTTCCCCGGCGAGGGCGGTACGTCCCGAGCCGGGCTTGCCCGCGATGAGCAGGACGCGCGCGCGGGGCGCCTTCCGGCCGGCGATGGTGTCCAGGCCCGCGCGCTCGATGTCGGCCCGCAGCTCCTTCAACTCTCTTGCGCGGCCCAGGAATTGACCCTCGGCAGAAGTGTCCTCGGACAGCCTCACGCCATCTGTGTCCACCGCCTGATCCGTCACGGGCCACACTCCCGTCCCACTGCACGCGCATAGCCCGCCGGGACTCCGGATCGGGTGATTCCAGAGCCTAGTTCACGCTCTGCGACGAATCGTGCGGAGCACGGCGGGCACATCCCCCGATCGGATCAGCCGATGGTCACACCGGAAGACGCCGAAACGCGCGCAAAGGATGAGGTGTGGCTTCAGGGGAATTGCGGCTTCAGGACTCGAAGGGACGCGCGGGCCACGGCGCCTCGGCGGGGCGCAGCGCGTCGATGCCGTCGCCGTGCCGGGCGGCGACCAGGGAGAGGACGCCGACGACGAGGCAGTTGTTGTGCAGTTCGCCGGCGAGGATCCCCCGGACCAGGTCGTCGAGGGGCACGCGCGCGTGCTCCATGTCGGCCTCCTCGTCCTCGACCTCGAAGCGCTGTCCGTCGGCCTCGGACAGGTCGCGGGCGAGGAAGATCCGGATGGCCTCGTCGCAGCCGCCGGGCGTGGTGTAGACGTCGGTCAGCACCCGCCAGTCCTCGGCCTTGACGTGCGCCTCCTCGTACAGCTCGCGCTGGGCGGCGTGCAGCGGGTTCTCGCCGGGGACGTCGAGGAGTCCGGCCGGGATCTCCCACAGCTTCTGGCGTACGGGGTGGCGGTACTGCCTGATGAGCAGCACCCGGTCCTGCTCGTCGAGGGCGAGGACGCCCACGGAGCCGGGGTGGACCTGGTAGTCGCGGTGCACGATCGTGCCGCCGGGCATCACCACGTCGTCGGTGCGCACGGAGGTCTTGTTGCCGACGAAGGGGGTCGCGGTCGCCCGGATCTCCCACTCCTCCGGGGTGTCCTTGATGGTCATGCCCTGTCCTCCCGCGCACGTGCCTGCATTGCAAAGACCTGCATTACAAAGAAACCGGGGTGCACACCTCTTGAAGGCGCGCACCCCGGTCACCGTACAACCCTCGTACTACTTGCCCGTCTTGCGTGCGACGGCCGCCTTGACCAGGCCCGCGAAGAGCGGGTGCGGCCGGGTCGGGCGGGAGCGGAGCTCGGGGTGGGCCTGGGTGGCGACGAGGTAGGGGTGCGTCTCGCGCGGGTACTCGACGTACTCGACGAGCTTGCCGTCCGGGGAGGTGCCGGAGAACTGGAGACCGGCCTTCTTCTCCAGTTCGGCGCGGTAGGCGTTGTTGACCTCGTAGCGGTGGCGGTGGCGCTCCTCGACGTACTCCTTGCCGTCGTACACCTCGCGCACGATGGAGCCCTCGGCGAGCTTGGCGGGGTACATGCCCAGGCGCATGGTGCCGCCCATGTCGCCCTCGCCGGCGACGATGTCGAGCTGCTCGGCCATGGTGGAGATGACCGGGTGGCCGGTGGCCGGGTCGAACTCGGTGGAGTTGGCGTCGTCGATGCCGGCCAGGTTGCGCGCGGCCTCGATCACGATGCACTGCAGGCCCAGGCAGAGGCCGAGCAGCGGGATCTTGTGCTCGCGGGCGTACTGGATGGCGCCGACCTTGCCGGAGACACCGCGGTCGCCGAAGCCGCCGGGGATGCAGATCGCGTCGACGTCACCGAGCTGCTTGGCGGCGCCGGCCGGGGTCTTGCAGTCGTCCGAGGTGACCCACTTGATCTTCACGCGGGCCTTGTTGGCGAAGCCGCCGGCGCGCAGGGCCTCGGTGACCGAGAGGTAGGCGTCGGGCAGGTCGATGTACTTGCCGACCAGCGCGAGGTTGATCTCGTGCAGCGGGTTGTGGACGCGGTCGAGCAGGTCGTCCCAGGTCCGCCAGTCCACATCGCGGAACGGCAGGTCCAGCTTGCGGACGACATAGGCGTCCAGGCCCTCGCTGTGCACGGTCTTGGGGATGTCGTAGATCGAGCGGGCGTCGGGGCAGGCCACCACGGCGGCCTCGTCGACGTCGCACATCAGCGAGATCTTGCGCTTGATCGCGGTCGGCACCTCGCGGTCGGAGCGCAGCACGATCGCGTCCGGCTGGATACCGATGTTGCGCAGGGCCGCAACCGAGTGCTGGGTGGGCTTCGTCTTCAGCTCTCCCGAGGGGCCGATGTACGGCAGGAGCGAGATGTGGACCACGAACACGTTGTCCCGGCCGACCTCGTGGCGGACCTGGCGGACCGTCTCCAGGAACGGCAGCGACTCGATGTCGCCGACCGTGCCGCCGACCTCGGTGATGACGACGTCGACCTCGTCGGTCGCCATGCGCCGGATGCGGTGCTTGATCTCGTTGGTGATGTGCGGGATGACCTGCACGGTGTCGCCGAGGTACTCGCCGCGCCGCTCCTTGGCGATGACCGTCGAGTAGACCTGGCCGGTGGTGACGTTGGCGCTGCCGTCCAGGTCGCGGTCGAGGAACCGCTCGTAGTGGCCGATGTCCAGGTCGGTCTCGGCGCCGTCGTTGGTGACGAAGACCTCACCGTGCTGGAAGGGGTTCATCGTGCCGGGGTCGACGTTCAGATACGGGTCGAGCTTCTGCATCACGACGCGCAGGCCCCGCGCCTTGAGGAGCATGCCGAGGCTGGAGGCGGTGAGGCCCTTGCCGAGTGAGGAGGCGACACCCCCGGTGACGAAGATGTGCTTGGTCGTCGTGGCTGTGCTGTTTCGAAAAGCAGCGGTCGGCATGGCCAAGAGGGGGCTCCCGTGGTCGCGGTTCGAGTTGCGGTCGGAGGATTTGCGCCCACCGGTCCACGGGCTACCAGGGTATCAGCGCCCGGACGAGATGGCTTCCGGCCACGCTCCGCACTCGCCTCGCCACACTGGTCGCTCGCGTCGACACAGACTCACCCTGGTTACCTGCTTCTCACCTGTTGCTCACCCGTTCGGCCCAGGTCCGTTGGCGAGAGCGGCACACAGATCATCTACGTGCGTCGTATCCTGCTCGGACACTCGCTGCCGAGCCGGTCCGGAACACGGCACCACCCCCGCCCGTATCACCCGGAACAACGAGAGCTCGTCAGCCCGTTGGGCGACGACCCCCATTTGCTTCATGGCTCAACGACGCACTACAAACGATCCCTTGACCGCACACAGCGACCGCCCCCTTTTCGGTGGGGCGACGTGGCCGTTCGACTGGAGTTGCACGTGGCCGGGCGCATCGAAGATTACGCACTCATCGGAGACATGCAGACCGCTGCCCTGGTCTGCCGGGACGGCACGGTGGACTGGCTGTGCCTGCCCCGATTCGATTCCCATGCCATCTTCGCCGGTCTGCTGGGCACCGAGGAACACGGCTTCTGGCGGCTGGGCCCGGCCCACGCCTCCGACGCGCCGCCGCCCACCGCGGCCCGGCGCGGCTACCGAGGCGACTCGCTGATCCTGGAGTCCGAGTGGGACACCCCGCGAGGCACGGTCCGCGTGACCGATTTCATGCCCCCTCGCGACGGCGCCCCCCAGCTGATCCGCATCGTCGAGGGCATCTCCGGCCGCGTCCCGATGCGCTCGGCCCTCCGGATGCGTTTCTCCTACGGCCGGGTCGTCCCCTGGGTGCACAAGCACGAGGGCCGCACGGTCGCCGTCGCGGGCCCCGACTCCGTGTGGTTCGACACATCGGCGGAGACCTACGGCAAGCAGCTCACGACGTACGCGGACTTCACCGTCGCGCCGGGTGACCGCATCGCGTTCACCATCTCCTGGGAGCCCTCGCACAAGCAGCCGCCCCCGCTCCCCGAGCCGGAGCAGTCGCTGGAGGCGACGGAGGACTTCTGGCGCGAGTGGGTCGACCAGTGCACGTACCACGGCCCCTACCGCGAGGCCGTCGTACGCTCCCTGATCACGCTGAAGGCCCTCACGTACGCCCCGACGGGCGGCATCGTCGCCGCCCCCACGACCTCCCTCCCGGAGGAGATCGGCGGCGTCCGCAACTGGGACTACCGCTACACCTGGCTCCGCGACGCGGCCATCACCCTCTCCTCGCTGCTGCGCACCGGCTACCGCGAGGAGGCCCGCGCCTGGCGCGAGTGGCTCCTGCGGGCCGTCGCCGGCGACCCGGAGAACCTGCAGATCATGTACGGCATCGCCGGCGAGCGCGAGCTCGGCGAGGCGGAGCTGGACTGGCTGCCCGGCTACGAGAACTCGGGCCCGGTCCGGGTGGGCAACGGCGCCGCGCACCAGCTCCAGCTGGACGTCTACGGCGAGGTCACCGAGGCCCTGCACCTGGCCCACATGACCGGCCTGGCCCGCAACGACTACGCCTCCCTCCTCCAGCTGAAGCTGATCCGCTACCTGGAGAAGCACTGGGACGAGCCGGACGAGGGCATCTGGGAGGTGCGCGGCCCGCGCCGCCACTTCGTGCACTCGAAGGTGATGGCCTGGGTCGCGGTCGACCGCACGATCAAGCTGATCGAGTCGGGCGACGCGGACGGGCCGCTGGAGGAGTGGCGCGAGCTGCGCGACGACATCCACCGCGATGTGTGCGAGCGCGGTTACGACAAGGAGCGCAACACCTTCACGCAGTCGTACGGTTCGAAGGAGCTGGACGCCTCGCTGCTGCTCATCCCGCAGATGGGCTTCCTGCCTCCCGACGACAAGCGCGTGATCGGCACGATCGAGGCGATCCAGCGCGAGCTGTCCACCCCTGACGGCTTCATCCTGCGCTACCCGACCTCGGGCACGGACGAGGGCGTCGACGGCCTCCCCGGTGACGAGGGCGCGTTCCTGGCCTGCTCGTTCTGGATGGCGGACGACCTCGCGATGATCGGTCGCGTGGACGAGGCCCGTAAGCTCTTCGAGAAGCTGCTCTCGCTCCGCAACGACCTGGGCCTCCTCGCCGAGGAGTGGGACCCGCGTCTGCAGCGCCAGGTCGGCAACTTCCCGCAGGCCTTCAGCCACGTCCCGCTGATCGACACCGCGCTGCGGCTGACGGCTTCGGGGGCCTACGGCGGCTGACACCGGCGCCGGGGTGGTGAATCCGCGGACCACTTGACATCACTACCGGGAGAATCATGACCGTCAGCAAGAACATCAACAACCCCGTGGGCCAGGGCGGCGGCAAGCGCAAGAAGCAGTCCCGCGCCGAACGGCAGAACCACGGCCCGCACCGCAACCTCGACCGCCAGGGCGCAGCCGACCAGAAGGCGGAGCTGGTGCGCAAGATGCGCGAGAAGGCGGCCGAGGCCACCGGACAGGCGGGCGACGACACCGCGAAGAGCTGACGCACCTCAGCAGCAGGGCCCGGACCGTGACGCGCGGTCCGGGCCCTGCTGCGCTACCCCTTACGGCTTGGTGACGTGCGGCGCCCCGGCGCGACCCCCGCACGTCACCCGCCTAGGCTGAAAGCGGACAAAAGCCCCTTCTCTGAAAGGGGGGCGGCCATGGCTTCCCTCTCGACGGCGAGCGCGGCCCTCACCGCGTTGCGCGAGGATCTGGTCGGCGACGTGTTCGCCCCGGGGGATCAGGGTTACGACGACGCCCGTGTCGTCTACAACGCGATGATCGACCGGCGACCGGCCGTGATCGCCCAGTGCGTGGACGAGGCCGATGTCGTACGGGCCGTGCGCTTCGGGCGCGAGCTGGACCTGCCGATCGCGGTGCGCGGCGGCGGGCACAGCGTCGCGGGCATGGCACTGGGCGACGGGGCGCTCGTCGTGGACCTGCGCCATATGCGCGAGGTGACGGTCCATCCCGCGGCCCGGGCGGTACGGATCGCCGGCGGGGCCACCATGAGCGAACTGGACGGCGCGACCCAGGAACACGGTCTCGCCACCACCGGCGGCCGGGTCTCCACGACCGGCGTCGGCGGCTTCGTCCTCGGCGGCGGCACCGGCTGGCTGGACCGCTCCTTCGGCCTGGCCGTCGACAACCTGCTCGGCGTCGACCTGGTGACGGCCGACGCGAGCGTGGTGCACGCGAGCGCCGAGGAGAACCCGGAACTCTTCTGGGCCCTGCACGGCGGCGGCGGGAACTTCGGCATCGCCACCGCGCTCACCCTGCGACTGCACGAACTGCCCGAATTCTCCGTCGCCATGGTGATGTACGAGCCCGAGCACGGCCCCGACGTCGTGCGCACCTACCGCGAGATCATCGAGTCCGGCCCGCAGGAGGCGAGCGGCGGAGTCATCTACCTGACCGCCCCGCCCGAGGAGTTCGTGCCCGAGCACCTGGTCGGCAAGCGGCTGTGCGGTGCGCTGATCGCCTACGTCGGTGCCGAGGAGGACATGCGCAAGCTCGCCCAGCCGCTGCTGGCCCTGCCGCACGAGATCGAGATCGTCACCGCCCTGCCCTACGCCGTGTTCCAGACGATGTTCGACGATCCGCCGGGTATGCGGAACTACTGGTCGGCCGAGTATCTGACGGGCGCGCCCGACGAGTTCATGGACGTCTTCTGCTCCCTCGGCGAGAGCCTGCCGGTCCCCACGGGCACCCAGCACGTGCTGTTCCCGCAGGGCGGCGCGATCGCGTCCGGGCCCGCCGAGTACCCGCTGCCGTTCCGGAGCGCTCCCTGGGCCGTACACCCCTTCGGCATGTGGGAGGACCCGGCGGACGACGAACGCTGCATCGCGTGGGTCAAGGAGGTCCGCGCCCGGGTCCAGCCCTGGAGCACCGGCGCGGCCTACCTCAACTTCATGGGCGACGAGGGCACGGACCGCGTGACGGCGGGTCTGGGCGCCGCGAACACCCGGCGGCTGGCGGCCGTGAAGCGGGAGCACGACCCCGACAACGTCTTCCGCTTCAACCACAACATCGCGCCTGCCTGAGCCCGAGATGTGCACAGGGCATCCACGCAGGTAGCGTCCGCTGCATGGACAGCCGTACGGACAGCACATTCGACAGCCAGGGCGCCGGGATCACCGTTCAGCGGGCGCTGGAGCTGCCCGGGCTGCGCAGCGGGCTGCCGGAGATCCTGGCGGGCGCCGACCGGCTGCAGCGGACCGTGCGGTGGGTGCACGCGGGCGAGGTCCCGAACATCGCCTCCCTCCTCAAGGGCGGCGAACTGCTCCTGACCACGGGCTACGGCCTCGGCACGCGCCCGGCGGAGCAGCGCGCCTTCGTCCGCACACTGGCCGAGCGGGGCATCGCGGCCCTGGTCGTCGAGCTCGGCCCGAGGTTCACCCGTCTCCCCGCCACCCTCGTCGAGACGGCCCGCGCGACCGGTCTCCCCCTCGTCCAGTTGCACCGCGAGGTGCCGTTCGTGGCGGTCACCGAGGAGATCCACACCGAGATCGTCAACGGTCACTACGCGCTCCTCCAGCAGGCCGAGGAGGTCCACCGCCGCTGCACGCAGGCCCTGCTGGGCGGCGGCGGAATCCCCCAAGTCCTGGGCATCCTGGCCGACTTCAGCGGCAACCCGGTCTTCCTGGAGACCCCGGACGGCCAACTCCTCTACGCCGCCGGGTCCGGGCCCGAGGGCGCCGACCCGCTCCAGGTGTGGGAGGGGCTGCGTGGCCAGCACAAGGACGGCTCGCCGCCCGCCGGTTCGGTGCTGGTGGACGTGCCCGGAGGCGGCCCCGGTACGGGTTCGGTGCGGGCGCGGATCGTCCTCCTCCCGGTGCGTGCTCCCCTCGCCCCCGTGCACCGCATCGCCGCCGAACGGGCCGCGGGCATCCTCGCCGTGGTCCTGATGCAGGCCCGCCAGGAGGAGGAACTGGCGGCCCGCGGACGCGGCGACTTCCTCACCGACCTCGCCGAGGGCCGCATCGCCGCCGAGGACGCCCCGGCCCAGGCCCGCGTACTGGGCTTCAAGCCCGGCACCAGCCCGCTGCTGCCCGTGGTGATGCGGCTGGGCGACGCGCTGGCCGCACCCGGCGGCGGCTGGGCGGTCCTGGCCCGCGCGGTCGCCGAGGAGCTGGCCTCGGTGGGCGTCCCGGTCCTGCTGGGCGTACGACCGGTGGAGGGCCGGGTCCCACTGCTCCTGGGCCTGCGCTCGGAGTCGGAACGCTCGGCCGTCGCGGACCGGGTCGCGGCGGCGCTGCGGGCGGGCGTGGAGCGGGCCGGGATGCAACGCCCGGGCGCACAGCCGCCGATCGTGGTCGTCGGGGTGGCCGGCGGCTGGACGGCGGCGTCGGCGGGGCTGCGGCACGCGGCCGAGACGGCGACGGCGGCACAGGGTCTGTCGGACCGCCCCTGGTACGACGCCCGGCGCCTGGACATCGAGCTGCTGCTGTGGCGACTGCGCGACCACCCCGACCTGGCGGCCTTCGTGGACCGCGCGATCGGCCCGCTCCGCGACCACGACAGCCGCTCCAAGCCGCCCCTGCTCCCCACCCTGGAAACGTACTTGGCGCACGCGGGCCGCAAGGCGGAGACGGCCCGCGAACTGCACCTCAACCGGCAGACCCTCTACAACAGGCTCGCCCGCATCGGGGAGTTGCTGGGCACGGACCTCGAAGACCCCCAGACGGTACTGGCGTTGAGCCTCGCGCTGCGCGCCCGCAGGCTCGTGCCGTAGAGCCCTTCTCAGGTGAGTGGCAGAGGCTGGGTCAACTCGTCGTAGACGCTGAGCACTTGGGCGACCGTCTCGTCCTCGGTGGGCCAGGTGGCCGCCTGTCGGACGCCCTTCTCCCGGAGCAGTTCCCGGCGTTCGGGGTCGCGCAGCAGCCGGATGACCGCGTCGGAGAGGGCCTTCGCGTCGCCGTAGGGCACGAGTTCGGCGGCGTCGCCGACGAGTTCGGGGATGCCGCCGACGGCGGTGGCGACGAGCGGGACGCGGGCGTGGAGGGCCTCCTGGGCGATCACCGAGCGGGACTCCCAACTGCTGGGCAGGAGCGCGAGGTCGGCCGCGGCGAGCAGTTCACCCACGTCGTCGCGGCTGCCGACCAGTCGGACCGGCAGCTCCTCGTCCTCGATCCGGCGCTGCAACTCGGCCCGCAGCGGCCCCTCCCCCGCGATCACGAGCAGCGGGGTCGGATCGAGGCGGCACCAGCCGCGCGAGGCGTCCAGGAGGGTGTCGTAGCCGCGCTGCCGGTCGAGCGAGCCGACGGCGACGAGCAACGGGCGGTCGGTGGCGCCGAGTTCGGCGCGGAGCTTGGGGCGCAGCCGGTCGGGATCCTCGTACTCGACGGCCTTGCGCGGCCCCGGCAGCGCGACGGCGGCGAGCCGCGCGTCCCGGGCACCGGTCCGGCGCGCCCGGTCGACGAGGTCGGACGTGGCTCCGAGCACCACGACGGCGGCCTTGACGACCCGCCGCTCCAGCAGCCGCAGCAGATGGGCGCGCGCTCCCTCGACATGCGCGCGGTCGTGCCAGGTGACCACGAGGGGCGTCCGACGTCCGCTGAGCGCGAGGACGGCGCGGAAGGAGGCGTGCAGTCCGTGCGCGTGTACGAGGTCGGCGTCGGCGCAGGCCGCCCGCAGCGCGGCCACGGAGGACGGGTCGCTGCTGCGCGGGACGTGCACGTGTTCGGCGCCGGCGCCCGTGAAGTCGTAGGTGTGATCCGCCTCGACAGGGGCGCACACCGTGACCCGCACGCCCCGCGCGACGAGCCCGGAGGCCAGGGAGCGCACATGCGCGCTGCTGGCGGCGTTGCCCCCGCCGAGCACCTGCACGGTGCGCAGCGGCGACTGGCCGTGCGGTGAGTGGCTGCTCACGGGGGTCACGTGGCCGGGGCTCCTGGTTCGGCGACGGGCGGTCACGAAGAAAGTACAGAAGGATCGCGCGGTGGGGGTGTACCGCACGCTTCCTACGCGTTCCAACTCAAGGATGCCAGTACGTACGGGTGTTCCGGCAACGCGAAAAAGCCCGGAGGCCGTACGGGAGGGCAACACGGGCGGGGATGTCACCCGTACGAGTGAGGAGCGCGCGCCTCCTGAACGACGAGCCCGCCCTAGCCGTCCGCCCTAGCCGTCGCCAGCAGCTCCTCCGCGTGGGCCCGGGCCGTCTCCGAGTCCTCCTGACCGGCCAGCATCCGGGACAACTCCCGTACCCGTTCCTCGCCTTCGAGGACCTTCACGCCCGAGCGGGTCACGGACCCGTCGTTGGTCTTCTCGACCAGCAGCTGCCGGTCGGCGAAGGCGGCGACCTGGGGCAGGTGCGTGACGACCACGACCTGCGCGGTCTTCGCGAGCTTCGCGAGCCGCCGCCCGATCTCGACCGCCGCCTTGCCGCCGACACCGGCGTCGACCTCGTCGAAGAGATACGTCGGCACGGGATCGGTCCCCGCGAACACGACCTCGACGGCCAGCATCACGCGCGAGAGCTCACCGCCGGACGCGCCCTTGGCGATGGGCCGCGGCGGAGCGCCGGGATGCGGGGCGAGCAGCAGCTCGACCTCGTCGACGCCCGACGGGCCGTAGGCGACCGCGCGCCCCCCGACCTCGACGCCCTCCGGGTCCTCGGTCTGCCGGATCTCGAACGACACGCGCGCGTGCGGCATCGCGAGGGAGGCGAGTTCGGCGGTGACGGCCGCGGCGAACCGCTCGGCGGCCTCCGTCCGGGCGTCGGTCAACGCCTGTGCCAGGCCGCCCAGTTCACCCCGCAGCGCGTCCCGCTCGGCGGTCAGCTCGTCGATCCGCTCGTCGTCGCCGTCGAGTTCGGTGAGCCGCGCGGCCCCCTGCTCGGCGTACGCGAGCACGGCCGCGATGTCCTGGCCGTACTTCCGGGTGAGCGCGTTGAGAGCGGCCCGCCGCTCCTCCACGGCGGCCAGCCGCAGCGGATCGGCGTCCAGGTCGTCGGCGTAGCCCGCCAGCTCCCCCGCCACGTCGCCCAGCAGGATGCCGATCTCACCGATCCGGTCGGTCAGGGAGGCCAGCGCCGAGTCGTGCGACCGGACGGCCTCCAGAGCCCGCTGCGCACCGGCGACGAGGGTCGCCGCGTCGATGCCCTCGGGGTCCTCGGGGTTGCCGGCGAGCGCGGCGTGCGCGACCGTCGCGGCGGACGCCAGCGCCTCCGCGTGCCCGAGCCGCTCGGCCTCGGCGGCCAGTTCCACGTCCTCACCGGCACGCGGTTCCACGCCCGCGATCTCGTCGAGGCCGTAGCGCAGCATGTCGGCTTCCTGGGCCCGCTCCCGCGCGCGTGTGGTGATCTCGTCCAGCTCTACGGCGACGGCCCGCAGCCGCCGGTACGCCTCCGCATACTTGGCCAGCGGCCCGGTGACGGCGTCCCCGGCGTACCGGTCGAGCGCCTGCCGCTGCCGGGACTGCTTCAACAGCCCCTGCTGGTCGGTCTGCCCGTGCACGGCGACCAGCTCGTCGGCCAGCTCCGCGAGCACCCCCACCGGCACGGAACGCCCGCCCAGATGTGCCCGGGACCGCCCTTCGGCGGAAACGGTACGGCTGATGAGCAGCGTCCCGTCCTCCAGCTCGGCCCCGGCCTCCTCGGCGCGCA
The DNA here is from genome assembly GCF_053598575.1 of Streptomyces sp. NPDC001100. Classification (NCBI taxonomy): domain Bacteria; kingdom Bacillati; phylum Actinomycetota; class Actinomycetes; order Kitasatosporales; family Streptomycetaceae; genus Streptomyces; species Streptomyces sp. NPDC001100. The sequence goes on from NZ_JBSFKO010000015.1 coordinate 224,617, forward strand.
GCACGGCCGCGCCGCCCGGAGGGACGGAGATCCGCCCCTCCACGACCGCGTTCTTCGCCCCGATCCGCACCAGCGCCGGGTCCGCCCGGCCCCCGAGCAACAACCCGAGACTGGTGACGACCATGGTCTTGCCCGCACCCGTCTCACCCGTGACAGCGGTGAACCCCGGCGACAGCTCGACGACAGCGTCGTCGATGACTCCGAGCGACCGTATCCGCATCTCTTCCAGCACGGTGAAGACCTTACGAGGTAGGGCGGGAGAAGCGCGAGGCACCCTGTCACCCGGGGGAGTGTCCCCACCTGTTTTTGTTTCTTGGGGCGCGGGGAACCGTGCGCTCAGCCCCCACTCAGCCGCAGCTAGTGAGGAGCCCCCCGCCACCCCGAAACAGGCAGAGCGAACTTGGCGACAAGCCGATCGGTGAACGACGCGTGATGCAGCCGAGCCAGCCGCACAGGCACAGCCCCCCGCCGCACCTCAACCCGAGCCCCAGCAGGCAACTCGACCGTCCGCCGCCCGTCACACCACAACACCCCCGGAGGAATGTGCGGCAACACCTCCACCGCCAACACGGAATCCGGCGAGGTCACCAACGGCTTCGCGAACAGCGCATGCGCACTGATGGGCACCATCAGCAACGCCTCCACCTCGGGCCACACCACAGGCCCACCCGCGGAGAACGCGTACGCCGTGGACCCGGTGGGCGTCGCACAAACGATCCCATCACACCCGAACCCAGTCACCGGGCGCCCGTCGATCTCCAGCACGACTTCCAGCAGTTTCTCGGCGCCGGCCTTCTGCACCGCCGCCTCGTTCAGCGCCCAGTCCGTGTGCACGATGTTGCCGTTCTTGTGCACGACGACATCGACGGTCATCCGCTCCTCGACCTCGTAGGCACGGGTGACCACCCGGTCCACGACCTTGTCGAGATCGTCCCGCTCGGCCTCCGCGAGGAACCCCACGCTGCCGAGGTTGACGCCGAGCATCGGCACCCCGGACGCCCGCGCGAACTCCGCGCCGCGCAGCAGGGTGCCGTCGCCGCCGAGGACGATGAGCAGTTCGCAGCCCTCAAGGCACTGCGGGGTGGCCTCGGTGACCGTCTCCACCTCGTCCGGGAGCGGCAGGTCGCGTGCCTCGTACTCCAGGACGCGCACTCCGATGCCGGACTGCAGGAGCCCCTTGACCACCAGTTCGGCACTCCGGATCGCCGCGGGGCGACCCGTGTGCGCGAGGAGGAAAACAGTACGAGCTCGGTTCTGTGTCAACGCGGCCCCTCCGCCACTGCACGGTCAACATCGGCCGGGTCCAGTTCGGGTGCGCCGGCCCGCAGCCACAGAAAGTACTCGACATTCCCGGACGGCCCGGGCAGCGGGCTGGCGGTCACACCCTGCACCCCGAGTCCCGACTCGGCCGCCCGCCGGGCGACTCCGCGCACGGCCTCGGCCCGCAGTTCCGGACTGCGGACCACACCGCCGCTCCCCAGCCGTTCCTTCCCCACCTCGAACTGCGGCTTGACCATCATCACCAGGTCCGCGTCCGGCTTCGTGCACCGCACCAGGGCGGGCAGCACCAGCCCGAGCGGGATGAAGGACAGATCCCCCACGACAAGATCCACAGGCTCCCCATCGATCGCTTCAAGCGTCAACTCGCGTACGTTCGTACGGTCCTTGACGGTGACGCGTTCATCGCTCTGCAGAGACCACGCGAGTTGCCCGTACCCGACATCGACCGCCACGACCTGCGCGGCACCCGCCCGCAGCAGCACATCGGTGAAGCCTCCGGTGGACGCGCCGGCGTCCAGCGCCCGCCGCCCCCCGACCACGAGCCCCTGCGGTACGAAGACCTCCAGCGCGCCCGCGAGCTTGTGGCCGCCCCGCGACACGTAGTCGGGGTCGTCGTCGTCCGCCACGACGACGATGGCCGCCGCCGTCTCCACCTGGGTGGCGGGCTTGGTCGCGACGGTCCTGCCGACGGTGACCCGCCCTGCGGCGATCAGCTGGCTCGCGTGCTCCCGCGAGCGCGCGAGCTTGCGCCGCACCAGCTCGGCGTCGAGACGGCGGCGTGCCACTCCTGCCACGTTCCGTTCAGCTCCTATTGCCTATTGCCATACGTCGATGGGGGCGCCGGAGGTCCCGGGCGGGCGTCGAGCGCGGTGAGCGCGTCGCGCAGCCCCCGGTGTACATCCTCGTACACCTCGACGTGGCCGTCCGTGGCGAGGTGGTCGGTGTCGGCGAGGCGCCCGAGCTGGGCGTCGACGTCGGCGTTGCCGCTCGGGGTGCGGTCCACGTTCAGCGGGGCGGGGGCGGCGGGGTCGTACGTGGGCTCCGCCTCCGGTACGGCCTCGGCCGGGGTCCCGGCCTCGGCCTCGGGAACTGAGTCGCTCATGCCCAGACGCTACCCCGAAGGCCTGGGGTACCGTCGATCACGATGGCAACGATCCAGGAGTGCCGCGCCGCACTCGAAAAGCTCTCGGACAACATGCAGCAGGCCGACGGCAATGTCCGCGCCGCCGCGGCCATGGACCGTTCGGTCAGCTGCCGGATCACCGATCTCGACGTCACCTTCGTCGGGCGGCTGACCGGCGGCCGGATCGTGGTGGACGAGACCGTGGAGGGCCTTCCGCCGGAGAAGGCCCAGATCAGGCTGACCATGGCCGGCGACGACCTGGTGGCCATGGTCAACGGCGGCCTGAACTTCGCGAAGGCCTGGGGCTCGGGCCGGGTGAAGCTGGAGGCCAACGTGTTCGACCTGTTCCGCCTCAGGAAGCTTCTGTAGCGGCCACTTTTGGGCGGTCGGCCCGCGCGTGTGCCTTGCGCGCCGCCGGCACCACGAGCGGCGTCCCCGTCTCCGGGTCGTCGATGACCTGGCAGCGCAGCCCGAAGACCTCCTCGACCAGTTCCGCCGTGACGATGTCGCTCGGTGCCCCCTCCGCGATCACCGCGCCCTCCCGCAGCGCGATGAGGTGCGTGGCGTACCGGGCCGCGTGGTTGAGGTCGTGCAGCACCGCGACCAGCGTGCGGCCCTGCTCCTCGTGCAGTTCGGCGCAGAGGTCGAGGACGTCGATCTGGTGCTGGATGTCCAGGTAGGTGGTCGGCTCGTCGAGCAGCAGCAGGGGCGTCTGCTGGGCGAGCGCCATGGCGATCCACACGCGTTGCCGCTGCCCGCCGGAGAGTTCGTCGACATAGCGGTCGGCGAGTTCGGCGACCCCGGTCTGCGCCATCGACTCCTGTACGACCCGCTCGTCCTCCTGGGACCACTGGCGCAGGATGCCCTGGTGCGGGTACCGGCCGCGGCCCACGAGGTCGCCGACGGTGATCCCGTCGGGGGCGATGGACGTCTGAGGGAGCAGGCCGAGCGTCCGTGCGACCTTCTTCGCGGGCATCGACTGGATGACCTGCCCGTCGAGCAGCACCCGGCCCTCGCTCGGCTTCAGCATTCGCGAAAGGGCCCGCAGCAGCGTGGACTTGCCGCACGCGTTCGGGCCGACGATCACCGTGAAGGAGTTGTCGGGTATCTCCACCGACAGCTCGCGTGCGATGACGCGCTGGTCGTAGGCGAGGGTGACGTTCTCGGCGGACAGGCGGTTCACGGTGCTCCTTCGATTGTTCAGCCCGCTGCTGAGGCCGCGCTGGTTGCTCTGGTTGCTCATATCCGGCCCGCCCTGCGCTCGGTGACCAGGAGCCACAGCAGGTAGACCCCGCCGAGCACTCCGGTGACCACGCCCACGGGCAACTGGTCGGCGCCGAAGGCCCGTTGGGAGGCCCAGTCGGCGGTGACCAGCAGGGTGGCGCCCATGCACAGCGAGGGCACCAGGTTCGGACCCGGCGAGCGGGTCAGCCGACGGGCCAGCTGCGGCGCCGTGAGGGCGACGAAGCCGACGGGTCCCGCGGCGGCCGTCGCGGCGGCGGTGAGCAGCACGGCGGCCACCATCAGCAGCAGCCGTACGCGCTCGACCCGCACTCCGAGGGCGTACGACACGTCGTCGCCCATCTCCATCATCCGCAGCCCGCGCGCGTTGGCGAGGACGAGCGGAAGCAGTACGGCGCACAGGCCGAGCAGCGGCCAGACTTGGGCCCAGTCACGGCCGTTGAGGGAACCGGTCATCCACACGACCGCCCGGGCCGCGTCGACGAGGTCGGCCTTGGTGAGCAGATAGCCGTTGACCGCGGTGACGACGGCGGAGACGCCGATGCCGACCAGGACCAGGCGGTACCCGTGCACCCCCTGCTTCCAGGCGAGCAGATAGATCGCGAGCCCGGTGACCAGACCGCCGACGAGCGCGCCGAGGGTGACGGCGGTGGCGCTGCCGGAGAACAGCACGATCATGACGAGCGCCCCTGCCGTCGAGCCCTGCGAGAGGCCCAGCACGTCCGGACTGCCCAGTGGATTGCGGGAGATGGACTGGAACAGCGCGCCGCCGAGCCCGAGCGAGGCGCCGACCAGCAGCCCGACGAGGACCCGGGGCAGCCGCAGCTGGTTGACGATGAACTCCTGGCCCGCGTCTCCGCCCCCGAACAGCGTCCTGAGGACGTCACCGGCCGGGATCGGGAAGTCGCCGGTCCCGATCAGCACGACACTCGCGGCGAGCGCGCAGACCAGGAGCAGGACGACGACGGTGACGGCGCGGAGGTCGAGGCGGAGGGAGAGGCCGCCGGTACGCACGGCCTTCGTTCGGAGCGCTTGAGTGGGTGTGGCCTTCACAGCTGGGCCGTCCTCCGCCGTCGTACGAGGTAGATGAAGACCGGGCCGCCGATGACCGCGGTGACGATGCCGACCTGGAGTTCCGCGGGCCGCGCGATCAGCCGGCCGACGACGTCGGCGCCGAGCAGCAGCACGGGCGACAGGATCGTGGCGTACGGCAGGATCCAGCGCAGGTCGGGGCCGGTGAAGGAGCGCACCACGTGCGGCACCATCAGGCCGACGAACACGATCGGCCCGCAGGCGGCAGTCGCGGCCCCGCACAGCACGGTCGCGGAGAGCATGGCGAGCGCCCTGGTCCGGTTGAGGTTCGCGCCGAGGGCGCGGGCGGTGTCGTCGCCCATCGCCACCGCGTTCAGCGGCCGGGCGAGCAGCAGCGAGACGACCGTGCCGACCGCCAGGAACGGCGCGACCTGGGTGATGGTCGAGCCGGTGGCCGAGGCCAGTGAACCGACCGTCCAGAAGCGCATCTTGGAGAGCGCCGCGTCGTCCATGATCATGACGGCCTGGAGATAGCCGTAGAGCGCGGCGCTGATCGCGGTGCCCGCGAGGGCGAGGCGCACGGGGGTGGCGCCCCGGCTCCCGCCCAGGAACCAGACCAGCGCGCCGACCGCCGCCGCGCCCGCGAAGGCGAACCAGACATAGCCGCTCAGCGAGGTGACACCGAAATACGTGATGGCGGTGACAACCGCGGCCGACGCGCCGGCGTTGATGCCGAGCAGCCCGGGGTCCGCGAGCGGGTTGCGGGTGAGCGCCTGGAGCACGGCTCCGGAGAGGCCGAGCGCGGCACCGGCGAGCAGCCCGAGGACCGTACGGGAGACGCGGTCGCCGACCACGATGTCCGCGTACGTCCCCGTGTCATGGAACAGGCCGTGCCACACGTCCCCCAACGGCAGCGATTTCGCGCCGATCGCGATGCTCGCCAGGGCGACGAGCAGCAGGAGCGCCAGGGAGACGAAGAGCCCAAGGACTCGTACCGCCCGGCGGGTTGGGGGCGCGGGGGCGGTCTCCGCGCGCTGTTCTGAGGGACTGTCGACCAACACGAGGTTAGGTTAGCCTACCCTCGCATCGCCTCTCGCGGTCGAGTCGGGCTCACAACCCCAGTCGCGCCAACGCCTTCGCCCCGTCCAGCGCACAGGAGCCGTCCCCCGCCGCCGTCCAGGCCGCCGCGCAGAGCGCCCGGAGTCCGTCCAAGGGCTCGCCCTCACCGTCGAGTTCCAGCCGCTCGCGTCCCGCCGTCGCGGTCCAACCCCCGCACCGGAAGCCGTCTCCCGCCTCGCTGACCTCGGGCTGCCCGGTGAGCAGGCCCCGCAGATCGGCGTCGACGTACGTCGGCCGGTGCTGCGGCGGCGCGGCGAGAAGCTGCGCTCCGTCGGTCACACCGGTCAGGACGAGCAGCGAGTCGACCTCCCCGTTGAACGCCCCCTCGATGTCCGTGTCCAGCCGGTCCCCCACCACCAACGGCCGCTCCGCGCCCGTCCGCAGGATCGTCTCCTTGTGCATCGGCGGCAACGGCTTCCCCGCCACCTGCGGCTCGGCCCCGGTCGCTATCCGCACGACCTCCACCGCGGCGCCGTTGCCCGGCGCGATGCCGCGCGCGCTCGGGATCGTCAGATCGGTGTTGGACGCGAACCACGGCACCCCGCGCGCGATCGCGTAACAGGCCTCCGCGAACCGCCCCCACACCAGGTCGGGGCCGCCGTACCCCTGCACGACCGCCACCGGATCGTCGTCGGCCGAGTCGACGGGCTCGAGTCCGCGCTCGCGCAGCGCGACCCGCAGCCCCTCCCCGCCGATCACCAGCACCCGGGAACCGGCCGGCACCTGCTCGCTGATCAGCCGGGCGACGGCCTGCGCGGAGGTGATGACGTCATCGGCCCCGGTCGGTATCCCCAGCTCGGTGAGATGCCCGGCCACCGCGTCGGGCGTCCGCAGCGCGTTGTTGGTGACATAGGCGAGCCGCATCCCGCCGGCGCGGGCGGTGGCGAGCGAGTCGACGGCATGGGCGATCGCGTTGCCCCCCGCGTACACCACCCCGTCGAGGTCGAGCAGCGCCGTGTCGTACGCCTCGCTCAGGGCCCGGCCACTGCCCTCGGGCTTCGTCCTGACGCTCTGGCTCATTCCACATCGCTCCTCGTTCGATCGCTTTCACCCGATCATCCCGCACGCCACTGACACACGTACGATGCCGGGATGAACACCGCAGGTCACTCGGAAGCAACGGAGCGCCGAGGCCTGGAACTCACCCCGTTCCGAGGCCTCCGCTACGACCCAGACCTGGTCGGCAGCCTGGCCGCCGTGACGTCCCCACCGTACGACGTCGTCGTCCGCCCCGACGGTCTGCACCACCTTCAGGACTCCGACCCGCACAACATCGTCCGGCTGATCCTCCCGCAGGCCGTCACCCCCAGTGCCCGCAACGAACAGGCCGCCGACACCCTGAACCGCTGGCTCTCCGAGGGAGTCCTCACCACCGACCCCGAGCCCGGCCTGTACGTCTACGAACAGCACGACGGCAACGGCCTGTTGCAGCGCGGCGTCATCGGCGCCCTGCGCCTGTCGGACCCGTCGGAGGGCGTGGTCCTGCCGCACGAGGACGTCATGCCGCACGTGATCGCGGACCGCGCGGCCCTCATGCGGGCCACCTCCGCCAACCTCGAACCCCTGCTCCTGACCTACCGCGGCAACGGCTCACCGGCGGACACGACGACGATCGTCGAGCGCATCGCCGAGCAGCCCCCACTGCTCTCGACGACCACGGAGGACGGCTACAACCACCGCCTCTGGGCGGTCACCGACCCCACCGAGCTCACCCGCATCCAGACGGACCTGTCCCACCACCAGGCCCTCATCGCCGACGGCCACCACCGCTGGGCGACCTACCGACGTCTACGCGCGGAGCACCCCTCCCCCAGCCCCTGGGACTACGGCCTCGTCCTCCTCGTCGACACGGCCCGCTACCCGCTCCGCGTCCGCGCGATCCACCGCCTCCTGCACGGCGTCCCGGTCACCGACGCCCTGTCCTCCCTCGACGGCCTGTTCCGCGTCCAACACCTGGAAGTGCCACTCCCGGAAGCCCTGGAGGCCCTCGCCGACGCGGCCTGCGCGGGCAACGCCTTCCTCCTCGCCGGCGACGGCGCCTTCCACCTGGTCGACCACCCGGACCCCGGCCTCCTGGCCCGTACGATCCCCGCCGACCGCCCCGCCGCCTGGCGCACCCTGGACGCCACGGTCCTGCACGCCACCCTCCTGGACCACGTCTGGCTCATCCCTGAGGACGACCCGACCCGCATCGCCTACATCCACGACACCGCCGCCACCGTCCGCAAGGCCGAACGCGACGGCGGTACGGCCGTGTTGATGCACCCCGTCCGCGAGGAGGTCGTACGCGACCTGGCCCGCCAGGGCGTCACCATGCCCCGCAAGTCCACGTCCTTCGGCCCGAAGCCGGCGTCGGGGCTGGTGCTGCGGGCGCTGGAGCCCTGAGACACCGGAAACACGAAAAGGGCGGGACCCCGGTGTCGGGGTCCCGCCCTTTTCGTCACTGCTGACGGGCGTTGGCGTCAGTCCTTGTCGTCAGCCTTGTCGTCGTCAGCCTTGTTGTCGTCCTTGGCCTCGACAGCGACGGCGGGCTCGGCCACGGCCTCGTCCTCGTCGTCCTCGTCGTCCTCGTCGTCTTCGATCCCGTCCTCGACGTCGTCATCCTCGTCGTCGACGTCCACCTCGTCGGCTACGGAGGCCTCCGCCTGAGGGGCGGCCTCATCGTCGACCTCGCCGTCGATCTCGTCGTCGACCTCGGAGTCGGCACCCGTGTCGACGTCGGTGTCGTCCTCGTCCTCCTCGTCCTCGACGAACGCGTCGACGAACTCGACACCGTCCATCTCGGCGAGCCGGTCCGAAGCGTCCGTGCTGCCGTCCTTGTCGGACTCCACGGCCTTGGCGAACCACTCCCGTGCCTCGTCCTCACGGCCGGCCGCGAGCAGGGCGTCGGCGTAGGCGTACCGCAGTCGCGCGGTCCACGGCTGCACGGTGTTCGAGGCGAGCTCGGGGCTCTGGAGTGTGACGATGGCCGCGTCGAGCTGGTCCATGTCACGCCGGGCACCGGCCGCGACGAGCCGCATCTCGACCTGTCCGGCCTTGTCGAGCTTGTGCACCTCGGGGGCCCCGGCCATCTCCAGCGCCTTCTCCGGCCGCCCGAGCCCACGCTCGCAGTCGGCCATCACGGGCCACAGATCCACGCTGCCGGTCATCCGCCGCGCGGCCCGGAACTCGGCCAGCGCCTCGCTGTACTTCTGGTTCGCGTACGCGGCGAACCCTGCCGCCTCACGTACGGCGGCGACACGCGACGCCAGCCGCAGGGCGATCTTGGAGTAGGCGTAGGCGCCCTCGGGGTCCTCGTCGATGAGCCGGGCGACCATCACCAGGTTCTTCGACACGTCCTCGGCCAGCCCCTTCGGCAGGCTCAGCAGCTCCTGACGTACGTCCTTGTCGATCTCGTCGCCCGTGACGTCCTCGGGGATCGGCAGCCGCTTGATCGGCTCGCGGTCGCGGTCACGTTCCCGGTCGTCCCGGAACCGGCCGCCGCCGCGCCTGTCGTCGCCCCGACGGTCGTCCCGCCGGTCGTCGCGGCGAGGGTAGCCGCCACGGTCACCGCGCTCGTCGTCACGCCGGAACGCGGGACGCTCACTGCGGCTGTCGTCGCGGCGGAAACCACCGGGACGCCCACCGCGCTCGCCACCACCGCTGCCACCACGGTCATCCCGACGAGGACCGGCGGGCCTGTCATCGCGACGCGGGCCGGCAGAACGGTCGTCGCGGCGGGGGTAGCTGCCGCGGTCACCGCGGTCGTCGTCACGCCGGAACGCGGGACGCTCGCCCCGGTTGTCACGGTCGTCACGACGGAACGGCGGACGCTCACCACGGCTGTCATCCCGGCGGAAGGCCGGACGCTCTCCACGGTCATCGCGACGCGGGCCGGACGGACGGTCGTCACGGCGGGGGTAGCTGCCGCGGTCACCGCGGTCGTCATCCCGCCGGAACGCGGGACGGTCACCGTCACGGCGGTCGTCCCTCCGGTCATCACGCCGGAAGGGCGGACGCTCGCCGCCCCGGTTGTCACTTCGGTTGTCGCTGCGGTCGTCACGCCGGAACGCGGGACGCTCACTGCGGCTGTCGTCGCGGCGGAAACCACCGGGACGCCCACCACCGCTGCCACCACGGTCATCACGACGAGGACCGGCCGGCCGATCGTCACGGCGCGGAGCCGCAGCACGGTCATCACGACGCGGGCCGGCAGAACGGTCGTCGCGCCCGCGGTATCCACCGCGATCGCCACCGCCGCTGCCACCACGGTCGTCACGACGGGGGTAGCTGCCACGGTCACCGCGGTCGTCGTCACGCCGGAACGCGGGACGCTCGCCCCGGTTGTCACGGTCGTCACGACGGAACGGCGGACGCTCACCGCGACTGTCGTCCCGTCGGAAACCGCCACCGCCACCGCGGTTGTCGTCCCGTCGGAAGGGCGGACGCTCACCCCGGCTGTCATCACGCCGGAAACCACCGCGATCGCCACGGTTGTCGTCGCGACGCTCGCCGCCTCGGTTGTCGCTGCGGTCGTCACGCCTGAACGGGGGGCGGTCACCACGGCTGTCGTCGCGGCGGAAACCACCGGGACGCCCACCACCGCTGCCACCACGGT